>JACPBZ010000012.1:0-7117 GCA_016180105.1 Candidatus Woesearchaeota archaeon | reverse complement strand
CTGATGGTGGAAAGCTGAACCTTACTGGCGAGCTGTCAATGTTGTTTGGCATTTTGGCGTTTTTCATTTTTTTTGCGGTCGCCTTGGCTTCTATCCCTTCGATTGGGGCTGCGCTTGATGAGAGGAAGTGGAAGGCTGTTCAGAGGGCGGGCTATCTTGCCTTGGCTCTTGTGCTTCTTCACGTCTTCGTTATGGGAATCGAGGGCTGGCTTAAGCCTTCGGGCTGGCCTGGTGGGTTGTTGCCGATAAGCCTGGTGGCTTCTGTTGTGATTGCTTTTACCCTGCTCGTGAGGATTGCCGTTGCGCTGTTTCCTGGAAGGAGGCAATGAGGGTGTACGACCTTGTCATTGTGGGCGGGGGGCCTGCTGGGATGTCCGCGGCGTTGTATGCCGTGAGGCAGAATCTTAAGTTCGTGATGCTGGCTGAGCAGGTTGGTGGGCTTGCCAACCTCGTGCCAAATTTGAAGGCGTATCTCGGCTACCAGTACATTACCGGCTTTGACCTCATCGGAAGGTTCAAGGAGCATCTTTCGAAGTACAAGGTTCCTGTGAAGGATGAGAAGGCAATTGGCGTGAGCAAGAGAGGTCAGGTTTTTTCCGTGAAGACTGCCGGAAGGGTTTACCGCTCAAAAAGTGTCATTATCGCGACTGGCCGGAGGTTCAAGAAGCTTGGCATCCCTGGCGAGGCGAAGTTTAGCAGCAAGGGAGTTTCTGACTGCACGATTTGTGACGGGCCTTTGTTCAGGAACAAGACGGTCGCAGTCATTGGCGGAGGGAGGACAGGGCTGTTTGCCACGTTGTTTTTGCTCGAGATTGCAAGGAAGATTTATCTTGTTGAGAAAAACGGGAAGCTCAAGACCGAGGGCGGGATGAAAAAGGTGGCTGAGGCTGTTACGGGGAGCAGGAAGGTAAGAGTCCTGACAGGTACCTCTGTGAAGGAAATACGGGGGAACTCCTTTGTGAGGTCCTTGATGCTGAGGAAGGATGGGAAAAATCTTGCTCTTCCTGTTGATGGCGTGTTTGTTGAGGTGGGCTATGTTCCAAACACGGAATTTGTTAAGGGGCTTGCCAGGTTTAATGAGCGCGGCGAGATAGTGGTGGATGCCGAATGCAGGACGAGCGTTCCAGGGCTTTTTGCTGCTGGCGACGTTACCCAGCTGAAGGAGAAGCAGGTTGTTGTTTCTGTTGGCGAGGGTGCCAAGGCTGCCTTGTCAGCCGTTCTTTATCTTGAGGAGATTCAGAAACGCGGGAGGTGAGTGGTATGTGCGGAAGTTGTGGATGCAGTGATGGGAAGGAAAAGAAGGGAAGCAAGAAGAAGAAATAAGCTTTTTTCTAGATTTTTATTTCGTTTCTTTTTTGCATTTTTCGCAGATTCCCGTTACATCTATCTGGAAGTGGCATATTCCTCCCTTGATTTCGCTTTGCAGGAAGTCCAGTTTTTTCAGCTGTATGTGGCGCACTTCTTTGCAGTTCTCACAGGTAAAGTGGCAGTGGCTCACCGTGCTTGCTGAATAAATCGTTTGGCGATTGCATTGGTACGCATGCAACTTGCCTTCAGCCACCATATTTTTCAGGAAGCGGTATATTGTGGCTATGCCTGTCCTTTTGTCGCTTTTGGACACTTCACTGTGAAGTGTTTCAGCATCAAACAGGAACCTGAAGTTTGCTATCGTTTGCTCAATGTGCCTTTTTTGTCTTGTAACCCTTGCCATTTATTGATAATGGAAATCAATAAACTATTTAAACTTGGTTATTTGGCAAAATAAGGTAATGGTTGACAATCCTTTTGAATCAGCAAAGAAGCAGCTCAAGGCTGCTGCCGACCTTCTTGGCGTTGATAAGAGAACTTTTTCGGTTCTTTCGCAGCCGAAGAATGAGCTCACTGATGACATTCCGGTGAGAATGGATGACGGCCACACCCAGAATTACAATTCATTCCGCATCCAGCATAATGATGCGCTTGGCCCGTTCAAGGGAGGCATCAGGTTCAGTCAGGATGTTTCGATGGATGAAGTCAAGGCTTTGTCCATGTGGATGACGTGGAAGAGTGCTCTTGCCGGCATACCCTTTGGGGGGGCGAAGGGAGGTGTCATTTGCGATCCGAAAGTTCTTTCCCAGGCTGAGCTTGAGCGGCTAAGTCGGGGTTATGTGCAGCAGTATGTTGACAATATTGGCCCTGACAAGGACATTCCTGCCCCGGATATGTACACAAACAGCCAGATTATGGCGTGGATGCTTGACGAGTATGAGAAGCTGACCGGCCATCACGCTCCTGGCGCTTTTACCGGGAAGCCTGTTGAGCTTGGCGGGATACCTGCCCGCGAGGCAGCCACGGGCTATGGCGGCTTTGTTGCCGTGCAGGAGATTGCGAAGTTGTTGAAGCTCAAGCCAAAGTCCACCACGGTTGCAATTCAGGGTTTCGGCAACGTTGGCCATAATGCTGCTGAGTTTCTTTTTGATGCAGGCTACAAAATTGTTGCCTTGAGTGACTCCCAGGGCGCGATTTACAACAAGAGCGGCCTTGATCCGGGGGCTGCAATGGCCTGCAAGCTTGAGAAGGGAATGATTGCCAAGTGCTACTATGCCGGCTCGGTTACTGACAAGGCCAAAGCCCGGGTCATTGGCAATGACGAGCTTCTGGAGCTGGACGTTGATATACTTATTCCAGCCGCAACCGAAAATCAGATCACGGCCAAAAATGCGGGCAGCATAAGGGCAAGGGCGGTAGTTGAGCTGGCCAATGGCCCGACTGCGCCTGAAGCCGACAAGATTCTGCACCAGGGAAAGATTCCTGTTGTTCCGGATGTGCTTGCGAATGCTGGCGGCGTCATAGGCAGCTATTTTGAATGGGTCCAAAACAACTACGGCTATTACTGGACCACCAAGGAAGTCAATGAAAAGCTGGCGAGGATAATCACGACTTCGTTCGTGAATGTCCTGGAAAGGTCAAGGGAGCATAAGGTTGACTTGAGGACCGGCGCCTATCTCCTGGCAGTCAGCAGGGTTGCCAAGGCTGTCCAGCTGAGGGGTGGCGACTAGAATGGCTTACGAGTTTGGCTTGGTGCTTGCTGGCGTCCTGGCCGTCAGTCTGCTCTCCTTCGTGGGTGTCTTTACCCTTGGAATACGGCAGTCGCTTCTCAACAATATTCTCTTCGGGGTGGTTGCTTTTGCCGCTGGCACCCTGATTAGCGCAGCTTTTTTTGACCTCATTCCAGAAGCCCTTGAAGCCGCTGGTGAGGCCGGTGTCAGTGATGTTCCAGTAACGGTTTTTATCATTATTGGCATTCTGGTTTTCTATTCCATTGAGCGCTTTGTCTCGTGGCATCATCACCATCACAGGGAGCTGAAAGGCGAGGGCCATAAGGAGGTTCACGCGTTCACTTATCTTAGCCTGATTGGCGATGCGGTCCACAATTTTCTTGATGGCACGATTATTGCAGCGAGTTTTCTCACGAACGTGCCGTTGGGAATTGCCACCACTATAGCTATTGCCCTTCACGAGATTCCTCAGGAGATTAGCGATTTTGGCCTGCTGATATACGGCGGCTTGACGAAGGGAAAGGCGCTGCTTTTCAATTTCGTGTCTGCGCTTTTTGCAGTCATTGGTGGCATTTTGGGCTTTGTCTTCCTCAATCAGCTTGGCCATTTGACCATCTTCCTTCTGGCGTTCGCTGCTGGCGGCTTCATTTACATTGCGTCAGCTGACCTCATTCCTGAGCTTCACAAGGAAGCCGGGGTTATGAGGTCAATAACGCAGTTTATCCTGATGATTGCTGGAATTGTGCTGATATACGGCATAATAAGCGTGTTCGGGGGATGATGGCTACCGACCCTGTCTGTGGAATGGAAGTGGACGAAAGCAGCGGTAGCGCCATAGTTGCGGTCATTAACCGCAAGAAAAGCTATTTTTGCAGCGATGAGTGCAGGGACGCGTTCTTGGAAAGAAAAACATAGATATTTTAACAACCGCTGCAACTGTGGCTTTCCATAATGGTGAAACCGAAAGGCAAGGCTATAAGAAGCGGCCAGAAAGCAAGCTTAAGGGAAAGGCTTCTTAGCGTGGGCAGCGGCGCAAGCGGCCTGATGGGCATATTCAGTTCCTGGGCTGTTTGCCATAATGTTTGCACTGCAGCCATTGCTTTTTTGGCAGTTATGGGCGTGACAGTTACGGGCATGCCGTTGCTTTTTCTCCAAAGCGTGGCAGTTCCTTTGTGGACAGCCGCAGTTGCTTTGCTTGTTGTGCTGCTCATCCTTAAAATCAGGAAAATGGGGTGCCTTTCAACCAATGCACTGATGCTTAATGGGGGCATAATAATTTTCGGGATGCCGTTGCAGGCTCTCCAGGACTTTATTCTTTTTTTTAGGTTGGCTGGCGGTGCCGTCATTCTTGTGGCGGCTGCAAGGCTTCTGAAAACGCGTTTGAAGCGGTATGCGTAATATGTCCATATTGGATATAACAAAAAATTTATATACTTGAAGCTTTACACTTCTTGAAAAGCTTTGGAGGGAGGGAAAAATGGCGGGTTCAAGGTGGGTTTCTGTTCTCATAATGGCTGTAATTCTGCTCGGTGCTGCAGTGCCCCTGTACAGGCTGTATGGCCCTAAAGCCAGCCACGGGGAAGGCACGGTTGTCGCCAGTCTTGAAATGCCGGATTTTGCCACGAAAAATGCGAAGATAATGAAGGCTTACCAGGTCGCGGTTGCCAGGAAGGACGAGTTTAAGTTCCTCACTTGCCATTGTGGGTGCGGAATGCATGCTATGAGCCATCGCGGAAAGACAATTCCCAAGATGGACAATCTTGCTGACTGCTTCCAGAGGTCTGATGGCTCCTGGGAGGACCACGCCGCGATTGATTGCCCTTACTGCGTTGACCTTGCAATCCTGGCTGATGAAATGCTCTCCAGCGGAAGCACGCTCAGGGAAGTCAGGGAATTGATTGATGAGGAATACAATAGGATTGCGCCCAATATGAGGGCGATGGATATGAATCCGCCCATGCCGCAGTGATGAAAATGTTCAGGAAAGCGTTGGTTGTTGCCCCTGCTGCCGTGGTTGCGGCCCAGTCTGTGGCAGCCCATTGCCCGTTGTGCGCTGCCGCGACAGCCGGTGGAGTTGCTGCCACGAGGCTTTTGGGAGTTGATGATTCTGTTGTAGGAACTTTTATTGGCGGTTTTGCAGTGTCAATCGGGCTTTGGTTCAATAACTGGCTGGTAAAAAAGGGAAAGGGGGTGCAGTTTGTTCCCCTGCAGCAAGCAATATCGGTAATTGCCTCTGTTGTCCTCACGATGCTTACGCTTTACATGGCGGGGCTTCTCGGCTCGTCTGACCCCTCGTTTGTTATGCTTGGCGTTGACAAGCTTCTTGTCGGGCTTATTGCCGGCTCTGCAGTTACGGTCTCGGCTTTTGCGGTTCACAAAGGGATAAGGGCTGTGAGGGGAAGGAGCCTTGTGCCTTACCAGGGGATTGCACTGACTTTGGCCGTATTGGCTGTTACCGGGATGGTTTTTTACGTTGTGACCTGATATGGAGAATTTTATCAAGCGCATTGAGGAAGTGAAAAATAAAACAGGGCTGGACCTTTCGCTTGGCGAGGACTTGAGCATTGGATTGATGAATCTTATTAGCCTTGAGGAGCATTTCCTGTTCAGCTTTGTGAAGACTTATGAGCAAAGATATCTTGATATGCTGGAACAAACCAGGGAGATTAGAAAGCGGTTGCTGAAAAAGATAGTCAAGGAGAACAATGCTGAAGACTGGTGCATCTCAAAGCACCTTCTTGCGGCAACGATGAGGCTCACGGAAGTTGGGACCAAGTATCTTCACGATGGGAAGAGAAAGGAAGCGGAGGAAATGTTCCTGGAGGCTTTCAATCTTTACACTTTGTTCTGGTCTGTCAATGGCGCAGGCGGCAGTGGCAGTGGAAAGCTGGCGGCGATTGTTGAAAAGCAAGGGAAGTCCAGGCTATCGGGCGTTGCCGAAGCATTTAAGAAGCTGATTGATTGCTGCAAGGAGTGAGGTGATTGCAATGGTTTTTCGAAAAGCTGGTTTTGCTTCCTTTTTGCTTGTTGTTTTTCTTTTGGTGGCCGTTGCCGGTTTTGCGCATAGCGGTGAGACTGAAATAGCAGAAGGAAAAGGGATTGTGGAAAGTGGCGTAAGCTGCGACAATCTCAGCGATGAGCAGCTTGAGGCTGTTGGCGAATACCTGATGGAGTTGATGCATCCAGGAGATTTGCACGAGCTTATGCACGAAAGGATGGGCATCCTGGAGGATGCTGAATATCACGAGAGATTCCACGTTAATCTTGCGCAGTCGATGTATTGCGGCGACAGGCCTATGGCTGGGATGATGGGGATGATGGGCTGGTGGAACGATGACGTCCCGAAGTTTGGCTGGGGCAGGCAAATGATGGGCGCAGGTGGAATGATGGGAGCGGGTTATGGCGGTAATTCTTACGGAACTTTGACAAGCGCCTTGTATGTTGCGCTGCTGGTTGGAATTATCGGTCTTGTTTATTTTTGGCTTTACAGGCTTTGGAAGGGAGGAAGGAAGGGCAGGAGGTGAACGTATGACTGGCAGGCTTAGGGGCAAGGTCGCGATAGTTACTGGCGCAGGTTCTGGCATTGGGAGGGCTTCTGCGATTCTTTTTGCCAAGGAAGGGGCCAAGGTAGTTGTTGCAGATTATGATGAGAAGGGCGGGAAGGAAACTTCGAGGCTGATTGGCAGGGCTGCATTGTTTGTGAAAGCTGACGTGTCTAAGGACTTGGATGCCAGGAATCTTGTTGCAGCTGCAGTGAAAAGATTCGGCAAGCTTGACGTCCTTTACAACAATGCGGGCATTGTCAGGTGGGGGAATGCTGTTGAGTGCAGCGAAGCTGACTGGGACAGTGTCATTGATATTAACCTGAAGGGGGCGTGGCTGTGCTCGAAGTATGCCATTCCTGAAATGGTAAAGCAAAAAGGAGGCTCAATAGTGAATACGTCCTCGATTGCCGGTTGCGTTGCCTTTGCAAGGATAGCTGCGTACTGTGCTTCCAAGGGCGGCCTGATTGAGCTTACAAAGTCGATGGCGCTTGACTTCGCGCCGCAAAAAGTGCGTGTCAATGCGATATGCCCTGG
>JACPBZ010000011.1 GCA_016180105.1 Candidatus Woesearchaeota archaeon | reverse complement strand
AACAATATGTTCTTTGGCATATTCTTGGGGACTACGGACATCTACGAGGATATAACTTTTGTCTCCTTGGTCGATACGTTTTCTTAGAGAATGAGGGCTGGTATGAACTGCTTCTTCTGTTAGATAAAAATCTCTAGCGAGAGTTTCTTGGGTAGGATTTTTATCAAGTAGGATTGCAGAAGTAAGACTGCCTATAGCCGCTCCTATTAGGGCTGAGAGAAGAATTGTGGGTATTTAAAATTTTCTACCCACCGCTCCAAAGTTCTCATATGTCCCTTACGCCAGAGGCATCCAGCATAAAAGTTGCCTCGCCCTCAGGCATGCTTGGGCTGTCAATCATCTTTGCAACCCTCGTGCCCTTCTTGCCCCTTCTCAGGTAAAGGCGATAAGTTGAAGCGTGGGCAACAACGTGGCCGCCAATCGCCTCTGTCGGGTCGCCGAAGAAAACATCGGGCTTCGCCATCACCTGGTTGGTAACATATACGCAGAGGTTGTTCAACTCAGCCAGCTTCATCAAGGTGTGCATATGCTTGTTGATTTTCTGCTGCCTGTCGGCCAAAGTGCCACGCCCAATGAACTCTGCCCTGAAATGAGCAGTTAGGGAGTCAACAATGACCAACTTGACTTTCAAGCCTTGCTTTTTAATAAGGTCATCAACTTTCTCTGCCAAAAGCATCTGATGGTCAGAATTGAAAGCCCTTGCAACCTTTATTTGTTTAAGCACCTTATCAGGCTCAATACCCTGCGCCTTGGCGATATCAACTATTCTCTCAGGCCTAAATGTCGACTCTGTGTCAATGAAGACAACAAACGCGTCCTGGTACTGTCTTATGCAATTGACAGCAAGGCTGTGCGCAAGCTGGCTCTTGCCCGCGCCGTAGGCGCCATAGGCTTCTGCAATTGCGCCAGTCTCAAACCCTCCTCCCATTAAAGCATCAAGGGCAGAGCTGCCTGAATTTATCTTCTCAATGCCCTGCCTCCTTGCAAGAACATCCTCGCCTGAAACAAAGCCCATCTCAAGCTTGTCGCGGGCAAATTGAATCATTTTCCTTGCAGCAAGCTCTGTCACGCCAGTTAATTCAACCAGCTCGCCGGGAGTGGAAACAGCCACGCTCAGGAGAGTATCGTAACCGCCTGAAGCCAGCTTTTCAGCAGTTGCAGCACCAACTCCTGGAAGCTGCTCAAGCTCAGAGCCCCTGCCGCCTTCAGACCTTACCACTTCCTCCTCCCCAACCAGTTCCTCTTCCACTAAAACAGATTCTGACCTTCTTCTCACCGCAATCACCTCATATTTTAAATGTTTTTAATTCAACACAGCGTTGTGCTGCTGAACCAATACGTACTCGTAAGATTTCTGAAGAAGCACCATTGCCTTGTGGATGTCAGTCTCCTTCAATGAATGAGTGGTCTTCCAAGTGCCATCCTTGGCCTTGTAATTCTTGCCAACCTGGACGTTATAGTAAGTCTCGCCCTTGATGGAAAGCCCTTTCCAAATCGTAGCGGTAATGCCCCCTATCTTGAACCTTTTTTCAGGCGAATTGGGAAGAATGCCCACCGGTGCTTCACTGATTATAGTTCCGCCCGCCTGCTGCCCGATAGCCGCCGATGCCACAACTTCACTGTATTCCCTCATTCGTTTTCACCTACGCCTTTCTCGACATCCCGCTTGCCGGTGACCCTACGTGAAAAGAACCTCTTTAAATACCCTGTCCGGGCAAATGTCCAGTGTCCAGTGAATTAAGCGAAGCTTAACTTTAGAAGCAGAAGAATCACGATTACAGCCAGAATTACTTAGAAATGGTTATAAACTAAAAAGCTCCAAAGATATAAAATGGTCTTGCTGACTTTATTTTTTGGCTTTGTAGGTCTTCTTATAGGATTTTTCATTGGGAAGTATATCTATGACAAAATTAAGTGGTCAGATAAGAGACAGGCTCTGGATGCGGAATGGAAACTAAAGATAGAATCGTTGGCTAACACCTATAAAAGTCATATTCTTCAAATCCAAACTGATAATGAAATTAACATTAAAAACTTAGTTCACAGTTGGGAGCTTAAGTATTCAACCGATTTGTCAGAAATTAAAGGCCTAATTCAAAGTGCAGAAAAATATATGCGTTATGATGCAATTAGAAGATCAAAAAGGACTCTATTAGGCAAACTTTGGGAGCAGGTAAGTCCATATCTGCCGAAGTTCCCTTTTCGTCCTTCCGATATGAAATTCTTAGGCTCTCCGATTGACTTCATAATTTTTGACGGTGCTTCTGAAAACGACATTAAACAGGTTATTTTTTTAGAAGTGAAAACAGGTGATAGTAGGTTAAGCATCCAAGAGAAAAAATTAAAGCACGCTATTGAGAGTGGTAAAGTGTCCTGGAAGATGTTTAATGTTGAGAAGCCTGATGAAGTCAGAATACAAGAAGAAGAGGACAAAAATGAGATTAAAGGTGAAATACCACCTCAGGAGATTTATGTTACTATTGATGAAAAGCTAAGTGCTCTTAAAAAAGAGAATGCCGAAGCCAATTTGAGAAACTAACATGGAATTAACCAATTAATACCAATAAAAATCTAAGAAGATTGTGGCTCTTTCGCGGCAAGCTCGTTATTAAGCCTTGTTATTTCCTCATCAGGGCTTGCCTCGTGAATCTCCTGCGCAACGAGCTCAAGCCGGTCAAACATTTCATTCTTGTTAACCCTTGCAACAGCCCTGACGAAAGTCCCGAGAAGGTCATTCTTGACCTGTTGAAACGAATCCGGGTTCAAGCGGTAGGAAAGAATCTCCTGCTCTGACTTGCCAAGAAGCTTTTCAACCATCCTCCTGAAAAGAACAAGCCTCATTGTTTCAGTGCCGTCATCAATGACAGCATTCATAACATAAGAATATGAAGGGCTTACCTTGCCGTGCGCATCACATGCAAAAGAGCCTTCAGACAGCCTGGCCCTCTTCCCGCAGCTTGGGCACACTTCGAAAAACTTTATGTCAAAAACCTGGACTACAGTGCCAAGGACCTCAGCAAGAGCATCTGACCCTGAAAGCTCGGAAAGCTTCTTCCTTGGTATGGAAACTTGCTGCGGCTGCTGTGGTGATTGAATAGCAACATCAACTTTCTCGCCGGGAGGATTGACGACAAGAGTGCTCCTGTCACCCAAGTGCAGCTCCCTTCCGCCCTCGCGGTCACGGACATAGGCACCCCTGACCTTCACGACGTCGCCGGCCTTAACAAGCCTGGCCTGTTCAGCCTGCTCATTCCACAAGACAACCCTGATGCTGCCAGTTTCATCAGCAACTTGCAGGCTGGCAAGCTTACCATCTCGGCCATTGCTGCTAAACGAGCGCTCCCCGAAAACCTGCAGCACCTTCCCAACAGCCTCAACATCCCTCATCCCATTCAGAATGTTTTTTATCTGGAGCCTTCCAGACATCTGGTCAATAAGCTTTATGCCCAATTCAGATGCAACAATATGGGCAGCACCTTCCCTGCTAACCAAGCCGGCAAGCTGAGCCATTTTCCTCTCAACACGGTCAGAAAGCTCTGCCTGGCTGAGGCCACTCTTCTCAGAAATCCTTGCAGCTATCTCATCATAGGACAAGCGAATCATTCAATAACCCCAAAATTCAAACCGAAGATGCGGCTATAAATAATTTGCGCTATGATGCAATGACGCATCAGTTAATCGTTCCCCCGCTTTCCTTGCAGCTTCCGTCTGAGCAGCCATCAGGGCAAGAGGGGCAAGTGTAGCTGCACGAAATTCCGGTTTCGTCGTCAACCTCGTACTTGCCATCGAGATTGGTTGAAGTGCAAAAGTCAGAGGAACTGTCGTCAGTGCAAGTGATTGTGCAGGCATAGCTGGCTTCCTTCTCTTCTCCCCCTGCATCACCAGCATCCCCTTTTTTCTCGTCTATTTTCAGCCCGCTGCACGGGCTTCCATTGCCGCAGGAACAGAACGTGCTGGAATCCTCGGGATGAGCCTCCACCCAGTCAAGCCCAAACCTGTACTCAACTTCCTTAGGAACAACCTTCTTTGCAGCCCCATCGTAAACGTAAAAGCTCCTGTGGCTCCCGCCGTCAAGAACCTTGACGCTCATCGGAATGTCAACCAGGTAATATGGAACAGACTCATAAAGGGTGCCGTCGCCCACAGGAACTATCGAACTGCCTTTTTTCGTGCACACAAACTCCCCGGTTTCCGGATCCACTTCCCCAGACTCGCAAGTTTCTTCTATCACGCAGCACGAGCAAGAGCCAACATCGTGCGTGCAGGAATACTGTTCCTTCTTGTAGCTGAACCCTTCATCCCAGTCAAGGCCGTTCAGATTGTCAGCAGCCTCAATGATGCTTCTCGCATCTCCCTCGGCCTTCTTGATAAGCTGCTCTGACGTTGCCACAAGATTTTGCGCATCAGCAACAAAGTCAATATCGACATCCTGCCTGAAGGAAGGCTTCATCCCGTATTCGACCGCAGGATTGCCTGTCTTGACATCCACAAGGCTAACAACCACCGGAGCGTTTGCAGTCCCAACCAGCTGTAATTTACCAGAGCTTTCGACAAGCTCGAAGTCGGCATAGTCTTTCGGAATCGCATAATTATCCGGATTTGAATTATAGTCGTCTATGTAGCCGTAAAGGTTCTGCCTCGAAACATAGGCAAAATATTTTCTGTGGCTGTCGCCGTCATCAGGATAGCAGGATTTCTGCACAGGGCTGCAGGAGCCATCCATACTTCCCATTGCCCAAAGCCTGAACGTATCATACATTCCGCAATCAGTTGATGCCTTAAGGCCGTTAGCCGCAACCTCCAAGAGCGCCTTGTCAGCAGACTTTGCGGCAGCCTCGTCAACAAAGTAAAGCGGCTTTTCGCCTGATTGGTAAATATTGAAAAGCTCAAGCTGCCTGTCCCCGAGATGCTTGTCAAACTGAGCACCCTTGGCAAACACGAGAACAAGCAGCGCAATCAGGGTAAAAATGGCAAAAGCTATGGTCAAGGGCACCAAAATAGAGCCTTTCTTGTCCATTTAGCTCCCCTCCGCCAAGCTGCTGAGCACACCCTGCTCCACCCTAAGCGCAACAGTGGCAGCGGCAGGCTTTTTCGACTGGTCGGTCAACGGAATCACGGCAATTGCCTCCCCGCCATAAGTCCCCCCGTAGAAAATCGGGAGATTGCTCAAGTCAGCGTCACTCTCGTAATAGAACTTCCCAGCCACTCCATACTTCACGTAAACTTCCGGGTAAATAAGGAAAGACCGCTCCTCAAGGTCCAGCTCCTTGATGTGAGGAGGAAAAACATCCTTCACGAAAACAGCCCGCGTCACGAGCTGAAAAATGGAGTTTTTCGTCTCAGTAGACACGCCTTCAAGGAACTCAAGCCTGTCGATGAATTGTGCGTAGGTGAGGCCTGTGTAAAGGCCTGGATTGGCCTCCAAGGCACCCTTGGCACCCGCATAGCCCTTAACCCTGTAATAAATCTCAAGGCCATTTATCTTCAATGACTTCTTGCTTTCTATGAGCGCTGGAAGATTGCCCGGAAGCTGAGTCCTGAGCATTTCTGAAAGCTCCTGCTCTGCGTGAAGCCTGTCCAACCTGGAGACGTCGCTTGTGAGCTTTTGCTCAGCCGTGGGTGAGCACTTTGGCAGGCTGAGCAGTATTACGAACATAAATAATATCAGGATGTAAACAACGAACGAGAAAAAATCCTCTATGTCAAACAAGCCGCGCTTGCCAAATTTCACCCTAATCATTTCTGCTCACGACCTCAAGCTTTACATCTGCAGTCTTAATGCTCCCGCCTTCAAGCAAAGGCAGCTTCCTTGCCACGCCGACTTTTGAAACGCCTCCGACTCCCTTAGTCAGCCCTGCCCTGTAAAGGAAATCCCAATCCTTGAAAAGAGTCTCTTCATAGTAAAACTCGCGTTCAGACCCTGGCAACGAGACCACTGCCCTCGAAGCCAATGAAGCGCCAAAGTCAAAGCTGCCATCAATTGGCCCCTTGCCAGAGTCAATCAGGCCAGCATAAACCCTCTCGATTTTTGGATCCTGATACGCCAGCCCAGTGCTCGAATAGTAAGCGTAGTTCATTGCAACGTGGCTCTCAATGAATCTCGTATCAACGTGCCTTTCAATGAAAAAATTGGCAACCATAACAAGGCTGATAAGCGTGAACACAAGCATCAGCGTCCTGACTATGGTCATCACGGCCTCATAACCAATCATTCCCTTCTTGCCCCTAAACCTTGCAAAAGTCAGAAGCCTCACCCGCCCTTATTGGCCTGACGCTAACAGCACCGCCAGCCTTCCTAATCTCAAAAACTGCAAAGGGCTTGCCCTTCACGAATTTCTCATTAAAAGCCTGAACTGGCCTGGCAATTTCCTGGCCAAACTGGTATTTAACCTCGCCCTTGTCATCCTTGACAAAAACCTGGCCGTTTTCAACCTTGTAGTCAAACTCAGGACCGGTCTTGCCAACCTCGTAATAGCAGTATCGCAAATCACCTGGGCTGGCATAGGCTGTTGTTATGAGCAGGCCGACATCCCTCGCAAGATATGTTTTTTCAAGAAAGGTGTCATCCTTCACATTCCGCAAATACAGGACCATTATCACAATCAGGCCAGCGGCAATAACGATATCAAAAGCCCTCAGGATCATTACCATACTTGCGCCTTTCTTCCCGAAGCGCCTAGCTTTCAAATAGCCTGCCATACCCCTTTTTACCTCCCAATCACGATGTGCTGGGGAAGCTAACCTCAATAGTACTCCCAACAAGCTTGAGATGCATCACCCTGCCCTGCCTCCACTCATTCCCGTAAATGGCAAGATAATCATAGCCCGAGGCATACTTTTCGCCCTTGTTGATTATGTCCTTTGGGTCCTCCTTGACAGCAAAGTATCTTATGTTACTAAAAGAAATTTTTGCCGGCTTTCCTGTCTTGTCAGGCCTCACATTGCAGTTCACAAACCCAGAACAATCCTTCTTGTCACACACGCAGACGCAGGCTTCAGAATTCTCGCATCCTTCAATCGGAGACCCCTTTATCATAGACAGCTTTCCAGCAGTTCCGCCCTCGTGCTTCACGTTATCGTCCAAATAATTAAAGCCAAAAAGGTAAAAGCTGTCACTTATGAAAAAAGCGTGGTCAGACTCAGGAATCTTGCCAGTATCAATGGCCTCAAGCTTGGCAACAAGCTGGGAAAAGCTCTCCTGATGACCCTGGGCGTAAGCCTCCTTCTGGCCAAGCCTCATTGCAACCGTAAAAATAACCACAAACACGAGCACCATAACCGCGCTCGCAATCAGCTGGCCAACATTAATCAAGCCAGTCTCGGCCGCCTCACTCCCTTTCTTGGCAGCGACAAATTTTTGCAATTTCAAACGTCCCTTTGCCATATCGCACCCTATGTCTTCTTCACGCAGCACACCGGGCTTTCAGATGGGCACTTCAGGCCGTATATCTTCGCGCCATCACAGCTGTCTGCTTCCTTCTGGCAAACCTTGTCCGACCCCACGCAATCAGACTGCTTGTTAAAAAAAGGAAGGACCTTGTTGCCCGTGCCATAAATCACCCCAATCACAATCAGGAGCACTATCAGGGCGATTGCCGCAATCACTATGGTGTTCAATGCCAAACCTTCGGCTTTTTTCTTTCGCATCACACGTTCGTTTCCCATCCCTTGCTCACCCTCACATCCTTCCAGCCCTTATCGAGTAAAGTCGTAACAACCTGCCTCTTCACCCGGCACACATTGTCAGATTCTGAGCTTAAAGGCTTAACACAATCGTAGTCATCAGGCCTTCCTATTTCGGCCAGATACTCCTTCCAAACCCTATCAACTTCCTCAGGAGCGCAGCCATCGCCAAGTCCATAATAAAAAGAAAAGAAAGCATCATCGTATTTACATAGTTCTTCATTCACCGTTGCCTTGGCGTAAGCCGCTTGGACTTTTTTTCGCTTATCCTCACCTGCTGGCGTTTTCAAGGCCTGCAATTCCTTCCTCTTCTGGGAATAAACATCGCACTCGTGCAGGCTTGCCCCATCCCCACCACTCGAACCCTTTGTTATGCACTTCCCCTCAATACTCTCGCCTTTTCCAGTCATTCCCTTACAAGTTTCAATGTAGGCATCGTCAAACATCCCTGTTTCTGCCTTAGCCGCGGACAATTCCTTTCCAACGCTGTCAAGTACCCTGACTTCAAACTCGTACTTTCCCATCAGACCTTGCGGGGGAACCTTAAGCGATTCGAAGGCTGCTGTTAAAGTCACAAAATCCCCGGAAACTTTCTCAACAGCAACATCCCTGGGCGTTTCAAGATTGCCCTGGACGGCAGCTT
>JACPBZ010000004.1 GCA_016180105.1 Candidatus Woesearchaeota archaeon | reverse complement strand
CGAAAGCTGTTCGTTAGCAACAAAAAACTTTTAGCTTGGAAAATTTGAAAGAAAATAAGCGAAATTAACCGAATTCACGACAAGCTTTTTATATCCTTTCTCCGACAGTGTATATCAGAAGAAGCAGTGTCGGACCCGTCTTTCAAGAGTGCCGTCCTGTCCCGGCGTTCTTCTTAAAAACAGAAACTTTATATAGTTGTAACATCAGTTAGTTAATATCTTACTAATTGGTGTTATAAAATGGAAGGCCTGTCGAAGAAGGAAATGGAAATTGTTTCGTGGCTTGAGTTTTATGACAAGTACTTTTTTTCATCATCAGAAGTAGATAGGTTTGCAAAAAGCAAAACTCAGCGTTACAATTTTGTCAAACATTTGTTGAAAAAGAAACGAATTGTAAAGCTAAACCGAGACAGGTACTACCTGATAACTACAAAAGCAAAATCTGGAAGCTGGGCTGAACATTCCTTCATTTTGGCAGATGAAGCGTGTGGTGGTAAGGATTACGTCATCGGTGGATGGGCGGCAGCCAACTACTGGCATATGACCGATCAAATCCCGATGCAAATTGATGTTTATACTACAAAACGGCAAGGTGTTTTGAGAGTGCTCAATACGCGTATCGTGTTTCATAGGAGCACTAAAAGAAGGGTAAGCAGTGTTGTTGTGGGACGAATAGGCAATCACTCATTTCGGATTGAGAAAAAAGAGGATGCTAAAAAATGGCTGAAATCAACAAGATAAGCCCCAGAGAATTTGCAGATATTGCGTCGCAGCACCCATTTAACAATATCTTACTCACCAAAGATTATTATGTGACCGCGTTTCTATACTTGTGCAAAGATATTGATGGCTTGTATTTCAAAGGAGGAACCGCCCTGCAAAAAATATTCCTCGACCATAGTAGATTAAGTGAAGATATTGACTACACTGTCGCAATAGAAATGGAAGAGGCAAAAAGAAAGATAACTGAAACAATAAAAGCCAGTCAATTTGCAACCAGCATCACCAAGGATAAAGATGTTGAAGGATTCACCCGTCTAGTCATTCATTACAAGGGCTTCGGCGACGAGGAAGGCACAGTATTCATAGACCTAAACAAGCGAGCCAAGATCCTCCTTAAGCCTGAACGACATAAGATTAAACATTTTTATGCTGAGTACATTCCGACCTTTTCAGTCAATACTTTGGCACGAGACGAGATGTTCGCAGAAAAAGTAGCTGCCACTGTGGGCAGGAACAGACCTCGTGACCACTACGATGTCTACACAATCATTAAAGCGGGCTTGCCAATCAATCTTGAGCTGGTAAAGCAGAAATGCAAGCAGTCCAGAGTAGAATTCAACATTCCCAGAATGTTCAGCAAGGCAGACAAGCTCAAGATCAGGTGGGACAGGGACATGATACCGCTACTAGCTAATGAAGTGCCATTCGTGGAAGTAATGAGGACGCTGGCCAGGCATTTCAAGCTGAAAGAAGTGAAAGAGGCGGAAAAAGAGCAACAGCGACGACAAGCATTATAAATCCTTTCTCCGACACGGTATGTCAGAAGAAGCAGTGTCGGACCCGTCTTTCAAGAGTGCCGTCCTGTCCCGGCGTCTATTCTACCAAGTCAGATTGCTCTTTGGAAGGCAAAAACAGTTGAATGGCTCGTTTTGCGTTGCAAGTTAACGTAAAAAAGTAAAACAATAACACCAAGTGTCCGATTTACCGTGCGGAATTCAGTAGCCAGACATTATTCAACTTTCTATTACAAGCACTCTCTTTTTGCTTGAAGCCTTCTCTATGGCTTCTGCAATCAGCGTTCTTTCCAGCTCAATTATTTTTTGCGTAACAGGATTTTTGCTGTTTAGAGTGTAAAGTCTTGTTTTGCCAAAGCTTCTCGTTACTCTTACGATGCCGTGCTTCTCTATTTCCTCCCAGTAGTTGAACAATGAAGCTCGCGATATTTCAGCGCCCCTGGCAATGTCAGACTTGCTGAAGTCCATGCCCTTATTGTCCAGAAGAAAATCAATTATCTTGAACAGGGGTGTATTCCCTGTTATGTTAAGCAATAGCGACTTTTCCATATGAACAACCGAAATAGGAAAGTATATAAATATTATCATTCAAAGTATATTTCAGTGGACTTTTAATGTTGACTGATGGCTGGATGAAGGGGAAAATATTGCACAAGCTTGCCCGCAAGGGAAAGTTTGAGCACAGTCATACAGCACTTGACAACTTAGCAAAAGGGTTCCCTTCAGAGTTGCGTGGTAGGGCAAAAAACATGTCGCAGGAGTTGATAAAAGAAGGCATACTGCACCTGAAAAAGACCGGCTATGGAAAACAGGTTTCAATCAACCTTGAACTGAAAGAAAAGATTATGCAGTACATTGATGAGTTTTTGAAAGCCGAATAATGAAAACAAGAAGGAGGTTCAGAAGAAATGACGGAATTTAGCCTATTAAGCAGGATTCCCTGTCCCGGCGTTCTTCATTCATAACCTTTTTATAGTAATTTTAAGCTTCAAGTGCAACTATGGCGGATGCAAAAGTGAAGGTAACTTGGCTTAAGAGGACGTTTAGCAAGACGTCAGTGCTCATAGCACTGGCCATTGTTGTTGCCATAATCCTTGCAGTCACGAGGCTTGGCGGGCAGATAGAGAAAGGGCCATTCAACCGCCAGCTTGAAAGGCTGGACGTGTGCAAGGACGCGAATGGCCTTGCTGAGAGAAACAACTGCTACCGCGACCTGGCCTTCGAGACCAACAAGACTTACTTTTGCGGCAAGGTTTTCAACTCCACATCAATAAGCGAGACGTGCTACGCAAAGCTGGCAGTGGAGGCAAACGACAAGACAGCCTGCTTTGAGCTTCTTAACCTCAAGACGAGAGGATATTGCGTTGCCGAGCTTGCCGTGAAGAAAGCAGAGCTGCCGCTTTGCGAGAACATTGAAGATGCGGGATGGAAGACGTACTGCTACAGCCAGATGGCAATAGTCACTCAGAAGCCTGAGCCGTGCGCCAAAATAAGCAGCGAAAACGGCAGGGCGGACTGTTACGCTGCGCTGGCAAAAAATGCGAGATCAGGCCCGGCCTGCGCCTACATAACAGATGATGAAAAAAGGGACCGATGTTACCTCGAACTGGGGACAGAGACAAATGACAAGCTTCTGTGCGCTGAAATAATCGAGCCAGCCACGAGATGGACGTGCTACCACAGAGTCGCGGTTGCGACCGGCGATGAGTCCCTGTGCAACAGGATACCGGCAAACCTTAACAAGAACTGCTTCGACAGGGTAAGGCAGGCAAAGCAAAACCAATCAGCTTAATCAGACTGTTTCTGCCGCGGGCTTTTCCTGAAGATAGGCTTCAAAGGCCGTCTTGAGCATGGCAATTATCACAGGGCCAACGACCAGCCCGACAATGCCAAACAGATTTATCCCTCCAATGATGCCAATGAGTACCAAACCCGGGTGGATGTTTGCCTTCCTTGCAATTATCCTTGGCTTGAGAACATTGTCGATGCCACTAACAAGAAGAAGGCCGTAGAGAAAGAGGCCTACGCCCCTCAGCAAGGTGAAGTTGTCTCCCGCATAATAGCCTGTGATTATTAGCACAAGCGAGGCCGGGAGCCATATGATAAAGGGCCCCAGGAATGGAACAAGGGAGACAATCAGGGTAACCACGCCCCATATCACTGGCGAAGGCACGCCAAACAGGTAAAAGCCAATGCCAGCCAGGACGCCCTGAAGAATAGCGATGACCACAGTCCCGTAAATGACTGCTGACGAGACCTGGTTGAATTGCTCAATCAGCGCATCCTGCCTCTGCTTCCTGAGGGGAAGGCTCTTTTTTATCCTGTCAACAAACACCGCCCCGTCCTTGAGCAGGTAATACATCAGGAAAAAGACAATGAAAAGATTGAGCACGATTCCCGGCAGTGCCAGGATTGCCCGAGTGGTCCTGGTAACTATGAACTCCGTGCCCTTCCCGAGAGTGTTGGTGAGGAGGGCCTTGACCTGGGGGCTTGCATCCTTCAGGTTGTGTGGAAGGAGCCCGCAAAGCACGCTGCCTTCGCATTCAATTCCCTTGCCTCCAGACTCAAGATACTGCTTGACCACAACAAACCCAACAGAGGCTTCTGTTGAAAGCTTGTTTATCACCAAGAAAGCGGGTATGGTCAGAAGCAGCATCACGCCAACCGTCATTATCAGCGCCGAGACAGTCTTCATCCTAAGCCTTGCATAAAGCCTCTTGTAAATAGGATAAAATACATAGCTCAGCACAAGGCCGGCAAGAACTGTCCTGAATATCGAGCTTAGAATCAGGGCGCTCAGGAATCCGAACAAGACTATGAGCAAAACCGAATAGCGAATAGTTACCTTGATGTTCCCACCCCGTGAAGCCCTGGGCCTTGAGTTGTTTCTTGCAGTCCTTGCCAATTTATGATACCAAGGTTATCTTTTAAAGGCTGCCCTAAATATAAAGCTTTTGAATGTGAAGATAAATGGGCTCGCCCAGACTTTCGAAGCCATCCAGGCCGTTTCGAACTGGGGACATCTTCCACGTCAAGGAAGCATCATAACCACTAGATCACGAGCCCAATGAGTTCGCGGACTTGGAGAGCGTATTTAAAACTTTTGGCAAAAAGGAACAATAAAAAAAAGAAAGAAAAAGTGGCTGCTGCTTACTTGCGCTCAGCAAGCGCAAAGATTGACTTAAGCGCCACCACGATGGTTGCCGGCACGACGAACACCAATGTGGAGTCGAGCATCGACCCAAGGTATGTGCCTATTTGGACAACGCTGCTCACGACCGAGCCGCCAAGCGCTGCAACCAGCACCAATGAGACGGAAGCCACAAGGAATGAATTAGTTTCCTTTGTGGTGACATTGAGCAAGCCAACTATTGTGCCAAGCAGCACAAGGAATGACGTTACGGTTGGGTTGGACCTGTCCGTGAGCAATGCCCCTGTCACCAAAGCGACAAACACACCAAGCAGGAAAGCCCAGCTGCCTATAGACTGCAACGACCCGTCTGAAACACCGGGCACGATAGATATTGCCTTTTTAGCCATTTTTACACCCTCCTTTTTTCCAGCCTTAACGCTGAATTCCCAGTTTTCCCGCCTTTGGACTATTTAAGCTTTACGGTGATTGGGCTGTACGGGCCTTCGTTTCCCTGCGCAGCTCAAATGCCAGGTCAATCTGCTGGCTGACGTCAAGTGGCGTGTCGTAGACCCCTTCTGGCACCATTTGCAGGATATCCAGCGCCAAGCCATCAGCGCCCTGCCTCTCAGCGTGCTGAACTATCTCCTCTTTAGTTATAGGATAGCTCATCCCTACAAGCAAATCCTTGACCCTGGCTGGAGTGAGGTCATCCACGTCCATTTCCAACTTACGGCTCGTCTTGATGCCTGCTTGGTGCTTGGCTAACTTGGTTTTTCTCATCACAATCACCCCCTGTTCAAATACAGCTTAATTGCAGTCCGGCGTGTCTTGGCCAGGCCCTGTAATCGCCGTGACGCCATTCGTGCAGATTGTTTCAATGCTGCCGTCCCCAAAGCTGTACTGAATCTGGAACTCGTCCAAGTAAATCAGGCTACGGCTATCAGCCTGGGCAGTTGGCGGCGCGCTTGGGACTGATTCCTGCTGGACGCTGTCAACCTGGCCGGAACTTGCCGAAGGGGCGGACAATATGCTGACGTATCCTGGCGTGCACGGCTGAGCCACCTCGCCCGGGCCAATTATCTGCGTTGACGCATCAGAGCAAATAACCTCGACGCGCCCATCTGAAAACTGGTACTGCGCCTGGGAATCATCTGAATAAATCAGTACCCTGGCCAGAGTTGGGGTGTCAGGCTGAATCAGGCTTGCAAACTGGTCACCCTGGCTCTCACCCACCGCGGCATTGCTCACCGTGAACAGCGAGGTAACTTTTTGCATAGCGCCGTCATTGAACGTGACAACCGCGGTAACGACGTGCTCCCCATTTTCAAGGCTTCCAGTATCAAACGGCAGCGCGCTGCCATCCCAGTGCGTCCCTGCAAGGTCAAATTCCGGAATGTTTTCTGTCTGGAAAACTGAGCCGCTGTCGTCGATGTAAAATTCAACCTTCGTTATAGCGCCAGAAGGTTGCGCAAAAACATAAATGTCACCGCTCACGCTGCTGCCCCCAAGAGGGCCGGCGCCTGAGCGATCCGGGCTTTCAGAGACTAAAAGCTGTGGCGACACGGGCCGCTGCGGGCTTGAGGGATTTTGCTTTGATTCGGTCTTTACCACAGTTGCAGTAAGCGTTTGCAGTGTGCCATCCTTGAATGTTACGACAGTGGTTATCGAGTGGGTGCCTGGCTGCCATTGTTCAATGCTGAAAGGCAGCGAGTCCCTATTTCCTGCCGTGCCACCCAGGTCAAATGGAGACAAGCTTTCAATCCTGACAGGGCTCGGGCTTTGGGTCTCGTCGTCAACGTAGAACCTGGCTTGTGCTATGCCCCCGTCCGGAACAACGAACGCGTAAATCTTGCCAGTAACTTCCTGCCCATCAAGCAACTGTGCGCCTGACCGGTCACCGTTTGAAGAGAACATCAGCCGGACTTGCTGTTGCTGCACGGGATTTTCCCTGACACCGCCTTCATCGCCGCCCTCACCCTTTTCCTCCTTCTCGTCTTTGTTGTCGCTTCCAGCCTTAACCGTAAATGTTGCCGATAACGTGCGGGCGGAGTCGTCAGAAAGCTTCACCGCGGCAGTAATAACGTGGCTGCCTGGTGAAAGGCTGGAGGTTGAAAAAGGCAGGGCAGAGCCATCCGAGGCAGTGCCCGAAAGGTCAAACGCCGGCCAATTTTCCACCTGATTCAGGGACTGGTCAACGTAGAACTCAACTTTCCTGACGCTCCTGTCAGGAGCCGCAAAAACGTAAATGTTGCCGGCCACTTCTCTCCCATCAAGGCTGACTGCCCCTGACCTGTCAGGGCTGAACGAAAGCATAAGCCCTGGAACAGAAATTTCAGGCTTCTTTGGCATCTTATCCTTGCTGCCATCGACCTTAATCTCCTTGACGCTGTCAGCATAGCTGTTCATTGTCTCCGACCAGACGCCGCAGGTAATGGCATAGGTGCCGGATTCTGAAAACGAGTGGGTGAAGTCCTTGACCTTCAAGTCTGATGCGAGGGTCTCTTGCGGCTTCCCTTCGCGGTCAGCGAACCAGTCTATGTTGAAGCTGCCGCCGCCGTCGTGGTCGCACAGGAACCCGACAAAGAGGCCGTTGATTGACGTGATGCTAAGGCTTGCAGTGAACTGCTTTGGCGTCACCGGCTGACCTTGGCCTGGCGAGGGCTGGAATGGGGAGTCCGGATCAGGCCCAGACCTTGAGCCCCAGTTCTTGCCTACGCAAACAGCGTGAAAGCACGCCTCAAGGTCGTGGGAAGAGTCATAAGACTGCCTGTAAACTTCCAGCGTAATGTCTGGCTTGCTACAGGCTTTCGCAATTATTGCGGGCCTTGTGCTTCCAGGCTCAGCCCACACCGTCGTGGTGCAGCCGTCATAAGCTTCGGAAAGCCTTGCGCAGGGCTGGTTCACTGTCCTGTCAGTGCACGTTGCAGCCTGATTGTTACCCGGAAGGTCGCTTCCACCATTTCCCGGATTGTTGACTGGATCTTGCACTGGACTGCCACTGTCATCGCTGCCTGCTATCGTGAAAGCGGCGCTGGCAACCTGCAGCGTGTCGTCATTGAACGTGACCATTGCGGTTATCGTGTGCTGCCCAACAGAGAGGCTGGCTGCGCTAAACGGAAGAGCGTTGCCATTGGGCGCAGTCCCGGCCAAGTCAAAAGCAGGGCTGTTCTCGATTTCGTAAGGAGGCTTGCTGCCAGAAACGTCATCAATAAAAAACGCAACCCTCCTGATTTTCGCATCAGGCTGCACGAAAACATATGCGTCCCCTTTTAGAACCGACCCTTCAAGCTCAAACGAGCCAGACCTCTCAGGATTTTTCGAGACAAAAATCCCGGGGCCTGAAGGCGCGCCTGTAACGGGATCCTGAATCGGATTTTCAGGAATGTCCGGAGAACTGCCCGCCAGTCTCGGCCTTCCCACTGTGCTTTTTTCATTGTATTGCGAATCAAGAATTGAGTAAAGCTCCATTGCCGTTGCAACCACTTCGTTTGTTGTTTCAGTATATTGCCAATATGAGTGCTTGTCCACGTAGTTGTAAATCCCGTCGCCGTCACCGAAAGTGTCAAACGCGCCATTTATCCAGCCAGGCACATATCGCAGGCCATTGTTAAATGACCAGCCATTCCTGAAGAATGAGGCTGGAGTGAACTGAAAATGAAACTCCTTGGGGAACTTTCCAATCCCGAAAATGAAGCTTCTGGATTCCAACGGGCCGCCTCCAGAGCTGTCGCTGCTGTGCTGAACCGCATTCATTCCAGTCAGCCAAGCGAGCTGGGCATCCGCAATTACCCTGAACTTTTCATCCGAGTCAAAATCAGCTGCCTTGGCTGCGATGACTGCCTCGGCAAGCATCGTCCTGCTGTTCATAAACTGGATGTTGTTGTCATACTGGAAAAGCCTCTCCCCATTGCGGGAAACCGGGTCCCGGATGCGGCTCCAGTCCTGCTCAAGCTTATCGCTGAAATACTCAGCCGGGTCCTTGCCGCCGTGCTCATACTCAAGGCCGAGGCCCGTGATGCCCGCCTTGTGCCTCACGTACTCCTCCCAGTAGTACTCGTTGCCGTATGTCCTGAGGGAATCAAGCGCCTTTGAAACCTGGCCCCTTGCACCGTGGGCAGCCCTGAGGTATTTCTCATCACCCGTGTAATCGTAAATCAGGAAAAGGGAAGCAGCGTAAAATCCTGAGGCTTCGCTGCCCATTTGCCTGCCTCTCAGATAAGCTTCTGTTTTTATCGCCCTGTCAAGGAGCTTTTGCGCAGCGCCCTTGCCTTCCTCCTGGTAAATGGCCGGAATCGCCTCAACATAGGCAAGGAGAGCCATTGCAGTGTTAAGATCGCTTGTTTCAGAAACAAACGACATGCAAGGTTGCGGAGCGTCGTTGAACTTTGAAGTATCAGGAGTAACATCCCAGGGGCACTTGAAGCTGTTCTTCCATCCTTCCGAGACAGCGGATGAAGGCTCATAATCCTGAAGCATCGCCACGTAGTCAGTGTACTTGCGGATGTGCTCGGCAATGTCAGGAGTGTCATCTCTCGTGACATAATACTTATCAGTGCTGAAAAGTCCTGGATTTCGGTTGTAAGCAGCGCCAAGCCTTATGAGAGTTAAAGTTGCCATATCAGCCTTCATTATGAACGAGCCATCGGCCATCATCGGGAAAGGAGGCTCAACATTCTTGAACACGTCAGCGTGATAACCCGAGCCTTGCTGAAGCCACGCACTAAACGGCTCAAGCAAGAGCAAGGATGTGCTGCTGAAAACATCGCTGCCAATCCTGAAATCAGAAGAAATCGTCCCGGAACCCGCCTTGACATAGTAGCTTCCTTCTCTTGTGAACGACGAGAAGTCGCCGACGAGGCAAGACATCCCTCCTTGGCAGCTTACGCTGTCACCATTGTCGTTTTTCGGCTTGGCAAAGGCGCCTGAATAAACCGGCTCCCCGGTTGACTTTTCAATAACCTGAAAGGAATCACTCCCTAACGAAGTATAGAGCACTGCCTGCTTGAAGGAGTCAGGGTGGTATCCGAGCTGAGAGACTGCGGCAATGTCTGCCCTGGACTCGGCCGCCATTGCAAGAAAAGCGCACAACAGCAGTGCGACTTTCAATATGCTCCCGGAGTTGCTTGTCATATTTTTCTCACCTTCCGAAAATAAAGTCATCTGGGTTGATTACCATACTGGCCGATGCTTCCTTGCCAGTAGTCTTGTCGTTAACCGTGCAAGAAACCGTGTAGTCCTTGTTACCATATGGGTACTTGTTGTACTGAGTGTTGGATGTGCTGCCGAAGGATTTCTTGCCATCCCCAAGATCCCAGTCGTAAAGATAATTTCCAGAGCCGTCTATGCCGTCGCACTGGAACACGTACTCGATTCCTGTCCCGGTGTCTTTCGGATACCAGGGCTTTACCTGGATTCCAGCCCTGAACGTTCCCGCGCAGCCACTTGTGCAGCCTGTCGGCTCACCCTGCACCACGCGATAGATGTTAGCCTCTGTTTCTCCAAGGCCGACAAAGCCCGGCTCCCCATAGATGTCCGTGAAATACAGCCCGTCTGCTGCAAAGTCCATTCCTATTGGGGTTCCATATCCGCTGCCGGTGTATTTCACAAACTCCCTTCCTGATTGGACGTTGCCGTTGGCATCCAACGTGAATTCCAGGATGTGCTTGCCATTCACCGGGCCCTGCTGATAAACCGGCCCTGCGACTGCAACGTAGAGCTTGCCTGTGAGCGAGTCAGGAAATCCTGAACTTCCAGGATTGAACTCAACATCAACCGGGGAAACATTCAACGGAGCTATGCCTGGAGGAAATGAGCAGCACCATCCATAGTTTCCACCCTGATTGACCTTAAGCAGCCTGTCCCCGGTATCAGGCGCATTGTCTGTCGCGAAGAGCTGGCTCATCCCAGGGCGCCATTCAATCCCGAATGGGTTCCTGAAGCCCTTTGCATAAACCTGGACATCGGAGCCGTCCATATTCATGCTGATTATCTTTCCAGCCAGGACAGTGTCGCTCTGCGGGTAGCTTTGAGTGTCAGCATCCCCAAGAGCAACGTAGAGCTTGCCGTCAGGCCCTTTTGCAATTTGCTGGACCTGGTGCGACGGCGCGGACGGAAGGTTGCTGATTACTGTTGCCCTCACGGTGTAGGATTTTCCGTCGTCTGTCGAGTAAAACCTTTCAACCTCGTTCTTAACCTGGTCATTTTCAACATAAGTCATACTGGCAAACAGGTCGCCTGTTTGAGGGTCGATATACAGGCCGACAAGGCCCATTTGGCCCCCGCCGGTTATGCTGCCGAACGGGTCAAAGTTCAGGAGATTGTCGGCGTATATTGAGGAACTGCCGTCCTTATAGACTACTTTTATCTGCCCGTAGAGCTCTGTCACGTACAGGAATGGCCTTTGGCTTTCCGGATAACTTTGGTAGAGCTGCTGCGGAGCAGCCACCACGTGAACAGGCACATCAAACCCTGTCGCGAACTTTTCAACCCTGAAGCCTGCTGCCGCAGTCCACGCTAAAGTGCCGCTGAAATTGCTCGGTGGAGGTGCGCTTGTGGTGAATGCCCTCCACTCTGCCCAGGGGCTGTAACTGCCGCTTGTGTCTTTCAGCCTCATCCTTGCCTTGTAAGCCGTGCCGTATTGCAACTGTTGCTGGCCTGCCAGGCTTCCCTCGAAAGTTCCGTCAGGAGTATGAACGTGGTACTTTGCTGAGCTCGTGACAACTGCGCTCCATAGCCTTTCCGACTGGTCTGCCTTCCAGATTTCCCAATCCGTGGAAGCGACGTTTTGGCTGCTGCTTGGCTCCTGTATTGCCAGGTGGAAGAAATTAGGCGCAACATTTGCAAGGCCGTTAGTTGGCTCAATCCATATGGGAAGGGAAGTGAATGTCGTGCTCTGCCCCCCAGAAGTTCCTGAAACAGTAACTGACTTGCGGTCATCAACGTATGCGTTCAGGGAATCCGACCACACGCCGCAAATCACGGTGTACGCCCCGGATTCCGGGAAAGTGTAGCTGAACTCCTTGACTTTCACGTCCATAGCCAGGACTTGCTGCGGCTTTCCAGCCCGGTCAGCAAACCAGTCGATGTTGTATGAGCTCCCGCCGTTGTGGTCGCAAAGGAAATTCACAAACAGCCCATTGACTGCCATAATGTTCAGCGCTGCATCGAACTTTCCAGGCTCAGGAAAGTCAGTCTGGCCGTATGTCTGGTTTGCTGGAGGCGGAGTTGTCGTGTTCGTGCTTGCTGCCCCGCTCCGGAATCCCCAGTATTTGTCTACGCAAATCCCTGAGAAGCACGCTTCAAGGTTGTGCTCGCTGTTGTATTCCTGCCTTGAAACTTCCAGGACGTTGTTTGGCTTCTTGCAAGCTTGCGCCTTTATCCCGATTGCGGACTTGCCAGGCTCTGCCCAGGAGATGGTTCGGCAGCCCGAATCAACATCGGACAACTTCACGCAAGGCTGGTTCACTGTCTTGTCAGTGCACGTTGCCGAATTGTCTGTCGTGCCATTAGACGGCGGCGGGGGTGCGGGAGAAGATGACCCAAGGGTCATTTGCCTGGTGCTGTCCGCGTAGCTGTTGAGGCTGTCAGACCACACGCCGCAGGTTACATTATAACTTCCGGTTTCGGCAAAAGTGTAGCTGAACTCCTTGGCTTTCACGTCCATAGCCAGGACTTGCTGCGGCTTTCCAGCCCGGTCAGCAAACCAGTCGATGTTGTATGAGCTCCCGCCGTTGTGGTCGCAAAGGAAGCTTGCTTGCAAGCCGCTTGCCGAAGTCACACTGAGCGAGGCTGTAAAAGAGCCTGAAGGCGGAGGCGGTGGCAGGGGTGCGGGCGTTGAGCCATTGCGGTTCCAGACATTAGTGATTCCGTGAGGGACGCCAAAAGCGTCAGGAAAATAAGGCTGGCCGGAATCAAAATATTCAACAGGCAATCCTGTTGACTTCCCATTAATGTGGCATATGTAATCGTAAAGGCCGTGGCCTGAAACAGAATGCTGGAGCGGATTTCCAGAAGGAAGGGAGCTGCGCTGCCCAGTATAGGCATTGACAACTTCCCAGCTTGGAATGCCACCTGCACCGTGCCTGCATTCGTAACTTGCCTGAAGGTCGCTGCCACTCAAGGGAAATATTTCGGGATCCCAACGATGGCCTCTTAGGTCAAGATGAAGGTCTCCACGGTAAAGCTCTGATGCCTGGTCATTCCAAACAAGGCAGCCAATATGGTAAAAGGTATTACTGGGAAAGGTGTATGTGAGGTGCTGCCCGGAAGGCTTGTCGAGAATGGCAGCCTCATTCTGGTCATCAGCAGTATCGCCGTTATCGGGCCTTATGAACCAGTCGCGAAGGAAAGAGTTTTCAGGGGACGTGCTGCAGCTGAACGTGTAAGTCCTTGTGTCCGGATTCGCTGATACAACGCGAACATAGACTTCCTTGCTGCTTGTGCCGTGGGCTGCCACAGGCGCTAACGAGCTTGCTGCCAGCATCAGCAAGGAGAATATTGCAAAAACAAGCCTTATTTTCATTTTCACCCACCCCCCAATGCCGTGCTGTTAGCATTAAGCGCAAGATAGAGCTCATACTCGTGCTTGTTGCGCATAAAGCCCTGCAGCGTCAGAATCGTTTCCTGCATCGTGAACTGGCCCACTCGCAAATCAGGCTTCCTGCCTTCAGGGAAGGCGCCGTAAAACGGCGAGCTTGCATTGAAATCCTGATACTCGAGAAGCTTGTCCTTCAACGTATGGCTGAAATCCCAATCCTCAAGATTGACAGCCGCCCTCGCGACCAAAGCGTAAACCCAGGGGCTTTCAGCATTCCCGGTTGGCTCGCCATTTGACTGGTAAGACGCGTAAAGCTTTCCATCCTTGGCAAAACGCTGTTTGTAAAAATCAAGGGACTTCCGTGCAGATTTTTTCAAATCCTGGTCGTTGCTTTCCGCATTCCGAACCATTATCCAAAGCGAATTGATGCTATAGCCGCCATTGTCAATACCGTTGCCATAAGCCCTTTTGTCGGTAAGCTGGGAATTGTAAAGGCCGTTGTGAATCTGAGCGCCAAGCGAAGCGTTCTTCATATTGGCATAAACATCCTTCCACGGAGAGCCGCGCCGGTCAGCAAGAGCCTGAAGCGCGACAAAATCAGAATAGGAAATCCAGACCTCCTCGCTGGTCCACGTCGAGTTGCCAGACATTCCGCCATACGGCGCAAGCATCGTGTCATTAGTTATCGCGACTTTTTCAAGGCCATCGGCCAAACTGCCAATCAATCCTGAATACTTCTTGCCGCCCCATTTTTGTTCAGCAATCAGCAGGGCCCTTATCGCCCTCAAGTCAGCATCGGAAGCAATGTTGCGGCCATCGCTCACGGGAGCATCGTTCTCATCCAGGTGCCACATCATAAAGCCCTCAGGATGAAGCATCCTGTATTCGATAAAGTTCAGCACGTGATCAAACGTTTCCTTGTTGCCATCAATGGCGCTCCACAGCAGATAGTAACTCATTGCTTCGCTATTGGTTGTGTTATCCCACTGGGCCTTGCTTTTTCCATCACGAGGAAGGTAAAGGTTGACGTGGCCGTTATCCTGCACCAAAGATGTTTCAAAAAAGGACTGCGCGGCCTGAAGATTCACGACAATGTCCGTTTCGGGGCCGAACTCCACCAATGTGTCTGAACCTTCCTCAAGCGCCGCCATTGGAGGCGATTTTTCAATCACGCCATTGTCAGCGAGCCACCTGAAGCCCACGGCGGCAATTGCATAGGCAATCACCATAAGCACGAGCGAAAGCACCTTGATGGTCTGCGCAATCGAATTCGCGCTTGGCTGGCGGCTACGCTTCAAGCCAAATCACCCTCCTTGAACTTAAGCATCCTAAGCGGCCTAAAAGCCCTCACGACATTAAACATCACCAAGCCTGTCGCTGTCAGAGCGCTTACGACAATGCCGGCTATCCTTGCCACGCTCAGGCCGTAATCAAGCCTGACAGAATAGCCGCCTTGCAGCCCGGGCTTTATCAGCATAAAGTACGGGCCAAACGGCTCAATCGGAACAGACTTGCCATCTACCGTGGCAACAAAATTCTTGTCATACGTCATCTTGACAACAACGGCAGTGTCAGAGGACGCATTATCGACCCGAATTTCATACTGCTCGGGATTAATCATGAGAATGCTTGCATTTGCACTGTAAGGCTCCTCAAGCAGGGAAACGTAGGCCGCCAGGTAACGCACTTCCTCAATGTCAGTGGTCACGAACTCTTCCCTTGCGCTGCCGCAGTACCTTTCCCTGAACATAACGCGGCAGTTTGGCTCCAGTTCCCTGACTTTTGATGCTCTCTTGGCACTGACGGCTTGGCTGAACGACGGGTTAGCAACCGGAATCTCAAAGTAGGCGTAGCGAGAGCCATTTTGCACCAAGGGGAACGTGATGTTCATCCTCTCCATCACTATCCTGCCCCGCAAGCCCTCCTCAGTGTTAACGTAAAGCCTGTCCACGTTTGCGGCCTGCAGGTAAAGCAGCATCAAATTGGAATTATGAAAGCCGGACGAAACAGAAAACACCTCATCATTGTAAGGATTCGTGATGCCTTGCTCATAATAGCCGTAGGTTTGGGGAATTTCAGCAAAGGAGCTCCTAACAGAGATGCTCTGGTCGATGTAAGGGAAGCTGATGCGGCCTTTCCCGGGCTCAACAAACTCAGGCCTGCTGCTTATGTCATCGTAAGTGGCCCACTTTTCCTGGACGTTATAGACTATTATCCCTGATGAAAGGATGAATGCAAAAAGCAAGCTCGCGTATGCTATTTTCTGCCGGCTAGTGATGGCAATATTAGACAGGGCAGCAATAAGTGCCGCAGCCACAATGACAAATTCAGGAATAATCCTGTGGTACTGGATTGACCGCAGGATATTCATCGGGAAAACATTAAAGCGCTCAAGATAATAGAGCAGCACCATTATCGCCAGGACACCGGCCAGGCCGCAAACCAGCTCGTGATTCCTTATCGTCCTCAGGGTAGACGGAATAAAACCTGACAAAGAGTACTTCTTCCTGCTGACTTCCGCCAGGAAAAAAATCAGGATCAGAAGAGTTGCAATGATTATAATAGGGCCAGGCCCCTTAAGATTCCCAGCATCAAGAAAAAAATCCTGCGGCGTGATGATGTTATATGGCACCTGATAAAAAGGCAGGTACTTCACGCCCATATGGGCCCCGGAAGTCACCTGGTTGTATGAGAGCTGAGGTATGAACTGGACTGCCGAAAGAAGCAGGCTCACGGCAACAGCGCCTGCGAGGCCAAGCAGGTATCTTGTGTTCGCAGCGCTTGACCCGGGCTCAGCAGTAATGGCAATTATGAGAAGATACACGCCCATTGTCATCGCCAAAGCGAAAAAAATCAGTGGATGAGCAAGATAGGAAACCGCCAACGTGATGATAACAGAAGCCCTGAAAGGCTTTAACGGCTCCTTGAAAAAGAATAGCAGCCCCAGAGGGTAAAGGAAGAGGAAGACAACGGTAATGGGCTCCCAGCCATAGCTTCGCAGCGTGACAAAAGTGTTGCTGAGAAGAAATGCGGCGCACATTGCTGAAATCCAGACCCTTCTTGAAAGCTTGTAGCAAAGCAGGAAAGTCACGTACGTGGCAAGCAGATGCCCGAATATGACAAGCATCAACGCAGCCTTTGGGGCGCTCAACCCCGTAAGGAACATCACGGCAGCGTGAACTGCGTAAAATGCCGGCTGGTAATATTCCAGCAGCGGCATTCCCATATACCAGAAAGGATTCCAGTTAAAGTGCGGAAAATACTTCAGTATGAACTCAGTCTTCCAGACGTGGGCTTCAAAGTCCCAGGCGCCGTAAGTTGAAAGCCCTCCCTCATTAGTTCGCCATTCTGAGTTATCATAAGTTGCAGAAATCCATTCCTTCCCAAACAAAAGCTTTTGATTCAATGCAAGCCAAAGAGCAAATATCAAGACCACTGCGGCGCAAATGCTGAAGGCTTTCCCAAGAGTGCTTCCACTACCATTGCCGCGCACAAGCTCCGAGTCATTATAGCCATAGCTACGCTGCATTAGGCACACCTCCATTGGATGGCCTCGCACCAGCCAAGCTAATCCCTGCGTGCGGGCTTTTCACGGGAAGGGCAACAGAAGCCGGTTTGGCGCCTATGAACAGCATCGAACTGGCGAAAACAACGCTGTAGAAAAGCAGCCACAGGGAAATTGGAACGAATGCCCTTATCTCTTCGGGACTCACTGCCGAAGCTGACCTGAAAAGCGCATATATGCTTGCTGAAAAGCAAATCCCAGACAAAGCCACATTCCCGGCAATGTGCCTCCAGCCTGAACTGGAACCAGCCTTGTTTGTGCGGACAAAGCCAATGTACCTTTTCAGGAAGGCGCCAATTGCCGCCCTTGCGTAAATGAAGGCGCTGTTAACAATGAGGCTGTACTGCAGGAGGGTATCTGTGAACCGGACAGGCTCCCCGGTGCGGTTGCGCAGGGCAATGTAAACAAGTATCATGCCCATTGAGACATTCAAATAAAGCAGCAAAAGAAGCGCATTGGGCAGCCAGGTATGGTGAGTGCCGGTGTTCAGGAAGAGTGAAAGCAGCGGGACGGCAATGTAAATCAGGCTGACAATCCCAACAAGCCACCATCCAAGCGTGAAAAAAGTGTGGACTTGCTGCTTCAATGAGAGATTGCCTGACAAAATCCTCAGCCAATTCTCCCTCAAAATGGCAAGGTTGCCATTAGCCCAGCGATACTGCTGGGATGAATACGCAACAAAATCCGGAGGGGCATAGCCGTGAACGAGGACTTTTGGCACGAAAGCGCCCTGGTAACCAGCGTCATTCATCCTCAAGCCAAGCTCAACATCCTCCGTGGAGGTATAGTAGGAGAACCCCCTGACAGCGCGAAAAACATCAGCCCTTATTACCGCATTTGTGCCGCAAAAGGGCATTGCGCCATCCTTGGCCTTGCTTGAGCACTGTGCCTGGAAGAAAAGACCGGTGCCCATCCTTGCAGCCTTCTCAAGAGGAGTATTGGCGTTAACGTAATGCTGGGGCGCCTGTACAAAGGCAACAGTGGAGTCACTGAAATAGTCCATACTCTCCTCAAGAAACTCAGGCAGCGGCGCCTGGTCCGCATCAAAAATCGCGAAATAAGGCTCCCTGATAACATTGGCAACGGCATTGTTAACGTTGCCCGCCTTATAGCCAACCCTGTCAGGCCTCCTCACAACGTGGCATCCGTATTTTCTCCCAAGGGACGCCATTGCATCAACGTGCTGCTCTTCAGTTGAGTCGTCAAGTATGTAAACAGACGTGCCCCTCCACCATCTTACTCTCTTGCAGGCTGCAACTGTCCTTTCAACAATCTCGGAAGGCTCATTATAGACCGGAACAAGCAACGCAACCTTCCCGCTCATCGCCCTCCTCAACGGCTTGGGAGGAAGCCCCTTCCTTGCGCCTGAAACCAGAAGGTAAACAAAATACATCCCAAAGCAGAATGAAAAAACCTCAGCGGGGAATATGAGAAAAGTCAGCGGGAACCTCTGGAAAGAGTTTATTGGAAACTGCTGCCCTGTCGTGTAGTGAATAATGGTGTTTGAAAGGTAGTAAATCATCAGCCCGAGACTGATAAGGCCAAACACGACATAAAACGCAAGATAGGGCCAGCCCTGGCGCTTTATCTCGACGACATCAGCAGACTCAATCATAGAGGCATACTCCGCTCCTGAGCGCGAGCCATCGCCATTCGCTTTCAAGCTTGCAAAAGGCAAAAGCCTCAGAACCTGGTTCATCCCTTAGCCTCCCCCTCTGAGCGCGCTCCCTTAAGGCGCTGTTTCACGTTGCCACCAGTTACCATAACGCCGGCTATGGCAAGGGCAATCCCAAAGCCAAGAAGGGTCGGAACCAAAGGCATTTTTCGAATTTGGTCAATTGACCACTTCCCGGCCCTTTCAATCGGGCCAGTAACGTAGCCTGTTATCTGGTTGGCAGCCAGGCTGGCGCTTTTCCGCTCAGGATTGACGTAAAAACTCCTCTTAGTTATCGCGTAAGGCTTGCTGTCATTCCTGTTGTAAAGCGTAACTTCCCTTACGGAGTACGTGGAATCCTGCTCCTCAGCAGCAATCACGGCCTGCCAAGTGCCATACTGGCTGTTGTTGCCTTTAAGGCCAAGCTGCACAGTAAAAATCCCAATCCGTTTCCTGCCCCTTGAAATCTCAACTTCAGCGGTTGCATTCGTGATGCCAGCGCTGTCCCTGGCGTCAACACTGAAAAGCACGCGCCCCCTTGGGTCAACAACGCTCACGTTCAACAGCGTGTTCACGAGCATCAAACGCTCTTCAGGCGATACAGTCTCGTTAATCGCATAGAATGACGTGCCATTGGCAAGGACCTGGAAAGACTCCCTGGTGTTATTAACCCTAATTGCAACGCGCTCAAGAAGGTACCTGCCGGGAACCGAAGGCACATCGAATTCAGCCTGCCAGGTGCCGTAACCTGCAGTGCCAGAAACCAACTTGAGATTTGGCTCCATACGGCTGCCTGCCGGAGTGAGTATAAATGCCCGAATGCCCAAAATCTCGCCGCGGTCAATCTTCGCATCCAACGTGACTCTTTGCCTTTGGCTGATGTTAACTACATCGTGCTCAAACAAGACATACACTAAATTAGGCAGATATTGGCGAGGCGCGGCTTCTTCAGAGCTCCTTTCAGATGAGGAGACTGAACTGCTTTGGGAATTGGACTGGACATTCGGGGGCCAGTTGTGGTAATGTGCCCTGAGGCGGGGAAAGACAAACTTCGTTGTTAAATTAGTATTGTTGTCAAATCCAACCGCTTCCGCAATGTAACTATCCCCGTAGGGAAGGCCCTGAATGAAGGCGCTCCAGTCAACTTCACTATTGTTGGCGAACTGGACAGCAAGATTGTGCGTGCTTTTCACGCCGCCCTCGCTTTCAAGCACGACTGCAAGCTGCGTAAAGCTCGCCTTTTTCGTGTTAGTGAAGACGTGCACCTTGGCGTCAGCGCTTCCAACAGAGTCAGGCCCGTCATCCTGGCCAGAGAAAAACGCGTTAACGACGAACTCAACATCAACATCCCATTGCTCAAAGTCAGTGCCGGTGCTGGCGGTCACGGCGGATTTTTTCACGTTGCTAGTGTATAGCAACCCCGGAGTCCAAATGAAAGTGCTGTTAGGCCCTGTGGTGTTCAGCACGCCTTTGCCGTCAACAGACCACGACACGTTCCCCGACTGATTGAGATTAACGAAAAATCTTGCACTGTCCGTTTCAAACATATGATAAGCGCTTGCAAGCAATGGCTTCGTGAGGTTGGTGCTGGAGCCTGTAATTTTGGCTGAACTGTTGCCCCGGGTGCCTGTGCTATTGCCAGGCGGCAATATTGTCGCGTTTGTGCCATTGTTTGGCGGCGTAATTGTGTTATTCGTGCTATTGCCAGGCGGAATGATTGTTGCATTGGTGCTGTTGCCAACTATAATCTCCGGAGGAATCCCGCCTGGAATGCCAGGGTGAGGCTGGCGATTGTTCAATTCAGCGTCGCGGTAAGCGAAGAGCTCAACAGCGATGGCAACCATCTCATTGGTTGTCTCGGTAAACTCGTAAGTGAAGCTGTCCTTGAAATTGAAGATGACATCAGTCTCGGCCGGGGTAGTTATGTCAAAAGCCCCGGAAATCCATCCTGGAATGTAGCTCTTGCCGTTATTGAACGGCTTCAGCGAAAACGTGCTCAGCTTTGGCTCGCTCTTCCAACCGTTGCCAAGGGAGCCCAGGACGCTGCCGAGAATCTCGTGTTTTCCATCAAGCGAAACATAACCTGAGCCATCATAAAATAGCAGATCAGTCCCCCTGGCTCCCACGACCTCACCGTTGCTCGCTGCGCTGTAGCCTGTATCAACAAGGTACCTGGAATGGAACTTTTCCGGGAAGTCCCCAATTCCGTAAATAAAGCTCATAGAACCCACAGGGCTTCCCAGCGAAACATCCTGCTGCACCCTGTTCATCCCAGTGAGCCAGGCAAGCTGGGCATCGGCAACATCAGTGATGAAAGATTCTGGACTAGGATGCAGGCTCCCTGTCTTGGCAGCAAAAAGACCCTCAATCAGCATATACCTGCTGTTATGGAACTGTATGCCTGGCGCAAACTGGTAAACGCGCTCGCCATTATTGGATATGGAAGTATAGCCCAGGTCCTTGTAGTCGCCAAACATCTTTCCGCGGAAAAACTCTTCCGGATTCTGGCCATTGTACTGGTAAGAAAAGCCGGCTGCAGCGATTGCGGCCCTGTGCCGAACATACTCCTCCCAGTAAAAATCATTGCCCCGGGTTGCATCTGAAATAAATAACGCTGAAACCTTGTCACGCATCCCATAAGCCTCGGCAAGATAGCTCGAACTGCCAGTATAGTCGTAAAGCAGGAAAAGCGAAGCGCCCCAGTATCCGGCATCGCTGTCACCAACTCCAAAAGCAGGATAACTGCCCTTAATGTAATCGTAAGTCGCTACCGCCCTTGAAAGCAAAGACTCGCCGCGCGCGGAAGAATAATCATAAACTGCCGGAACAGCCTCAAGGTAAGCAAGAAGCGCCTTGGCAGTATGGTCCCGGCTAGACTCGGGATGGAACACCATGCACGGGTTGTATTTTCCATTGAAAATCTCCTCACCCAATTCAACGTCAAAGAAGCACCCAAACTCATAGCCCCAGCCCTTAGGCATTGCATAACCGCTTCTCCCCAAAACCGACCCTGTCTTATCCACGTAGCTTATGCTCAGGCACGGCTCATCAACCTGGCACTTGTAGTACAATGCGGCGTCAGCCACGCAACTGTCCCACGCAGGGCTGCCATCATCAGCACCGCATAGCGAAACAACAGGAACCGTCTCAAGAAGCTGGGGCGGGCTGCCTGGAATGTAAACGTCCAAGGAAGTAAGCGATGTCGGGCCAGGCACAAACGCATTATTGACCTTCACGCCCCTGTCAAGCCTGAAGCCCGAGCCGTCACTCCTCTCCTCAACCTCAACTCCCTGAAGGCCCTCAAGATAATCCACATACGTGACAATGTATTCCTGGATGTCAGGCTTCCCAGCAGCAAGAATATTGTATGAGTCACTGGAGAAGACTGCGGGATTCCTGCGATAGGCACTGCCAAGCCTCATCAAAGAAATGGACGCCTGGTCAGACTCCATCAAGAAACTTCCGTCAGCAATGGCATTGAATGCAGGGTCATATCCTGAATGCATATCAGCGTGGTATGCTGAATCCTGCTGGAGCTGGGCGTTAAAAAATTCAAGGAGCACCGGGGCATTGCCTGAAAAAACACTGCTGCTGACAATAAAAGAGGGAGATCGGTCGCCATCCGCAGTCTCAACATAATACGCGCCTGGCGTTTTAAAGCTTGAAAAGTCTGCCACAAGACAGGACTGGTTCCCCTGGCACTCAACTGAAGCACCATAATAATTCACGGGCTTTGAAAGAGCAAACTGCGCAACAACCAAGCCAGAGCCCTGCTGGTGCAAATAAGCTGTTCCGCTACTGGCACCGGTATATACGACAACCTGCTTGAACGAGTCCGGGTGATAGCCCAGCTGGGAAACTGCAACAGTGTCTGCAGCCGCAACTTCAACTGTGGAAAACATCGCGCTCAAGAAAATCGCAGCCGCAACCACAGAAGCTCTTGAAACCACCTTAAGGGCATTCTGGTCATTTTCAGGCCAGGTGTAACGCGAATTAAGCGAGAAATTAAACAGGAACATCACCAGGATGGCAACCGCATTCCACACAAGCAACAGCCTCTCCCCAAAAAGCGTGACAAGAAGCCACAGGATGGAAGCAGTCCCAAGAATTGTGGTGACGCTGATTGTCTGAAAGGAAACAAGCTTCCTGAGCCAGGGGCCCTTTATGCTATTCTTGAATGTGAACACGTGATTGTTGATAAAATTCGAAAGAATGGCCGCCTCAGTAGCTATTATCGAAGCCAGAAGATAGTGAACTCCGATGCCCGTCAGTGCGTAAAGAATCAACGTGTTAAGAAGCATGCCAAAACCGCCCACGGCACCAAACGCAAGCAGCCTTCTTGCCTTCCGGCTGTCAACGTCAAGCATCATTGTTCCCACCCGAACCAAGTTCGCGCTTTGCAAAAATTCCCGGCGCAACAGGCAGCCTCCGACCGGATGCACGGCCAAGCCTTGCCTTAAGCAGAACAAGGCCGCCCTCAACAAGGTCAATCAATCCCATCTTGCTTTTGCCAGCATTCCTCTCAGAGAAAGTGATTGGAATCTCAACCACGCTGGCGCCATTGCGAATTGCAGCATCAAGAATCACGGCCTGGAACGCATAACCCCTGACATTCAGGCCAGCAAGGTCGATTTTTTTCAGAATGCTAGTCCGGATTGCCCTGAAACCCCCAGTGCAATCCTTCACCGACCACAGGCCAAGAATAAGCTTCGTTGTCAAATTGGAAAGCGTGCTAATCACCCTCCTGTGAAGTCCCCAATTATCAGGCAACCTGCCGCCGTCAACATACCTGGAGCCGATTGCAAAATCAGCACCTTCGCGAATGCCCATAATAAGCCGGAAAGCATCCCTTGGATTGTGCGAAAGGTCAGCATCCATCTCAACAATCACGTCGGGATTGATGGCATCAATGGCGTGCCTCATGCCCGCAATATAGGCAGAGCCAAGCCCGCCCTTTCCCGGCCTTAACAGAAGATGAACGCTGGAATTCTTCCTGGCATACCTTTCGACCACGAACGCAGTGCCATCAGGGGAACTGTCATCAACAACCAAGACTTGGACAGCTATGGCATCGCCATTGGCGTTCCTGTTAATCAGCCTTGCCTGATCGAAAAAAGCATCAAGAACATCTAAAATATTCTGAGCTTCATTGTAAGTGGGGATAACCACACAGGCCGTGCTAACCTTTTCCGTTGCAGTATTCTTTGTAACCGATTCGGCTTGCGAATCGAAGCTTAAAGCTCCAGCTATGCTTGACTTCTTTTGCGGCACCCTTCACACCTCCTCTATGCAGCTCGTGCTTTGTGTTATGTCGTCCCTGTTTTGCAGTCTCTGGGAAAAGCTCCCCCCCCAAAAATAGCAATGACAAAAAACGGTGCGAGCAAATTAATAAATTTCGCTTATACTTTATAAAATTTATAAACATAACGAATTTTTAATAAACGGCTTTTAATCCAAAAACCTGCTTGAGAATCCTTCTAAAGTTTATATAAGGCAGAATTAAATAGTTTGCAACCATTTCCCGATGCGGGTGATGGGCGTGATGAAAAACAAGTGCGAAATGTGCAACGCGAGCTTTGATTCTTGGAGTGAGCTTGAGAGCCATAACAGGGCAACGCATCCAGAGGCAATGGGAGAGGAAGCAGCGAAGAAGGCAAAGGCACGGGCTTAGCTTTCCTTTATCGCAGCCTCCTGGTCAGCAAGCCGACGTAGAGCAGGATCGTCCCGGCAACCAGAAGAACCAGGTCCAGCGGGAAAAACCTTGAGATAAATAGCACGCTGCCGACAGCAAGGAAAACAATGCTCAAGGAGTAGAGAAGAAACTCAACTCCTGCAAGCATCACTTTCCTCTTGAGAGAACTGACTTTTTGGCTGACCGCGCCTTCAATGCCTCTCATCAGGCTTGCGAAGACCATTTTGGCATTACTTCCTCTTCATCAGGAGCGCTCCCAATGCGCCAAGCATAACACCCGCGCCGAAGGCAGCGGCAACAGACTTGAAAGGGTGGTCCCCGATTGACTTTTCAAAGTTGCCCTCAATGTCCGCAATCCTGTGCTTTATCTCGTCAATCCGCTCCCTTAGAACATCCGCGTTAAACATCTGCTCGTCCCTCCTTGCCATACTCTCACCCCCGAACTTGTCATCCCTCATAGGATGATGGAATATAAAAAACTTCGGAATGCCAGAAGAAAAGCCTCTACCGGGAGTTGCACCCGGGACCTCGTCCTTACCAAGGACGCGCGCTACTGCTGCGCCATAGAGGCAATAACAAATCCGCTAATGGAAATGATTTTTAAAGCTATTCCCCAAAATTCGGGTAAATGAGAAAAAAAGTGACTTTGGCTGTTATCGCATTTGCCATTGTTGCTGCAGCCGCGACTTACTACTTTGCCAATGCCCCTGATGGAAAACCGGCAACAGTGACACTTTACCCGGAAGACTCAGAGCCTGTCAAAATCACTGCCGAAATTGCCGATTCGCCCGAGGAGAGGAAACTTGGGCTTATGCACAGGCAGTCCCTTCGTGAGGATGAGGGAATGATTTTTATCTTTCCGGATTCTGCACAGAGGACATTCTGGATGAAAAACACGCTGATACCGCTTGACATCATATCCCTTTCAGAAGGAATGAGAATCGTGAAAATACATCACGCAATTCCCTGCGTTTCCGACCCCTGCCCCACTTACAGCTCAGAAGCACCGGCAATGTACGTGCTGGAAGTAAATGGCAATTTCACTGACAGGCAAGGAATAGCTGAGGGACAGGCCGTGAAAATAGCGCGATAAACACAGCGCAAGGTATTTAAACGGCCAAAATGAAATCAAGGCAATGGAAAGCTTTGATGTAATCGTCATAGGAGCTGGTTCCGGGCTTAACATCGTGGATGCTGCGGCAAGCCAGGGGTTAAAAGTTGCCCTTGTCGAGAATGGCCCAATGGGCGGAACCTGCCTGAACAGGGGCTGCATCCCCTCAAAAATGCTCATCCATTCTGCTGATGTTGCTGAGACAATACGCAATGCGGAAAAATTCGGAGTAAAATCCAGGATAAGCTCCGTGAACTTCAAGGGCATCGTTTCAAGGGTATCAAGATTCGTTGACAATGACTCGCGTGAAATCGAGGCAAGCATTAGGGCAACAAGGAACATCACGCTATTCAAGGAAAAAGGAAAGTTCTCTGGCAAGAAAACGCTCAATGTCGGAAACAAAACAATAACCGCAGATAAAATCTTCATCTTTGCCGGCACAAGGCCAGCAATCCCGCCAGTCAAGGGAATTGAAACTTCAGGCTACATCACAAGCACAGAAGCCCTCAGGCTGCAAAAACTGCCAAAGACACTCACAATAATCGGAGGAGGCTACATAGCTGCCGAATTGGCGCATTTCTTTGGCGCAATGGGAAGCAAAGTCACAATCCTGGAGCGAGGCAGCACCCTTGTGCCAAGCGAGGATTCGGAAATTGCAAAAGCGTTCACTGAAGCTTACGGCAAGAAGTTCAATGTGCTCCTGGGGCATTCTGCTGAAAGCGTTTCAAAGGCCAAGGGCAAATTCGCCGTTGCTGCCACAAATGGGAAGACGAGGAGGATAGTCGTCTCAGACCAGCTTCTGGTGGCAGCGGGAAGAACGCCAAATGCGGACATACTTGATGTTGAAAAGGCTGGAGTAAAAGTGAACAAGGAAGGCTTCATAGTAGCGAATGATTATCTCGAAACAACAGCAGATGGTGTCTGGGCCGGAGGCGACATTGCTGGCAAATACCAGTTCAAGCACTCCGCAAACCTTGAATCGCAATACATCTACCATAACGCATTCAACCCAAAAGCGAAAAGAAAGGTTGACTACTCTGCAATGCCCCACGCCATATTCTCATCGCCGCAAATTGCCGGAGTCGGCTTAAAGGAGCAGGACCTGAAAAAAGGCAGCTATGCAGCTGGAAGATACTCTTACAAGGACACTGGGATGGGCGCAGCACTGCAAGATGAGACTGGCTTTGCAAAAATTCTCATTGAAAAAAAGACTGGCAAAATCCTCGGCTGCCACATTATCGGGCCTGACGCCTCAACCCTGATACACGAGGTTGTTGTTGCAATGAAGTCAGGCCACGGCACGATTGACAACATCACGAGGGCAGTGCACGTGCACCCTGCGCTTTCAGAAGTGGTGCAAAGGGCTGCAAACTCCCTTTAAAATTTATATAAGCAAAATTATTATACCCTGACGTCCTGTTCTCTTTCTATGGAAACGCTTGAGCACTTCTGTGAAAAATGCGGCCTTAAGTTTCCCACAAAGGAAGAGCTCGAAAGCCACAAGGCTTCAGTGCACGTGCCTGAAGAAGCAGGTCCTGAACTGCCAGGTGCAACTGGCGAGGCAATCGCGCCGGGCGGCGAAACCGCGAAGGCTTGAAAATGCTAATGAAATTATGTCGCCTATGGCGACAAATCGTCCCTCGCCGGGACGATTTCGCTGCGGGCAGTGCGGGGAGACTTTTTGCACAAACATAATGCTCGAAAGGCACGTGGAGTCGGAGCATTCTGAAGCAGTTACTTAAGTGTGTATTTTTACTCTATTTTATCTCGTTTTGATAAGTTGTGCCTTGCACAAAGTACTTGTATGTTTTCGGCAATCAAAGACGAGCCACCTTTTGAAAAAGGGATTATGTGATCGAAGTGAAGATTATCTTTGCTTTGACATATTACGCATGCGGCCTTATCCCTTCTCCATACTGTGATTTTAACCGAAGCTGGAATAATTCTATTATGCTCTAAATCTTGAGCCTGCCAAGAGATTTGTTCGTCAGTGACTTCTAAGCGAAATTTAAAAACATCTCTTTTTTCTGATTCCTCATTCCAACACTCAACCAATTTGAAAATTCCATTATAAGTCCATATTCCATCTCTGACCTTTTCGTATACCCTCACAAGCTCAGGTTGTGCACCGTCCTTATACCTAGCAACTGCTGCTTGGAAAAGCCCATTTTGGGTAAGTTTTCCATTAACTTCCCTTGGTTGATTTTCCATTTTAGGGTTTTTTGACAAACTACGAGCAACATCATGACCTTCGTAAATTAGTACTTTACCATTTTCTTCAACTCTATCTGCGTAAGGTGCATTAGGCCTTAGGCTCATCAGTATGACTGTATTTTTACCTTTAAGCCTGTAGTTCATACCTCTTTGCAAACTGGCACCTTCCTCAGCGCACATTTGCCAATAGTCAATAATGTCCCCAACTTCCATGAATGCGGGGAAGGGGATTTGAACCCCCGAAGGGACTAACCCACAGGATTTCTCAAAGAGACTTAAGTCCTGCGCATTTAGCCAGGCTTTGCTATCCCCGCGGCAACAGCTTTTGAAGTAAAAAACTCGTTTTTACTGCAACTGCCGCGAGAGAAATAAACCCTGCAGATGATATATAAACGTTGCTGCTAAATCTCCAAGAAAACATCGCTGCCCTGAACCTTGACCTTGTAAATTTTCACTTTTTTGCCAGGGTCGAATGTTGTCTGGCCTGTCTGGAGCTTGTAGGTCCAGCCGTGCCAGGGGCACTCCACAGTCAGGCCATTGTCGTCAACAAAGCCTTCTCCCAATGGGCCACCCTGATGAAGGCAGGTGTTGTGAATCGCGTAGAAACTTCCCTTGACGTTGAAAATCGCAATCGGCTCGCCTTTCAGCTCGACAATCCTCGAGCTACCGGGCGCAATGTCCTTCACGGAGGCAACCTTGACAAATTCTCCCATAGAATTTCAGCAATCCCTGCATTATTTAAAAGTTTGGCTACCGGTCCATTACTGCAACACGTCTTGAAACCGGCCTCGGTTGCGGCTGAAGCTGAGGCTCTGGCCCTTCGCTCCAGCGCGAATGCTGGCTGCCACTTGGCGTCAGATAGCCTCTTGTTGCAGATGCCATTTGCACCAAATCATCCAATCCTTCCGTAAAGCCGGGAATGTTAAGTCCGGGCTCTGTGCCTTGCCTGGCAAGGTACGCATCCCTGGCTTCCCCAGCCATATCAATCGCTGAAGTGTAGACTTGCAGCAAAAGCGCAGAGGACATATCGCCCGAATGCCGATTCTGCTCAGCAAGGCCAAAATACTCGTTTGCCAGAGCGGCAAGCCCAAGAAAGTCACCACGGCTCCTGCACTCGGCATCATACTCCCTGACAGCCCTCGCAATGCCCTCAGCACTCACTAAAGGTAACGGCATATTGCATAAAATTGGCGTGTTTCCTTATATAACTTCCATATATGGTATAAAATGGGAAAACAAAAGCTTTAAATATTAGTATACTAAAGCGGGTAGTCCGGATATTAGTATACTGGCGTCGGTCGACATTTGCGATGCACGTCGAATTGCGATTGCCGATTCATTCGAATAGGTTTTTTGAGGTGGGCAGGATGGGCGTCGAAGAAATACAGAAAATCAACGCATTGGCAAGGGAGCTGATGCGGCACAACATAGCGGCTACTTCTGACGAGGCATTGTTGAAGGCAGAGGAAATGCTGAGAGGCAACGGCGTGAACTCAATGACTGCTGCCATAACCTCAAACACGTCAATAGGCAAGTCTGAATATCACGCCTCGAATGAGGCAATATCGAGCCTGAATATGGACGTGAGGTCCTTGGGAGTAAGATTCGACGCAATGGCCCGGGAAATCCTGAGCCTGAAGGATGAGGTTAGAAAGTTTAACGAAGGCTTGGGAGACGTGAACAGGCAAGTCAACAGGCTTTCCGTGCAGCAGCCTGTGCAAGCTCACGCAGCTTTCGCTGCCGCCAAGGAGGAAGTTCAAGCACCCGTGCAATCCTTTGCGAGAGAGGCTGTCCAGGCGCCAGCCCCGCAACCACAGCAGCAAAAAATGATTAACGTTAAGACAGGCAAGGCAGAGTTCCAGCCTGAAGACGTCGCAATAGAGAAAATATTCTACTTCGGAAAGTAGCTTCTTCTTTTTTCTATTATATAGTGCCGTAGCTTAGGGCAACTATATTCTCCAAAAGCAAAACGTTTATATATAACTTGTAACTACTCCGAAATAATTAATATTTCAAATTAGCTAAAAATGTTGTTGGGGGTTGGCTACGCTATGAAAAATGTTTTCAAGGCTGTTTTATTCGCTGTGGTTCTTGTTTTATCAGCAACCTTTGTTTTTGCCGGGCCCAATGCGCCGGCAGTGAATCCGATTTCAGAGCAGACAATCAGCGAAGGCTCAGCCTTGAAGCTTGCCCTGGTAGCTTCTGCTGCCGATTCAGGCGCAGCAACTTCATTCAGCGTATGCCCTGCAGCCTCAACAGGCTTGTGCACGGCAGCCTATAGCACCACAAGCGTGGCTGTTGGCCCAACAACTGCTAACATTTCAACACTTTCAGCAACATCTGGAGAGTTCAACTGGACGCCAAGCTTTACCCAGGGAACAGCAGCATACTACTTCAACTTAAGCATATCTGATGGTGACAGCACGAATTCAACGCTCCTGAAGGTTACGGTTAACGATGTCCCTCCGAAGTTTGGCGCAACCGTAATTCTTGCCCTTGGAAACGAGGGATACCCAAAAACCAACCCACTCCACGATACAGAGACCTCAAGAGGACAGAATGCCACCGGCACCATAACACTCTCAAATGACGGTCCAGCGCCTGAAACCATATCATCCATAACCGCAAAACTGGTGCCACAGGCCGGATTCAGCGAAAACGACCTTAAGGTAAATTACACCCTGCCGAAGACGACACTCGCACCAGGTGAAAGCATGGCAATTCCAGTAGTTATCAGGGTGCCTGAGAAACTTGACGCAGTTACCTCAAAACTTCTCAAGCCAGAGCCTGTCAGCGTAGGAACGCTTGAGTTCAGCGGCGTGTCGACAGCAAGCAGCACAACCATAAAAGCGTCAACTGCCCTGACACTCCAGACTGTCAACGAGCTGGACATAGTTAGCGACGTTAAGTTCGTCTACGGTGGCAAAATCAAGTCGGCAAGCAATGACGAGCTTGTCAAGGACATAAGGGCTGGCCAGACAATGGACGTGGAAATAGCCGTAAAAAACACTTTTCTTGAGCGGGAAAATGTCGACATACATGATGTTCTAGTCAAGATGAGAAGTGACCTGCTTGACATAGACGAAGAGGAGGATATTGGAGACATCTCGCCGCAGGACAAGGAAACCATAAAGTTCACCATAACCATCGATGAGGATGCCAGCGACAACACGTACGATGTTGAGATAACCGCTGAAGGCAAGGACGAGTTTGGAGCCAAGCACGGCGAAAGGGTCGTAATACGGTTTGAAATCAAGAGAAAATCCCACGAGATCGAAATCAAAAGCTTGCTGTTAATTCCGCAAATTGTAAGCTGCGAGAAGGAAGCACGACTGACAGCCAGCATAAGGAACTCAGGCAAAAACAATGAGAGGTCAGTGATTGTCATGGCTGCAAGCCCTGAACTAGGCTTCGGCGCCGTGTCAGACACGATTGAGCTTGATAGGAATGATGAGGACACGGTTTCCTTCACAATACCCGTGCCTGAAAGCGCACGCAGACCGGCAACTTACAGCTTCATTGTTGACACATATTATGATAGCGGCGTCAAAAGCAACACAGACGTTGCGCTGCTCAAGGTTGAAAGGTGCGGACCAGAGCCGCCTGTTGTTGAGCCGCCAGTCGTGCCCCCAAAGGACGAGAACGGCCCAGTGGTCATTGTTCCACCTCCACAGCAGCCTCCGGCAAACGTGACGCCTCCACAGCAGCCAGTAGTGCAGAAGCGCTTCATTGACACTCCACAGTACGTAGCATTGCTCGTGCTCGGATACATTGTAGTCGTGGGCGGCGGCATTGCGCTGCTCGTGAAGCTGCTCAGAAAGCCGTAATCAAGCGGCCTTAATTTTCTTTTTCCCTTTTCTTATCTTCTTTTTTCCGAAACTTATTCGGAAACCTCGCAACCTTTCCGGCATTTTTGCAGAAATGCATTTGAATCCGTGTCTTATATAAAACGCTATACGATGAGTTTAAATAAGACTACCGTCATACAGTGAAAAAGAGCGTGAATTTTGGATGGGGGTTTTACGCAGAGTCGCAATAATCAGCGTAGTCCTGCTTCTATTAACAGCCTCCTTGCTTCTGCTGTTGAGCCTGACGAGTTTTATGACGCCTGAACTCAATGCGCCACCACAACAAACTCAGCTGCCATACGCCCAGGATTTGTCCCTCCAAACCAGGGAAGACTATCCGGTGCCTGAGACAACAAGGCCAAAAATCAGCCAGTCCCTCATTTCAGAGCTTGACGAAAAGGAAAGCACAAACGCAATAGTCCAGCTAAAAAGAGAAGGCAACAAGGAAAACGCGAAAAAGAAAAGGTACGAGCTGTCAAGGAAGCTGCACCAGAGAGAGATAACGGCCACGGAAAACGCCATTGGCAACACCGTGACAGTGCCGATAACACAAGAACAGCTTGCCAGCCTGGCTTCTGAAAAAGACATTGAAAGCGTGCATCCCGACAGGATATTCTATGCATTACTGGCAGAGAGCACTGCCTCAATCGGAGCAGCAACTGCCTGGGAAAACAGCCACACCGGCGAAGGCGTGAGAGTAGCCATTCTCGACACCGGAGTCAATGGCAGCGACGTTCATCTCGCAAAAAGCTTCACTGGAAACGACGCCTCAGATGACAACGGCCACGGCACAATAGTGGCAGCGGCAATAATGGCAATAGCACCAAAAGCAGAACTACTCAACGCAAAAGTCCTCGATAATACTGGAAGAGGGCTCGAAAGCAGCATAATATCCGGGATAAACTGGGCAGCTGACAACAAGGCAGACGTAATAGTGCTCAGCCTTGGCGGCCCATACTCTGACATAGACTCCCCACTGAATCGCGCAGTCAAGGAAGCAAGCGAGCAAGGCATTGCCGTTGTTGCAGCGGCAGGCAACTGCGGAAAGGAGGGAACAAGTACATCCTGCGGCGGCTATGTGGGTGTGACAACACCTGGAAACAGCCCATACGCCATTACGGTTGGCGCAGTTGACAGGCAGGGCAACCACGCCGCATTCTCGTCTGGCGAGCGCACGAGAGGAATAACAAAGCCTGACATCACCGCACCAGGCGTTGGAGTGATTATAGACGGCAAGGAGTATTCTGGCACAAGCATATCAACAGCCATTGCGGCAGGCGCTGCAGCCGTAGTCAGCCAGGCAGTCCCAAACATCAAACCGGCACAGCTAAAAGCAGTCCTGGCGGCAACAAGCACAGACCTGGGCGAGGAAGGAAAGGACACAAAATTCGGAAGCGGCGTGGTAAACCTCACCACAGCAGCACTGAAAATAAAGGAAGCCGGAGAAATATACGGCGAGGCACAGCAGGAAGAGCCCACTGGAGTCAGGGACCTAGGAGTCATTAACCTCGACCTCATAGCACCTGAACCGCTGCCTCCGGAAATCACGGCGCTGGAGCCAACGGAAAGCAACATAAAAATAACCCTTGCTGACAGAAAAGGCATAGTCGGAATACTCCTTGAAATCATCGACGGTGACGAACCATCATACACCATAGGCGAGGAAGTAACAATCGAGATGGAAGAAACCCTGGGCTACTCGCAGCTTGGCGGCAAGAACCAAATATACGATTACTGCGACCTGATAGCCTACCTCCACGCCACCGAAGAACATTCAGGCCCTCCTGAACGCGGAAAACTAAGAGATTCCATGCCAGCCGGCAGCGGACCCTGGAAAATAACGCTTACCTTCACAGTCCTAAGCGAGCACGAAGGCCCGGGAGAATTCCAGGCGTGGGTGTGGTGCAGCGGCAATGGCGGCTCACCGCAATACTCCTGGAAAGGAAGCCCAGGACGCTTTAACTGGGAAGGAATCCCACCATCCGACTGCACTCCCGAAGACCCATCAGTCTCAATACTCTGGGTCCAGGGCACATCAAGCTCAGTTGACTATGAACTAAAAGTTTACAATGACCTTTGCAAGGACTACGACTCAGGATACTCACGTTATGTCGACACAAAAGAATATTCCTCAGTCATAATGGTGCCGCCCATAGCGCCAAAAGGCAGCAGGAGCGACACTGGCAGCATAAAGGACACGTTCAGCGAGGGAAGCCACACGTTCAAGGCGTGTCTCAGCGGTGGTGGTGACTGCGAGGAAGAAGACTTCCTTGTTGGAACTCCGTGCACTGACAATCCCGGAGTGGTGGACGCCTGCCTCAACAACCCAGCAGGCAGCCACTGCGATGGAGCTGCAGAATGCCAGAACCCATACTGCGTCCAGAACTTTTGCAGCGCAAACCCGTGGTACTGCGGCAACGGGCATTGTGAACAAGAGGAAGACCACGACTTCTGCCCAGACGACTGTGAAAACATAATATGCAACTCAAATGCAGGCTGCGGCACGGACGGCTTCGTGGATAACAACCACTGCGATGCGGACGAGAACGTCCATCGCACGTACAGGTCATACACGTGCCAGAACCCAGGCACCCCACAGTCAAGCTGCAAGGATGAAGACAGCGACAAAATCATCAAGATATGCGGCATAGGCTGCTCAAACGGAGCCTGCAAGGAAAGCATAGCCTGCAAATCAGAAAAAGACTGCAAGAGCGCAGGCTGGACAGGCACCCCAACCTGCTCAGGAAACGACATATACCAAAGCTACCTCACGCCAAAGTGCATAAAACCAGGACAGACAACATCCTCCTGCGAATACACCTCAACACCAACAAAGAAGGAAACCTGCAAGGAAGGCTGCGAGGAAGGAAGCTGCACATCAGAGCAGCCTTACACCATACAGCTCGAAAACAGCGACTGGAACACAATCCACAAGCAGCCGGGAGACTTCATAGCCTTCAAAGTTTACTCCTGGGGAAAGCAAAAGATAAGCTTCACCTACCCGGACGAGCTTATCCCAGTGGAAGGCTCTGTGCTCAACGGCAAGGCCTCAGTCGAGAAAGGCTGGAACAAGCTCAAGTTCTACATCCCGGAAGACACCGAAAAGCAATCCTACCTCTTCACAGGCACAACAGTGAAAGACGTCCTGGCAAAGGCACACAGCCTGGCAAACGACAACCAAGGCGTAGTCTACGACCTCAGCGAGGAAAACCTCGGCCCAAGGCCCTGGAAGAACTTTGAAGACTATGACGAGAGTATAGCAAATCCAAAATACACAGATAATTCGTATAGCCTATCCCTTTCTTCTTTCATACAGAGAAAATGCAACAAATGCCATCACACGATACTTCTTGGTGATGATTTTGTGCTGCCTTACTACAGAAGGGACACAAGCCAATGGACTGGATTGAAAATCCCGGTTATTGGCTGGCTATGGAAAAGCAAGGAAATTGAGTCTATTTACACGGATAACCCATTCATATCCACCAGCAGTCCGGATTTTAATGACTTGGACCAGGTTTTTTCGACAGGCGGCGTTTACATAGTCACCCCAGACTATCTTAGTGAAGATGATGTTTATGGGATAAAGCAAGCATTGGTAGAAATATATGGGGAAAAGACCTTGCCTTTTACTAAGCCCTGCTTGGGCATAATTGAAGAGGGAACTTACCTTCCAGATTATATGAAAAACTGCTGTGGCTGCGTAGTTGGCAATCCTGAACTAAAAGCCCAAGACAAGATAACGGTATATGCCTCTTCAGATGTAACTTGCAATTCTTTTGCAAAATTGGACAAACGTAACCTAATCCTCATAGGAAACGCAACAACAAACAACGCCATCGCATGCCTTCCGTGGGTCGCAGAGACAACTTTCCCTCAAATAACGATTCAAAGAAACGTGTGGGACGGCAATAAGCACGCTGTCGTGATTAATACTAATCAGGAATATTCTGACCTGGCGACAACTGTTTTTGCTCACATAGTGCAAAAAAAACAGTGGAGAGAATTTGCAGACGGCGATGGGCTGAATCTGATTGATATCGGCGTCACTGTGGCAGGATTTATTCCCTATCTCGATACCCCCGTAGATGCATATCAGGCCGGGGATAGTATTTTTGACTTTCAATCATTCAGTTTGAGCAAAATGGGTTGGTGTGTGTTTGATGGGGCAGCCGTACTCCTTCCTCTTGGCACCAGTTATGCCAAAACACCGGCAAATGCCATGGAAGAGGTTTCTGAACTATCACATACGACCGGCAACCCGAAATTTGGCACATTAGCTGGCAGACATGGGCCAGCCTTGAATGAGTATGGAGATCTTGCCCATACATACAAAAAGTTTGATGAATTTATTAATGGCATAAAACTGAACATAGACGACATAGACGAAGCAGTGAAAAAGAACCCCAGAAGTGCCACTCATCTGTTTGCGGGTGAAGTTGAACAGTTAAAAGATCCATTTCTGAAGGATTTTCCCATACACTTGTACAAAAAGGATGGGATTGACTTCTGGATAGGCATGGGAAAGAAAGTGGAAGTGGAAAATGTCAACAAAAGAACATTTGGCAGACTCCTATTTTACGCTGATGAGGCCGATATAAAGAAAAATCCTGATTTAATCGTTGATACTGGACAAAAATTTGCTGGGAAGGCAGACGAGATAAGCGCAACGCTCCGGAAGGCCGAAAAAGGCCTTGCGCTTGAACCTGGGAGTGTTGATGTAATTACGATCGGGAGAGGTGATACCGGCTTTGGTTATCTTGCTGATGGTCGAAGGAATCTTCACCTTAACAGATTGGCTTTATCTCATAATTTTAACGATGTTAAAAAGTATACAATTTACCATGAAGCAACTCATGCGAAACTAAGGAAAACACCCTCTTTCTTCGAGGATAAGATAACAGATGATTTCTTTAAAGCGATGCCTATAGAGGAAAAACATAGTTATGTGGA
>JACPBZ010000048.1 GCA_016180105.1 Candidatus Woesearchaeota archaeon | reverse complement strand
GGATTCTTCTGGAAAGCTTGTTTACGGCTGGACAACCGCGACAGAGAGCAAGCTTACTGTTCGCGACTTGAAGCTCAAGGACGGCGAGAAGTACCACATCGAGGCTTATGCCCAGAACAGGGCAGGAATGAAAACTGATGTGGCAAGGAGTGATGGCGTCATAGTGAACGTTCTTCTTAATCTCGAATCTGCCTGCAGCGACAAGGTTCGCAATGGGGATGAGGCTGACGTTGACTGCGGCGGAAGCTGTTCTGCAAAGTGCGCCAACGGCAAAAGCTGCATAATACAGTCGGATTGCAAGAGCGCTTACTGCGTTGATGGCGTTTGCAAGGCCGGAAGCTGCACTGACAGCATAAGGAATCAGGACGAGACCGGAATTGATTGTGGCGGGAGCTGCACCAGCAAGTGTGATATGGGCCAGGGCTGCAAAAAGGCGGCGGACTGCGAGACAGGCATATGCACAGAGGGATTTTGCGTTGCGGAAGGCCCGTGCTCAAACAAGCGGCTTGACCCTGGTGAGACTGATGTTGACTGCGGCGGCGTTTGTGTTCCAGTGAAGAACAACAAGTGCCTGGCGAATCAAAAATGCTCAGGGAATTCCGATTGCAAGACTGGGCTTTGCGGCCTGGCTGGAAAATGCGCAAATCTCAATGACCGCGACTCAGACGGCATCCTGAATGATGCTGACCTTTGCCCTGAAGTGCCCAATACAAGCCCTGGAAAAAGGCAAACCGATTCTGATGGAGACAGGACAGGAGACGAATGTGACAATGACAATGACAATGACGGGATGCCGGATGACTGGGAGAAGAAGTATGGCTTGAACAGCCTTGATGGCAGCGACGCCCTGTCTGACTTGGATGGGGACGGAGTTTCCAATCTTGACGAGTTCAATCTTGGAATTTCCCCAAAAAGTGCTGATACTGACAAGGATGGTGCTGATGATGGCCGTGAAGTTGAATTGGGGACTGACCCGAAGAATCCGAAGTCGAAGCCCAAGGGCAATTTTGCGATGAAGGCAACGATTTTCCTTGTGCTGATGGCTTTTGGCTTCGGCGCAGCTTCCATTTTCGCCTCCAGGAGGAACAAGGGTAGTGGCAAGGGAGGCCAGTCAATGGCCTATAAGCCGCATCCGCCAACACAGGCTCCGGCATCTCACCACGCTCCACAACAGCAGCCCGTGCGCCATAGTCAGCCTCAGCCTGAATACAGGCAGCACCACTACTCCTCAAGGCACGAGGTTTTCGATGAGCTGCACAAAACTTATTCTAAAATGAGCGGCGAGGAGCTCTTTGAGCACCTTAGAAGAAAGACAGGCAAGAGATAGTTCTTACTGCGCGCAAGTCCCGCTAATGCACCCGTTCGGGCATTCGTAGAATTCAACCTGTGGCTCATCATATACGCAATAGTATTCTATGAGCGTGTCGCCCTCGCAGACATCACTCTTGGGCTCTTCCCCATTGACTGTGAACAGCCTTGCATATGTCGTGCCGGCAGCATAATAGTCGCGGCTGTCCGTGTCCTCGCAGCTCACGTCCCTGGCTGGCTCGGAGACTGCAAGTCCGGTCAGTCCATTACCGGGGAACTCCTGGTTAAAGCCGTCAAATATGTACAGGACACCTAATGCAATCATCAGGAAAGTCAAAGCGCGCAGTTTTTCTTCCATCTTTTTCAGGTTGAGTCTTTGGCGGCTTCTGCTTTTAAGAATTGCTATACTTCAGAATATACGTTCCGAGAATTGGGCTTAACACAAAATTTAAATATACCGCTTCCAGTGAATCAGTTTATTGTATTTGCGTACGCCCAGGAGGCAGGAAACGGCGTATGCAGCTTCCAGTGAATCAGTTTATTGTATTTGCGTACGCCCAGGAGGCAGGAAACGGCGTATGCATTTTTTATTCAACAAAAGTCAAAGAGGTGTGTGCAAGTGATTTCAAACAAGAAAGCTCAGGGCTTGTCGTTAAGCACGGTTATCATTGCCATCATAGTTCTAGTAGTCTTGGTAGTCCTCGTGATGATATTCACGGGCTACTTCGGCAAGATATTCACGCCAAGCGTTTCAAGCTGCGCACAGCAGGGCGGCAGTTGCGTTGCAACCACAGCCGATTGTACCACTTCATTCGGCGAAACAGGAAAAACCGTGTACGTTAAAGAATGCGAAACCGGTAAGCCAGTCTGCTGCCTGAAAGGGCAGTAATTTTCATTTTTCTTTTTCAGTTTCCTAAAATGTCATCCAAAGGGCAGGGCTTGTCCCTCAGCACCATCGTCATTGCAGTAATTGTTCTCATAGTCCTTGTCATCCTGGTAATGATCACGACAGGCTACTTTGGGAATGTCTTTGGTCCTACGTTCGGTGAGCTTTCAAAGACGTCCTGC
>JACPBZ010000003.1 GCA_016180105.1 Candidatus Woesearchaeota archaeon | reverse complement strand
GTTTGGGATGCACGAGATCTTCCACGTCTTAGTCATTGCGGGCAGCTTCAGCCATTCCTGGCTGCTGCTGAACTTTGTTCTTTAGAAAAATAATGGGCCCACTCGGACTTGAACCGAGGACCTCCGCCTTTCTAACAAAGGGATATCAGAGCGGCGTTCTAGCCAAGCTGAACTATGGGCCCGTTAAGTTTGCCAGAACCAGGGGGAGTTTTATAAAGATTGTGCTGAAGTTTTCGTGGTTATTGACCCAAGATATGAGCCGTCAATGTTGCTAAACCAGTATTCATAGTTTCCTATTTCAATGGCAGTTTCGAAGCCGTGGTAGATGACTCTGTCGTACAAAAGAGGCACTTGGAAGGTGCGAACCCAGACTGTTCGCTCTTTATTGGACAAGTCTTCAGCTTTTCCAACGTAGCCGCTTATGTTCGCTATTGCCCAGCCAAGGTCTGTCCTTATCTCTGTCCTAAACGGTCTTATTACGCTACCAAGAAGTTCATAAACTGACGGGCGATCATCAGGTGGCAATTCACCGATCCTGGTTCCTATTCTTCCGTCAACGCAGGAGTTCGAGATTATTGTCTCCATTGCTGTTGTCATGAATATGAGCGCCTCGGGGCAGACTCGAACTGCCGACCTGATGGTATCTTTCCTCGCTTTAAAAAAGCGTAGATAACAGCCATCCGCTCCACCTGTTGCTCCGCTGTTTTGGCAGCGTCTAAGATGATTACGTGGGCTGATTTCGAGAAGGTTGAGATGCGCGTGGGCACGATAACGGCTGCTGAGGCTTTCCCGGAAGCGCGCAATCCAGCGTATAAGTTAACCGTGGACTTCGGCAGCTTTGGCGTGAAGAAGTCCAGTGCCCAGATAACGGCGCTTTACAAAACAAGTGAGCTTGTTGGCAGGCAGGTAATTGCCGTTGTCAACTTTCCTCCGAAGCAGGTTGCTAATTTTTCCTCAGATTGCCTTGTTTTGGGCGTTGTCGGAAGCGACAAGGAAGTTATCCTGCTGCAGCCTGAGAGAGAGGTTGAAAACGGGCTTAGGATAGCCTGAGGCTAATGTTGTCAGCAACATTTAAAACTGGCACGGGATTCCCTTTCCGGTATGGTTGTTAGTCGGGCGCTGGCTTATAGGGTCACTAGCAAGGATACAGGCTTATCCTACCGATTGAAGATCTTGACGCCTTCTGACTATTTCGATGTTTGGGTGGTTGCTCAGCATCGCCTTGGTGACTCTACGGATGGCAGGTGGGATTCTAAACCTTTGCCGGGTTACCTTAGGAGAGCTGCAAATGTGGCAGCACAGAGGGCAATCGTGAGAGGTGAGCTTTTGGCACTGTCAAGCGAAGGCGAGGGTGGGCTTTCGAGAATCCTGAATGAGGTTTACAACACGGAGCGAAGGCTTCGGTTCCCGCAGCCAAAGTTTGATGTCCTGGATGGCATTGCAAGAGTCACTATGTTTGCCCACTACAGGGACGGGCCGATTGAGGTTGCGACGGTGAATCGGGATGCTGACCCTGCAAAGTTGCGGCTGCAGGTAGTTGGGAGGCTTGATGATGTCCGGGGGTTTGTATTTGCGCCTCCAAAAGAGTTAGATATAAATTCTAGTGGCATTTGAGCGTGCAGAAGTGTTTTTGAGGTGAAGTGAATGGAAGCGGATTCTGATATGTTCAAGATGAAAATTGGCTCGCCGGCAATTGAGTTTGACCTCCCGGCAACCGACGGCAAGACGTATATGCTGAGGTATTTTCACAATAAGGAAATCATTGTTGTCGTGTTTACCTGCAATCACTGCCCTTACGCGCAGGCTTATGAGGGCAGGCTGGTTGCGCTTGCGAAGGAGTTTTCCAAAAAAGCGGCATTCCTGGCGATTAATGCGAATGATGCCTCGAAGTACCCGCAGGATGGTTTTGAGAATATGAGGGAGCGTGCAAGGGAGAAGGGCTTCCCATTCCCTTACCTTTATGACGAGACCCAGGAAACAGCGAAGGCTTACGGTGCTCTCGTGACACCTCACGTTTTCGTTTTTGATGCTTCTGGCAAGCTTGCCTACCAAGGGGGCATTGACGACAGCTGGGATAACCCCTCGGCTGTCACGAGGACCTATTTGGCTGATGCCCTGGGGCATCTTGCAACGGGCAGGCCCGTGGCCGTCAAGACAGCGCCAGTCGTTGGATGCTCGATAAAGTGGAAGTGAAATTTATTCGGAATATGGCAAAGTTATTTTAAGCAGTTTTTTAACCCGGATTGGCTATGGCCGACAGGACGATTGATGACTTCTGGAACAACCTTCCGATAAACCGTGAGCCGAGAACTATAACGGTTATTCTTCCCATAAGAGGAGTGGTTGCTCCGTCCGATGAGCCTGAAACCGTTGAAGCTGCCGTGAGAGCGAAATACGGGCCGAACGTCGTAAGGGCAGAATGTGAAGCAGTTGAGAACGGTGGGCTTGAATTCACGATAATTGGAAAAGTGATGACGTCTAATTTTGGATGGCAGCTGTCCTGTCCTGACTGGGTCAAGGCATCAATCCAAAAGGGGCTTTATGGCGAGCCAATGGAAGCCTTTGTGCCCTGGCCGAAGTCGTATAAGCCTAGTCTCACGAATACCTTATGAGCCTGCTGTAGAGTGACGTGGGTTTTCCCATTCTTGCCAAATCGTAATTATGGGGGATTTTGTTTGGAAAAGCACTGATTAGCTCGTCGTTGTTTTTAGTATTGCAGGCAAAGATGTTTCCAGTCAATGCAGGGCTATTCCTCGTGTACCATTCGCATCCCTGTTCCCGGCTGCTTTCGATTAATATAAGCGCATCTTCAAGGTGTCCTGTCTCTTCGTAAACCTGCTGCCTGAAGCTAACCTCCTTGTGGATGTCGAAGCTGAGGAACGCCAGCAAGGGCAGGTTAACTAATAGGATGGCCATTATGGCGTGCTTTGCCTGTATTCTTGAGAGGGCGCTTCCGGCCAGTATTGCAAGGGTTAGCACAGAGGGGAAATAGTATCTTGGGCCGAACTGGTCTCCGCCCGTGTATGGGAATGCAAGATAGGCCAGTATGTTTGTTGCGATGATTGATGATAGGAGCAAAGTTGCTTTTTGTTTTCTTGCAAAAAGCGCCAGTGCCGAGAGGGGCATCCATAGCGCAAGCAGCCCAAGCCGGTAAAACAGGTGGCTGATTGAAACTGCCTTCAGCGCGAAGTTCTCTGTTGGGTCGTAAGTGCCATATGGGAAGGTCAGTATGCTTCCTGAAAGGATATGGTTTGCCGCGAGTTGGATTCCTGCAAGAGCGGCTGCTATCGTGGCTGCAAGCCAGAGCCTTTTTGCAAGCAGCTTGGCATTCCGTACAGTAGTGATTGAGTATGCTGCTAGGGGCAGCACGATTATTGCCGCGTCAATTGGCCGTATGAGGAATACCGCTCCTAGGCCGCTTCCCGCGATTAGTTGCAAGGTTTTCGAGTTCTTGTTGAGGCATTTAAGGAAAAACAGGGCAAATACTCCGCTGAAAAGCAGCGAGGCTGCGTGCGGGTAAAATGAGGCTGCATTGAAAACAAAAAATGGAGAAGTTGCCATTATTGTGGAGGCGATGATTGCTGTTTTGCGATTGAAGAGCCTTGATGCCAGGAAAAACGTGAACAGCGTTGCCGCGCCGCTTATCGCCGCTTTCAGCAGCCAGGATGCCTTTAAGCTTAAAGCGAGGATTGCCGGCCATCCAAGGGTGTATCTTCCGTACCATTTGCCATCGTTTATTACGTGATGCAGCGTGAAAGCTTCAGCCAAGGGCGGTGGGGAGGCGTATAGCTTTCCTGAAGACAGTATCTTGGCCTGGAAGGTGTAGGAGTACTCGTCTCCGGAAAAGGCAAAATTGCCAAGGGTGAAGGTTGCCGTGAAAGCGGCTAGAACTGAGGCAAGGAGGATAAGCGGGATAATCGCTTTCATATGCTGACGTTGATGGAGTTCCTTTATTAAACTATTCTACTTCTTGCACTCTCCTTTTGTCCAGTACTGCACTTTTTCGTCCATGCAGGCAAAGCAGCTGTTTGAGAAGGTCTGGGCGCAGGGGTACCTGACGCATTGGATTTTTTCCGGGTCAAACCAGCCGCACACGGGATCGTAAAGCTGGATGCACGCTGCTGCCTCCCTTGACTGGGGGCTGCAGAAGTGCTTGGCTTGGCCATCTTCATCTGGTTTCGCGCCATCCTCAGGTGTTGGCTGCCTGGGAGCAGGCTGAACGGGCTCACTTGTAAACTGTTGCGTCAAAGCTGCTACTATAACGCCTACCGCCACTATCGCCAAAATTGCTGCAAGGAGTCGCACTTGATTTTTTTTGCTCATTATTTAAACCACTGTCTTTCCAACTTTAAAGGCTTTTCGGAAAAAAATCAAGAGTTGCCGTGACAAAGGGCCGACCATTAACTTTATAAGTGCCCGGTTTTTGCCTTTTGCTATGAATGTCGCAGTGATGTATTCTGGGGGAAAGGACAGCAATTATGCCGTCCAGTTTGCCCTGGAGAAAGGCTGGACAGTCAAGTACCTTCTCTCCGTGAAGCCGACAAGGACTGATTGTTTTCTCTTCCATTTCGCTACAGTCGAGCACACGCCCTTGCAGGCTGAGGCTCTCGGGCTGAAGCATTACCTCTTAAGCTGCGATGTTGCCGACCCTGTTAAGGAAGCGGCAATTGTCGAGAAGTTCGTTGCTGAAAGGCAGAAAAGCCGGGATGAGAAGGTTGACGCTGTCCTTCTTGGCGGCACTGGGCTGCAGGCCACGCAGATTCGGAGCATTCAGGAAGCCTTGAGGCCTTACGGCATTGAGGTTTTTGCTGCCCATTCAGGCCTTGACCATTTTGAGGTTCTCAAGCAGATGGTTGAAAAGGGCTATGACATTCTCATTACCCAGGTTGCTTCAGAGGGCTTGCCCCAGTGGCTTGGGAAAAGGATAACCAGGGACAACATTGCCAAGCTTGAGGCTGACTCAGTCAAGTATGGCTTCCACGTGGGCGGCGAGGGCGGCTACTACGACTCCTTTGTTGTTGATTCGCCAATGTTCAAGAAGAGGATTGTGATTGCTGCTGACGGAGCCGAGAAGCTGATGGATGGCGCTTATTTAGGCCATATTATAATCAAGAACCTGGTGCTTGCCAAGAAGCAGGCGGCAGTCAGCGTGGCGAGTAACTAAGTTCTTGCACTAGGCTGCAGTAGTCGATCCAGTGTTGGGTTTATTGTTGCCGCATAATAGTTTAGTAGGCGTTGGTCTGTGATTTCAAATGCGTATGGGCCCTTGACCGCTTTTCTTCTTTCAAAGTATTCAAACGCTTCACGAAGGTGATCTGCCCTTTCTTGCCCGACTAGTGCCTGTGCTAGCCTGGCTCCCGCATCCTGAGCTTGGTCGATAATTGATAACGAATGCGTAAGCAGGCTAAACCAGTCGGTTGTTGGATGTCTCAGGAGCGCTGCTGCAACAGTGTTTGTTGGCGTGAGTGTCATGTTCCTTGCCAAGGATTCGTAAATTGCTTCCTGGGTGTGAACTATTTGTCTTTTCGCGGCAGCTTTGTCCATTCCAGGATGCTCGATTGCTATTGGCTCTCCGAATACCACGTACGCTTCACCAGAATCACCAGTCAGTTTTGCCTTTGTGATTTGCCACGCGCCAGTCAGGGCTATCGCGTTCCTCCTTGATTGTCCGGATGCAAAGGGCCTGGCCTCTGGAGGCTTGTCATACGTGATTGAAGCCGTGACTATTCCCCTTGACCCCTGGACGAGCGCCCTTGTAAGGAGGTAATTCCCTTCAGGGATGGCTCCACTCCTGTAGCGGCCCGTGCCGTGAAAGTTAATCACGTTGCTTCCGGAATTTAAGTGGCCTGCAACTGTGTTTGTGAGAATGATGCCATAAGCGTACGCTTCTGCGGTATCGATTTCAGCTGCTTGATCAATAATGTCCCTTCTTATCGGAATCATACCGGCATTCCTGAAGAACTTTTCAAGGAAAGGCTTGATGACTGGAACATTGTAGACATTGTTACCCCCTATTATGAAGGTATCTGTGGTTCCTGTGAGATTAGCAAGTATTGGAATGTCAGCATAAGACAGGTGTGTTGAGACAACGGAAAATGCTCCCTGGTTCAAAGCGGAGAGAGTGCCTTCAAGGCCTTCGACATTGACCTTTGTAAAGCCAAAGCCGAAAAGGACATTTGCCACTGCCATCCCGAATTTTCTTGCTGTTGGGTTTATTTCAGATCTTAGCGAGGCAGTGTGGCTCTGCACTATTTGGGCAATATCCGTTTCAGAATGCCCTTTTCTTGCAAGGGCGTGTTTTATGCCTGCCAATTGTTCCAGTGACAACGCCATTTCCGTGCCTTTTTGGGCGGTTAGGGTCATATGCCTGAAAGGGTTTTGAGCCAGTATAAAAGTTTTTGCCAGCACACTGCCAGGCCGAAACAGAAACTTATTTAAATAGGTAAAGCAGCCTTTTTCTTGATATTTTCCGACGAGAAAATCTTTTATGGGGTGTTGGAAAATGGCTAATTTTTGGGGCAAAAATGACCGAGTCAAAACCTGCAGTTGAAACGAAGGGCCGTTACGATGCCTCCAGCATTCAGGTGCTGGAAGGGCTGGAGTCTGTCAGGAAAAGGCCTGGAATGTACATTGGCAGCACGGACATAAACGGCCTTCACCACCTCGTTTATGAGGTCGTGGATAATTCTGTTGACGAGGCGCTCGCTGGCTATTGCAGCAGGATTCTCGTCATTATTCATCTTGATGGCTCAGTAACTGTCAAGGACAACGGGAGGGGCATTCCCTTGGATGTTATGCCACAGTACGGCAAGACAGCCCTTGAAGTTGTGATGACCAAGCTTCACGCAGGCGGCAAGTTTGACAAGAAGACTTACAAGGTTTCCGGCGGCCTTCACGGCGTTGGCATTTCCGTAGTCAACGGCCTTTCTGTAAGGATGAGCATTGAGGTTCGAAGGGATGGCAAGATGGGCCGGCAGTCCTACGAAAAGGGCCTCCCTGCAACGTCAGTTGAGTTGCTGGATGACCCAACGCAGTCAGAGACAGGGACCATTGTAACCTTTGTGCCGGATGGCAGCATTTTCGAGACAACGGACTTTAACTTTGACGTTCTTTCAAGCAGGCTCAGGGAGCTTGCCTTCCTCAACACTGGCCTGGAAATTTCAATCAGGGATGAGCGCTCCGGAAAGGAGCACGCTTTCAAGTACGATGGCGGGATTAAGTCGTTTGTTGAGTTCATAAACCAGAACAAGAAGGCCTTGCACGAGGTCGTTCACGTGGCCGGGGAAAAAAATGGTGCCCAGCTTGAGGCCGCGTTCCAGTATAATGAGGGCTACCTGCCCAATATTTTCAGCTTTGTCAACACCATAAACACCACTGAAGGCGGGACGCACCTTACAGGGTTCAGGACAGCTCTTAGCAGGATCATTAACAGCTACGCTGAGGAGAAGAGGCTTCTTGAGAAGGATGTGAGGATTTCAAGCGAGGACATATTTGAGGGGCTTTCTGCGGTAATTGCCGTCAAGATTCCAGAGCCGCAGTTTGAGGGCCAGACCAAGAGAAAGCTTGGCAATTCTGAAGTGAAGGGGCTTGTTGAGTCGATGGTGGGTCCAGCGTTATCGTCATTCCTTGAGGAAAACCCAAAGGTTGCCAGGGTAATAGTGGAAAAGTGCGTCAATGCCGCCCTTGCAAGGGAAGCGGCAAGGAAGGCAAAGGACCTTGTGAGGAGGAAGACCCTGTTCGAGGGCAGTTCCCTTCCAGGAAAGCTTGCTGACTGCTCAAGCACCAATGCTGCTGAATGCGAGCTTTTCATAGTGGAAGGTGACAGCGCTGGAGGAAGCTGCAAGCAGGCCCGCAACCGCGAATACCAGGCAGTGCTTCCATTGAAGGGAAAAATTCTCAATGTGGAGAAGGCAAGGCTTCTCAAGATTTTTGCAAACAAGGAAATTGTCGCCCTTGCTTCGGCAATAGGCACAAGCGTTGCCGAGGAGTTTGACATTTCCAAGGCTCGTTATCATAAGATTGTCCTTATGTGCGATGCTGATGTTGACGGCGCCCATATACGCACGTTGCTGCTCACGTTCTTTTTCAGGTATATGAGGCAGCTTATAGAGACGGGCTACGTTTACATTGCCCAGCCGCCACTTTACAGGGTGACAAAGAACAAGAAGGACCAGTACGTCTATAATGATGCGAGATTGAAGTCCTTGCTTGAGCAGCTCGGCGAGGATGGCGTGGCGCTTCAGCGGTACAAGGGCCTTGGCGAGATGAACCCTGAGCAGCTCTGGTCAACCACGATGAATCCAGAGTCGAGGGTGCTTCTCAGGGTGAGCGTTGACGATGCAGTCGAGGCTGACAAGACGTTCACTCTTCTGATGGGCGAGGAAGTGGAGCCGAGAAGGGAATTCATTGAGAAGCACGCGCTTGAAGTGAAGAACCTGGATGTGTGAGAAAGTATTAAAAGCGCACTGGGAACAACTTTTCTTATTTGCCCCTATGGTCCAACGGACAAGATGCGGCCCCGCGAATCAACGTTTCCAAACGGCCAGGCTGAGATCTGGGTTCAATTCCCAGTGGGGGCGTTCGCTGTCCTTCCACTGGACTCCGAACGAAGTGAGGTTGCCCAGTGGGGGCCGTTCCAGCCACCATTGGGTCCGGAACGCAGCGACGCTACCCAGTGGGGGCGTTTTTCGTAGAAGTTTTGCCCTCTTGGTCTAACCCGGATATGACAAGAGCTTCCGGAGCTTTTAATCCGGGTTCAAATCCCGGAGAGGGCGTATGCTACCAACTCCGGGTCCCAAGCCCAGCAGGGCGCGGATACCCGGAGAGGGCGCTTTTATCTATTTTTTATAATTTATAAGCGGAATGTTTAAACTTCATAAAATCCCGTTATAGAATGGTGAGACAAATGAAGAATGGACAAGGAACTTCATCGGTTGCCATTGTGGCGCTCATAGTCATCGTGATGTTTGTCTTCCTGGTGGCTGCCTACGCCAACAGGTTTTTCCCGTTTAATGTCATAGTAAAAGAGGGCCCTGACATTATCCGCGAGAGGGAAACAGTAAGGGAGCAGGCCGTGCCGGTTCCGGTTACGGAAAAGGAGACAATAAGGGAGAAAGAAGTCAGGAACACGACAACGACAACCACTAACACCAATATGATAAACAACACGAATTAACTGAATTTGCTGCTAAGTCACTTTCACGCTTAGCTGCTTTTTTTCTATTCTTTCTCCCTGGTAGTCCAGCTCTATCTTGAGCGCGTAGGGCGTGAATTCTGAGGAGCCGAGCTTCTTGCCCTTGACTAGGAAGGCATAGGTATTCTGGTCGTTGAGGTACGTGAATGTCTGCGTTGGCAGCATTGCTATTAGCTCCTTGTTTTCGTCGTAGAAGCCTATTTCTTCAGTGTTCGGCGACTCCAGCACGATGGTGAACTCTGAAGGGGTCTGCTCGCTGTCAAGCTTTTTTAGCGTGATGAGGATTGGCTGGGAGAATTTGCCTGACTCGATTGTCGCGATGCTCGGGCTCAGGGTCATTTCCATTTTTGGCTGATATTTTTCTTGCTGCCCTACGCAGCCCGCAGCCAAAATCGACAGCAACAGGATGATTATGAAAGTCTTCATATCTTGTAATATGGGATGATTTTGCATTATAAAAATTTTTATTTTGGCAATTTCGCAGGCAAGTTATTTATATGAATGCCTGATTGCCATTTGCTTAAAATGCTTAAGTCGGTTGTTGGGTCTGTGAAAAGCCTGAAAGCAGGAGCTGTGCTAGTGCTGCTTGTGGTTTTTGTTTCCGGGTGCTCGATTGGCATTGGCGGCGAGAAGCTTGGAAAGTTGGTCAATGGGAATTCTGTCGAGCTGCACTTCTTCATCAACGAGACAGGCCAGCCCCTCGACGGCCTGGTATATCTTGACGGAACTCTTCTTGGCGAAGCGCGTGACGGCCTTGTTG
>JACPBZ010000002.1 GCA_016180105.1 Candidatus Woesearchaeota archaeon | reverse complement strand
GTATGACACGACCTTGCCAAGGTCGTTACCCGGGTTCGAACAGCCGCACTGCGTTTGGAGCTTCCAACGCAGCGGCGTCGGAAGTCCCGGCCGTCGCATTTTTTCCACTGCATAATCTTTATAAACGAACTTTTTGTCGCTGTTAAGTAAATGGGCCCGTAGCTCAGCTTGGTTAGAGCATCGGTCTTATATGGCCACCTTCGGTTTATGGCACTAGGATAGCCGAGGGTCACGTGTTCAAAACAGCCAGCAAAACGGCTTTGGAAGTCACGTCGGGCCCATTATTTTTTAGGGTGGTTTTGGTGAATGCTGTAACTGTTCCTCCTAAAATCTCGGATTGGGAGAGTCTTGACGTCCCGGTTATTGAATCGTGGGAACCGCTTGACAAGAACGGGTTGTACGTGCTTATGGGCAGGCTTCAGTATTTGGACAATTCGTCAATGGCCTCTGGTGCAGTTCGTTATGAACTGAGCATGTCGCTTAGGAATGGCCAGTCGCCAAGGTTGTCTTTATACGTCAGGTTTAACCATGAACTGGACCGCGTCCCTGATTTGAAGGGCAGGATTCTTTCTGTCACGAAAAAGCCTGTGGATTGCATAGTTGGCTTGGTTGTCAACACAGATTTAGGAACTCATAAAAGGGCAGTAAATTATCTTTCATTCCCTGATGGCTTGTCTGTTGTGCTTAAGAGCGGAAGGGTTGTTGATTACTCTCCGGTCATTTTTTCCGCAACCGCTTAGCAAATCTTCCTTAGTGTTACAGAAAACTTTTTAATAATGCTTTAAAATAGTCGCACCTTGCTGAGTTAAGAGGTGATGTTATGCCTGGCGATAGGTTGTTGATGTTTACCGGCACTGAGTGCACGCACTGCCACGAGATGGACCCGTTGGTTGAGCGCCTTGAAAAGGAGCAGAAAGTCAAGGTGGAAAAGCTTGAGGTGTGGCACAATGCTGAGAATATGGCGCTCCTTCAGGGCATTGACCAAGGCCAATGTGGGGGAATTCCTTTCTTTTTCAATGAGAAAAGCGGCAGGAAAATCTGCGGCAACGTGAAGTATGAGAAGCTCAGGGAATGGGCCCTGGGTTGATGTCAAGATGCGCATTCAATTGGCTTCTGAGGTAGCGCACGTTTATGACCGCAAGCCTGACTGGTTCAGGATAAGGCCTCCCACTGAAAAGTTTCCTGAAATCAAGGAGCTTGTGGCGCATTTCGGGCTTCACACCGTCTGCGAGGAGGCTCATTGCCCTAATATGTCGGAGTGCTGGAGCGGCGGCACTGCGACTTTTATGGTTTTGGGGGATACTTGCACTCGCGGCTGCAAGTTTTGCGCTGTCAAGACAGGCAACCCAAGGGGTGTTGTCAATCGGGCTGAGCCTTTTATGCTTGCTGATTGCGTCAAGGCAATGAATGGCATTAATGGCCGCAGGATGGATTACATTGTCGTAACATCTGTTGACCGTGATGACCTTCCTGACCAGGGTGCATCTCATTTTGCGAGCTGCATAAGGGAAGTGAAGAAGGCAGTCCCTGGAATTATGGTGGAGGTCCTGACTCCTGATTTCCGCGGCAGCAGGGAGTGTGTCAAGGCCATCGTTGATGCTGCTCCGGATGTGTTTGGCCATAATATTGAGACTGTTAGGCGGCTGCAAAACAAGGTTCGTGATCCAAGGGCGGGCTATGAGCAGTCGTTGTCAGTGCTTAAGGCAGTGAAGGAGTTCAATCCGGCAATGTTCACGAAGTCTTCGATAATGCTTGGCCTTGGCGAGACGGAAGAGGAGCTTCTGGAGGCGATGAGTGATCTTCGTGAAATCAACGTTGATATTCTCACGCTTGGCCAGTATTTGCGGCCAAGCAGGCTTCACGTTCCGGTTTCAGGGTATGTTTCGCCAGAAAGGTTTAATAAGCTGAAGCTTGTGGGTGAAGGTCTCGGGTTCAGGTATGTTGCGGCTGGCCCTTTTGTCAGGAGCTCGTACAGGGCTGGCGAGTTGTTTGTGAAGAATGTTTTGAAAGGCAGGAAAAATGGCTGAAAAATTGCTTAAGACTTTCAACGTGAGGCATTTGCAGGTTCTCGATGACACTGGCAAGGCTGACTCAAGGCTGATGCCAAGGCTTTCTGCAAGGCAGCTTGTTGAGCTTTACGGCCTTATGGTGCTTTGCAGGCGATTTGACGAAAAGGCATTATCGCTTCAGCGTCAGGGAAGGCTGGGGACTTATGCTTCTGTTCTTGGCCAGGAGGCTTCCCAGATTGGGGCTGCGTATGCCCTTGGGAAGGCTGACTGGGTTTTTCCAACTTATCGTGATGCATCAATCCTGATTGTGAGGAAGCAGCCCATGGTCCGGGTTTTGCAGTACTTTGGCGGTGATGAGCGTGGCAGCATTCCCGCCGAGGGCGTTAATAATTTTCCGATTTCCATTCCTGTTGGGACTCAGGGGCTTCACGCTGTTGGTGCTGGAATGGCCGCAACGGTTCAAAAGAAAAAATTTGCTGCCTTGGCCTGTTTTGGTGATGGCGCTACTTCTGAGGGTGACATGAATGAGGCGTTCAATTTCGCCGGCGTCTTCAAGGCTCCGGTGATTTTCCTGTGCCAGAATAACCAGTATGCCATCTCTGTTCCAGTTAAGCGTCAGACTGCTGCCGAGACAATCGCTCAGAAGGCAATTGCCTTTGGCTTTGAGGGCATTCAAGTGGATGGCAATGATGTCCTGGCAGTCTATTCGGCAACTGCCGCTGCGCTAAAGAAAGCTTACGCAGGAAAAGGTCCAACCCTTATCGAGTGTCTTACTTACAGGATTCAGAATCATACAACAAGTGATGATGCATCGAAGTACCGTTCTGCAGCTGAAGTTGAGCTTTGGAAAAAGAAGGATCCTGTTGCCAGGATGAGGAAGTTCCTTGAAAGGAAAAAATTGTGGGATAACAGGAAGGAAGCCGAACTGGCTGCCAAGGTTGAGAGGCAAGTTTCGGAAGCCGTGAGCGAGTATGAGGCTGTGCCGAAGCCCGAAGTTGATGACATTTTCAAGTATCAATATGAGGAACTGCCTGGCTTTTTGAGGCGGCAGATGGATGATTACAAAAACCTGGTCGAGGGCAAATAAATGGTGGAGATGAATCTTATCCAGGCCGTGAACTCAGGCCTTAAGTGCGCGATGGAGGGTGATGCTTCTGTTGTTGTTCTTGGCGAGGACGTTGGTATGGATGGTGGTGTTTTCAGGGCTACTGAAGGCCTCCTGAAGAAGTTTGGCCCGGCCAGGGTAATGGATACTCCTCTTGCGGAGTCTGGAATTGTTGGTGTTGCCATTGGAATGGCCGTAGCCGGCTTGAGGCCTGTTCCTGAAATACAGTTTTCCGGCTTTCTTTATATGGCCTACGGGCAGCTTGTTAACCACGCTGCACGTGTCAGGAACAGGAGTAGGGGAAAGTTCACCTGCCCTCTCGTTGTCCGGACTCCATATAGCGGTGGTATTCGCGCCCTGGAGCACCATTCTGAGAGCCTGGAAGCGATTTATGCGCACGTTCCCGGCTTGAAAGTTGTCATTCCTTCCAGTCCGTATGACGCGAAAGGCCTTTTGATTTCCGCCATTAAGGGCAATGACCCTGTTGTGTTTATGGAGCCGTCGAGGCTTTACCGTGCTGTCAAGGAGGAAGTTCCCGAGGGCTCTTACACTGTGCCAATTGGAAAGGCCAAGATTGTGAAGGAGGGTAGCCAGATTACGGTCATTAGCTGGGGCTCGATGCTGCAGCAAACCAGGCTGGCGCTTAACCACACCAATGTTGATGTCGAGCTTATTGACCTGCGCACCTTGAAGCCGTTGGATGTTGAAACCATAATTACTTCCGTGAAGAAGACTGGCCGCTGCGTCATAGTGCAGGAAGCTCCCAGGACAGGCGGTTTTGCATCTGAAATCATTGCGCTTGTCAATGAGCAGGCTATTTTCAGCCTCAAGGCTCCTGTTGCGAGGGTTACTGGCTTTGACACAATATTCCCGCTTTACAAGCTTGAGGACCACTATCTTCCAAGCACTGAAAGAATTATAAACGCCATTGAAGCAACGGCGAATTACTAGAAGTGGCAAAAAATGAAATACGGACTAGTTATTGAAAAAGGCAGTGACGGGTTTTTTACCGCTGAATGTCTTACGCTGCGTGGATGTATTTCCCAAGGTAAAACTCTAAAATCAGCTCTTCACAACATTGGCGATGCTATGGAAGGTTATATGGAAAGTTTAAGAAAGCATGACGAAAAAGTCTCAGAGGTTGTCGTTTAAAATGGCTTACGAGTTTAAGTTTCCGGATGTTGGCCAGGGGATTACTGAGGGCCAGATTGTGAAGTGGCACGTCAAGGAGGGTGACCCTGTCAAGGAGGACCAGGTTCTTGCCGAGATTGAGACTGACAAGGCTGTTGTTGAGGTTCCAAGTCCCAAGGCTGGCTTCATAATCTCGCGCCACAAGGCGAAGGAGGGCGAGAAGATCAACGTTGGCGACGTTATTGTCGTCATTGGCGCAAAGGGCGAGAAATACGTTCCCGGAAAGGCGGTTTCCGCTTCCATGTCTGTTCCTGAAAGCGCAAAGAAGAAGGATGCTGGTGCAGTTGTTGGCTTCCTTCCAGGCTCGATGTCCGAGCTTGACAAGGGAGTGTTTGCAATGCCCGCTGTGCGAAAGCTTGCAGCTGAGCTGAAAGTGAGCCTGGCAGCAGTAAAAGGCACAGGCCCAGGCGGCAGGATTACAGAGGATGATGTCAGGAAAGCTTCCGGCCAGCCTGCTTCACAGCCACAAGCTGCCGTAGTCGCAGCAAGGGACGATGGCCAAATCAAGGTTACAAAGAAGTACGACCTCTGGGGTTTTGTCAGGCGAGAGCCTTTGAAGGGCATCAGGAAAGTGACTGCCGAGAAAATGTCGTTGTCAGCTTCAAAGACTGCTGCCGTGACTAACTTTGACGAGGCGGACATTACTGACCTTGCTGCCTTGCGTGAGAAGGAAAAAGCCGCGGCAGAGAAAAAGGGCGTCAGGTTGACGTTTCTCGCATTCGTTGTGAAGGCAGTTTTTGAGTCGTTGAAGAAGCCTGAGCACGGCATCGTTAACAGCAGCCTTGATGAGGCAAGCCAGGAAATTATCTTCAAGGATTACCACAACATTGGCTTTGCGGTGGCTACGGAAAATGGCTTGGTTGTCCCGGTGATAAAAAGGGTTGAGCAGAAAGCAGTTCTTTCGATTGCGAAGGAACTTGGTGAGTTGGCAGAGAAAGCCAGAAGCCGTAAATTGGATATGGCTGATATGATGGGCGGAACTTTTACCATCACGAATCTTGGCTCGATTGGCGGCGCGTTCTTTACTCCCATAATTAACTATCCTGAGGCGGCAATTCTTGGCATTGGCAAAATAGTGGACAAGCCGGTTGTCAGGGACGGCAAGGTAGTAATACGAAAAGTAATGCCATTGTCGCTGACTTACGACCACCGCCTTATTGACGGCGCGCAGGCAGCAGCGTTCCTTAACACGGTAATTTCTTGCTTGGAGAATCCGCAGCAGTTGAAGATGGAATAAAAATTTACCTCAGATTATTCCACTCGTCAGAGGAATACCTTTCCTTGGCCAGTTTTTCCGCAGCAGCCTTTTCATTTGCAGTGACTGAGCCTAACTCAAACTCTTTTCCTTCGGTAAACGCGGCAATCAGCGCGTCTTTCAGCTGCTGTTCCGTAATCTGCGGATTTATGTCAGTCACCGATGTAACCCTTTGCTTTACGTCTGCAATGAATTTGTCAGAGATTTTCTCTTTTGGTACTTTCAGCAGCGAGAACATTGTGGCAACGTCGAGTTTGTAGAGTATCGTGCCGTGCTGGAGCAGTATTCCGTTGCGTCGGGTTTGGGCGTTGCCTGATATTTTCTTTCCGTTGGTGATTATGTCGTTTATCGGCTTGAACTCTGCAGCAATGCCAATTTTGCCCAGGGCTTTTACGATCCAGCCGCAGATTTCCTGGTAGGATTCCGTGATTCCTTTCGGGAACATTCCCTCTGGCGCTATTATGCTGTATGTTATTTCGCCGGTGCTGTCGTGGTAAACCGCGCCTCCGCCAGTCCTTCTCCTTACTATGTCCACGCCAATCTTTTTGCAAAGCTCGGTGTCAACTTCATCCTGAAGGCTTTGGAAATACCCTATTGAAACAGCTGAAGGTTGCCATTTGTAGAATCTTATTGTGGGTTGTGACTCCCGCGTCCTGACTGCCTGGCTTATTGCCTCGTCCAGGGCCATGTTAATGAACGCGTTGTTTGCTGCTATGTCTATGACTCGCCATTTGTTCATTTTAAGCCCACTCAATCTCACTGGCCTTGCTGCTCAGGCGCGACTTTTGCTGCCAGTGCGTTGCCAAGCGCTGTCTTGAATGTCTTTGCGATTGTTTCCGGTGTTACTCCCACAAGCTCGGCGCTTTCTTCCTCTATGAGCCTTGAAAGCGCAGCGGATATTGATTCTTCGCTGTCTTTCTGGTCTAGGTTTACGAGAAGCTGTTCTATGTCCTCAACGAATTCTTCAGGATGGATGAAAAAGTCGCCGTGCATTTGCACGTTCTCTATGGATTTCCCTTCGGGATTGAGGTCTACCTTTACCCTCACAAGCTTTCCCCCAGGGACTTTTTCGGTGTGAACTCCTTGCATTCCGTCGGCAGGCGCAGGGAGGCTTTTTATATTTTGCCCATTTCTATCGTGATGAAGCAGCAACATTTAAAAGCTGAGTGAAAAAACAAAACTTCACACGCCCTTGTCGTCCAGTCCGGTCAAGGACGCGGGCCTCTCGCACAACCTTTTATTCGCCTGCGGGCGAACAGAAGCTTGACCAAAAACGGTTGTAGGGAACGCCTGAAACGTGGGTTCAAATCCCACCGAGGGCATTTGCTTTTAAGAACTATTCAAGCTCTCTCTTCAGCGTCTTGTGAGCGTTGTTTATCTTCTTGAATTCTTCCGTGCTGCCGTTTGGCATGTCGGGATGGGCGTCTTTTGCCAGCTTTTTGTATTGCGAGTCTATGGTTGCAAAGTCCATGCAGTCTTCATCCACGCCCAGTGTCTTGCGGGCTTCCTTTCTTTTTTCGGTGACGTCATCGTCCTCGGCGTACTCCTTGATGAATTCCTCTGCCGGTTTTGTTCCTTCGCTTACTGCCTGTAGTTCCTGTTCCAGCAGGCGCATTATCACGTGCAGGTTTTCAGTGTAGTTGTTGCTGCGCGCGTAGCTGTAGTGGCAGTATGAGCCCTGGGCGTACCACGAGACTTGCGCAGGCAGTTTTCTCATCGGTGCCCTTTCTTCAGGGATGTCTACTGAGTCTGGGGGGATTCCTGCGTTCTTGAACGCCTGCAGTATCTTGTTTTTGTACTGCGTGGCCCGCCTGGAGAATGAGTCTCTCACGGCTACGGCTTCGATTGTGCGCCCGCGTATTGTTGCCATTTCGGTCTGGCACTGCCGGCGCTTATATAAGCCTTTCGAGCCAGGCGTTATGAAAACTTCACGCAATGCAGGTCAGACGCTTCACTTCGTGAAGCTCTCAGCACCCCGGATGGGACAACTCCCGCTTCGCTGACCACGTGACGTGGTGCGGCGGCCGGGGGACAGGCCGAAGGCCGAGCCCCACCCGGGGTGGCCGCAGGTTTTGCCGCGGCAAAACCGTCGCACCAACTTCTCAAGGTGTAACTTTTCAATGCAGCCGAGGCAGGCAATTGCGATGCGCAGGTTTTTTATACGTTTCCAGATTTCACTCATTTAATGCCAAAGCTCGCCGTTCTTTCGCACTTTCAGGCTTCTGAGATAGCGAAGGCAATCCTTGACAAGCGCGATGCAGTAAGGGTTTCGCTTGACCTTGGGATTGCTGTTTCAGGCGTGAAGCTTGATTATCAAGGCAGCCTGGCAATTTTTCCCGATGGCAGCAAGTTGTCGTTTGATGAAGTCTCGAGCATTGCCTCTACAGAGAATGTTTGCTTTGTCGTGGAGCCGGGAAAGGAAAAGGCAACGAAAATTCAGCTTTTCTCTGCTGAGACAAACAGGTTTTACAAGCTTTTTCCGACAAGGGATGCGCCCACTGCTGAGATTTCAGGCATCAGGATGCACCGCGTTAAGGAGCGCTCGCCCTGGGAGGACACTGAGGACAAGATTAATGCAATCTCGCCTGTTTCAGGCAAGGTTCTTGACACTTGCTGTGGCCTCGGCTACACGGCCATTCTTTCGGCAGCTAACAAGAACGTTGAACGGGTTTATACTTTCGAGCGCGACAAGAACATGATTCTCCTTGCAGACTACAATCCGTGGTCTCAGAAACTTTTCAGTGATGTCAAGATAAAGGTTGCAATCGATGACGTTTTCTCGGCGGTGAAGTATTTTGATGATGACTTTTTTTCCGCGATAATTCACGACCCTCCACGGTTCCAGCTTTCGCCCGAGCTTTATTCTCTGGAGTTCTACAAGCAGCTTCATAGAGTGTTAAAAAGCGGTGGCAGGCTGTTCCACTACACGGGCAGCCCGGGCGAGAAGCGCGGAGTTGACATAGTGAGGGGCGTTGTGAAGCGCCTGAAAGAGGCGGGCTTCTCGTCAGTCATCCGGCGCGAGGATGTTTTGGGCGTGGTGGCGTCTAAGTAGCTATACTTCTCCACATTTCTCTTGGGCAAGGCTTAAGAATGAACGAATTATTGCCGCCGAGCATGGCAGCACTTTCACTTGAATGGCGCGTTGAACCGCCAAGGCTTAAAACAGGAGATGTTGGCGGGGAGCTTCCTCCGCCGCCAAAGCCTACCGCGCAGGGGCCCACTCCAGACAATGACAATGTTTCATATCACGCTTTCTTGAGACCTCCGCACACGACTGCGGCGGATATTATCGCGTCTGTTTTCAGCTCGCCAAGATATTATCTCGCTTCCAAACAAGGTTCAGGAAAGCCTGCGTACGAAAGCGGCAAACTGGAGACTGATAATTAACTTTATAAACCACCTCAAAGTTTCTCCTTTCTGACTTAATTTGAAGCGTTCATCCCGTCGTTGGAAAAAGAAGAGGCAAATGCGCTGGAAGTGGCAGCGCAAGAGAATTAGGAGGCTCAAGCGAATTAGGAAGCGCAGGGCTGAAAGATACGTGTAAGCTTATAGTTTGGCATTCAACTTCTCACCGAAAAGTTCATATAATGTGTATGCTTTCCGTGTGAGTGGAGCGTCCTGGACTGCAACAGGATGAAGTCAAGTAATGCGGGATAGCTTTCTTTGGTTGTAGTGGTAAAACCATAGTCCGAAAAAGGCTTCTGCGCCTTTCAGACTTTGAAAGGTGC
>JACPBZ010000001.1 GCA_016180105.1 Candidatus Woesearchaeota archaeon | reverse complement strand
GTCAAAACTGAAAGACGACACAACACCAGACTGGCCAGACGCAGCTACAGTCTCAGATGACAAAGACGCAGCAGCAGAACCACCACCGCCACCACCACCGCCTCCGCCACTGCTGCCACCACCACTACCACCACTGCTACCAGGCGGAGCCGGAGGCGCAGATGTTGTGAAGCTGGACTGGACAGATGTGTTGCAATTCCCAGCCGCGTCACAGCTGCTTACGTTAAAAAAGTACGGCGTTGCGGCTGACAAGCCAGTGAGGGCAACCGAATGCGATACAGTAGCACCATTTACTGACGTGTTTAACAGCGTTGCAGTGGTTGTGCCATAAAAAACCATACTGCTTGAAAGCTCATCACTAAGCCACGTTATTGTTGCTGTGCTTTCCGAAACCGAGGAAACAGCAACCGCGGTTATTATAGGGGCCTTACTGTCCTGTGTTATTGCAGGAACATCAGCAACAGGCCCTTCATTACCTGCCTCATCAGTGGCTGTAACGTTAAACACGTTCAGGGAATTCTGCACCAGCGGAACAGCGATTGAATAACCTGTCTCGCCACTGGCAAGCTGCTGCAAAGCAACCATCATAGTCCCGTTGTAAACACGGACAAGCGCGCCTGCCTCTGCAGAACCGGCAATGCTGTATGATGCGAGGTTCACTGCTGCCGCATCTGAAGGCAACTCAACAATCGGAGCAGGAGGCAGCGTGTTATCAACAGTAAACTGTCCATTGGTTGCGGGATGGTTTAAATCGCCGTTTGTGTTCCTTGCTGAAATTGTCACCGCAGCAATACCGTCACCGCCTGCAGGGATGTCTGCTGAATATGCCCACACAAGGTTGCTTGCCTTGGACATGACCGCGTCCAGGACGTCAAGGCCTTCGCCTGCGTAGTCAATGGATATCCTGGGGGCATTTGCGAGTGATTCATCAATCGAAATTATTGTCGCAAAGTTAGCTGTTATCAAAAGTGTGTCCGAGCCCCTCACATTCCTGTTTGGGCTGTATGACAGCGACACGGCAACGCCATCAGTGTCCTCAATTATCGTAGGAACTGATGCCAGGACGCCTTCGTTGCCTGCGACATCAACAGCCATTAAAGTAAAGATGTTGAACGCATTTTGAGCTAGCGGGGCAACAAAGCTGAAAGCCGTATCCAGGCTTCCCAGCTGCTGGGATGCGATAATCGTTCCTGTTGAATCCTGCAGCCTTACCAATGAACCTGCCTCTGCTGTTCCTGCAATCGCGATAGCATCTGCATTCACAACTACGGCGGCCGACGGGCTAGTGATTGACGGAGCCAATGGCGCAAGGTTATCTATTGTGAAGCTTGCCTGACCTGTTGCGGCTGCTGCCGGATTTCCGGAAGTGTCTCTTGCGGTTACGCTCACAGATACCGGAGCATTACCTGAAGGAACATCCCAGGCAAAGGTCCAGACCTTATTGCTGACCTTAGTCATTGCAGCGTTTGCCACCAAATCACCAATCGAAACTGTGGGCGGGACTGCCTCATCAATGGCAGTAGCTTCCGTGAACGTTGCAGTAATCAGGACTGTATCTGCATCCCTGACTATGCTGTCTGGGTGGTCGCCTGAAAGGACAACAGCCGGCTGAGTCGTGTCCTGCAAGGTAAGCGAAACACTTGACTGGACAAGGTTGCCAGTCCTGTCAGTAACAGTGACAGGAAGGACAAAAGCACCTGTGGTGGAAAGCCCGGGGATTCTCAAACTCCAGGCTCCATCAAGGAGCGTGCCGGTGGAAAGCGCCATATCAGCATCTGCAAGCCCAAGCGGGCCAAGCCCAATAGTTGCCTTGCCAATACCGCTGAGATCATCCACGAGATGTGCGGAAATCGTGACAGCCTGCCCAGCTTCCACTACCGCAGGGGAAACCTCGGCTGGCTCAGCGAAAAAAGGAGCAATTGTGTCAGCAATCCTTCCTGAAACACCAAACAGGCTGGTTTCAAGGGTATCAACACCTGGCCCTCCAACATTTGAGCCGGCGGGGCCTTCAATCCTGAAAAAGTTAGTGCCAAAAGGACTGCCTGTTATAGTGTGGTCAATCAATGGATTGCCAAGATACTTCCTGCCATCAGGGCCTGTAACCGGGAAATCAGTATCCCATCTAAGGAAAGGCCCAATGCCGCTAAAAAAAGCCAGCGAATGATCACAGGTTATGCCCGCTGCAGGGACAGGGACACAGCCAACATCATCAGTTAACTTTATGGCGCGCGGACCAGGAACCAAAACTTCAAATTCCTTGACACCGAATGGATAGGTTATACGGTAAGTTCCAGCAACAGGCGCGTCAATAAAGAACCTCACCCTGCCAAAGCTCATCTGCTCACCAGGAGCGGGGTCTTCATTGGCAAAGGCAGCTTCCAATGCGAGGACTATCAACGCATTGCCGCTGGCGCCCTTGCCAGGAATCGGGGCGTTAATCTCCATCAACGCCTCTGTAGTCCACCAAAACGCTTCAGAGCCAAAACCTATCTCTTCTGAAAAGGCATTGCCTGCAATAACAGGATCGGCAAGGCACATCTGATTAGCAGGGTCAAAGCACTGCTCAACAGCCATGCCAACACCATCCTGGAACCAGACCGGATAGCCATTAACAGGATGAAGAGGGCTGACTGCGCTCAACCCAACAGGCGTTGAAGGCGAATCAGATGGCAATGGGGAAGGTGAAGGGGAGGGAGCAGGGTCAGGAACAGGCACTGCTTTGTTCAGAATAACAACCGTATCAATGAAGCGCGAATTGCCAGCAAAATCACGCACAGACACGCTTACAGTGTAACGACCGTCTGCAAGCGCAGCAGGGTTAAGCAGGCCACTCCAAACACCAGGCTCTGACTGGGGCAGCAAAGTCCAGCCAACCGCCTCCTTAGTGGTATTAGTCAGCCTGTATGAAATATTTTCAACACCAGTCAGTGCGTCGCTAGCAGTTGCTTTAATGGTAAATTCACCTGACAACTCAGCAAAAGGAAGCGGCTCAATAACCTGCAGCGAAGGCTTTACACTATCAATAGTAACAGGAACACTGGCACTGCCTAAGTTGGATGAGGCGTCAAGCGCATCAACCCTGAACGTGTAAAGGCCATCGGGCAGCTGCGGAGTTTCAAACGTAGGCACAACAAAAGTGCTGAATACCGTGGAAGAGCCCGCTTCAAGAGCCATTGGCTGTTCCCTGACAATTGTTTCGCCCTGTAAAATGCGCAGCATAACATTAGCCAAGGCATCATCAATAACACTTGCCCTGACACGCACAGAAGCGGTTGAGTTATAGCTTGTCGGCGGGGAAAGCATAGTGACTACAGGGGCAACTGTATCAGGAACAGATGCTGCGGTAAAAACAGGCGTTTCTATCTTTGTCTGGGTTGTTGAGAAAACACCATCTTCAGACACAATCAACCTCTTCCCGGCGTTGCAATCTGCAATGCAATGGTCGTATAGCTGCACCACCAGGTATGCGCTATCAAACTGCAATGCATCTGCCGCTATCGAAAAAGCAATCTGCTCAACATTATTGTTCCACCAGTCAGGCCCCTCGGCATGGAAAAGGAACGAAGCGCCGGAAATATCAGCATTGCTCTGGCTTCCATAAACATTGATGTGCGGCTTTGAGAACTCCCCACCGATGTTATCACTCTTGTGGATTGTGAACGTCCAGACACCGGCTGCGAATGTCCCGGAAAACGGCGTGTCACTTACCCAGTAAACAGGAGCAGAAGGGGAAACGTGTGCAGGCTCAGTGTCAAAGACGTGCTGGACGTCTGCTGTTCCAGGGTGAAAAAGCCTGAAACCAGGAGAGGTTGTGCTCATGACAGAAGTGATTTGGGAAATAATCGTGGCTGGGACAGTCTCGCTTAGGAGATGGGTCTCAGCAACAGGCCCGGCAGTGCTGTGAAAGTAAAACGTCTTAGGCGTGTCCACGGCAAGCGCGCTCATGCTGCCAAACAGCAGTGCTGCCACCATCAAAACAAAGAAAAACATTCCCCTGCTGTTCTTTACACTTCCCATAGCAAGCACCCCCACATTGGCATTTTGTTCTATTATGTGACCGAATATGACTTTGCGATAGAAGTAGGAATGCTATATGTATCTTTTCTTGATATTGTATGTATGCATATGCAAGTATGCTTTTTTTAATAAAAAGGCATCTGCTAACAAAAAATTTATATATGGTTGTATCTACATATGGGGCTATATGGGAAAGGGATATGAACGCGTAGATGTGGTAGACTCAAACGATTTTCCAATCACCACAGCATACCGATTTCAGGTTGACACTTTTAACCTTCGGGCAAGGGCAAGCCGGGTGATTATCCTTGGGAAGGAGGGTATTTGGGTCCAAAGAAGATCTCCAGAAAAGCCAGTATACGCATCCAAACTGGAAGTAGGGATTGGCGAAATGGCTCTTGCAGGCGAATCATACACGCACGCAGCCCAGCGTGGCGTGCAGGAAGAACTACTTTATGGGCAATGCATTCCATTGGAGGATATCTGCGTCAGGGGATTCTATCCATTCAAGTTTTCAGACCGCCTTACAACACGAAACTATCAGGTCTATGTGTGGGACTACGACGGAAAGCACCCACTATCCTTAGAATCTGAAGAGACTTCTAGCGGGCGTTTTGTAAGCAAGGAAGAACTGAAAATCGCCAATAAAGGAGAGTTCACACCAATCGGGTGGCTAATGGCAAAATGTGCGCTCTTTTATTGCGAGTTTGGTCTTATACAAATGCCAGCGAATGATGCCAGGGCATTTTCAGCGTGAAGGAGGGAAGCAAAATGATGAGAAAAGTAGTAAAGCACGGGCCGTCAACGCTAATAATATCCATCCCCAGCAATTGGGCTAAACTGAACAACATTTCCAAAGGCAGCGAACTGGATGTTCTTGAAGAGGGCAAAAGGCTCATTGTCAATACAGATGCGAGCGATGGGCAGAAGCCGCTTGAAGTTAACCTTGACATAACAGGGCTCGACAGGACATCAATAATGTATGCGATCCGCAGCCTCTACAGGCTTGGCTACGATACGGTAAATGTGCGCTTTGATATTCCAACAACGGAATATTACAAAACCGGAGAGAAGCTTAACGTCATTTCTGTAATCCACACAGAGGTAAACCGGCTTATCGGCTTTGAGATAATTGAGGAAAAGGAGAAATCCTGCGTCATCAAGGACATGGAAGCAGTCTCCATGCGGGATTTTGACAATGTCATGAGGAGGATATTCCTGCTGGTCCTGGACACGAGCAACGACTTTGTTGAAGGCGCGAAGACGCTCAACGCATCGCTATTGGAAACAATAGAAGAAAAGCACGATACAATAACAAAATTTGCCAGCTACTGCCTAAGGCTGCTGAACAAAAAAGGGCATTATATTCAAATGAAAACAGCCTACCAATACCACATAATAGCCTTGCTGGACAAGGTTGCTGATATTCTCAAGTATGCCGCAAGGGATGTGAGGACGAATAACAAGCGCCTCAGCCCGAAAGTGGTCAAGCTTCTGGAGGCCGTATGCAAGCACCTTCGAATGTATTATGAATTCTTCTACAAATACGACAAGGCAAAAGTCATCGAGCTTGGCAAGTCAAGATATGACATAAACCGCATGCTGCAGGATTGCAGAATGCTTTGCAATGTCTGCATTGCAATAGCACAATCAGACAAGGCGCCTCGCATACAAGCACATGCCGGCAAAGAACCAGACTATGTCGTGACCTCCGAAATCCTGCTGGCAGCGAACTTCAGCTACGTAACAGAAATAGTCCTTGATCTCACCGAGGCAAGGATTGCCCTTGAGTATGCGACTGGCCCACAGTAATATTTACTGAATAGATTGCATTGTTCGCCAGGCCGGATAACCTCCAGAATGGGCCTTTAGGCGCGTAATCTGTTAAGTGATATTCCTGCCGCACTAAATCTTTGAAACCGCGTACAAAAGTTGCGCTCAGGATCCCCTGCCGTGCGAGGTGAAAAATAACCGCGCCGCCAAATGCGGCCCTGCCTTCAAGATCCAATTCTCGATGGCCTTCGTTTGTTACAGGCTGCAGGACCATCGACCTCACGCCCCTGAAATCCTGAACCTCTGAAACGCGCATCTTCACCACATCGGGCAATAGAATTGGCTTTTCCGCACCTGTGCCTTGCCCATCCCACTGCTGCAGTCTCAACTGGTTGTATTCTGCAATAACCTCAGGTGGAATGGTTATTACTCTGCCCACAGTTAATGGTTCGTCACTTCCCGAAAGCACAGTTTGAACCGCCGCCGCGTAGTTTGCATGCATCATCACGGCAGGCAAATTAGGAGCGTAATTTGAACGCGCCCACTGGATAAGATGGGCTACCCTGCTGACGATATGCTGAAGAGGCACAATATCTTTCGTTGGATCTTGATTTTTTATTACGCTGCCAAACTCACGCCCATACCTATCATATGATTCAAAATGTGTTGCGGCGAAGTGAAGTCGTTCAATTGACTCAAGCGGCGGCCTACTGTTCTTATTCATTAGACGATACACACTCGGAAGCGGTAAACGAATGTATACCACGTGCGCGTTTGGATACGCTCTTCGCAGCGCCCTGACAGCCCCCGGGACGGGCGTTGGTATTATGAAATCCTTGCCATCACCAAGGCAGCTATCAACGCTTGTGCGTTCCACCAAATACCGGTTAAAAACCGGCGTAACGCCATCTGCGCCTTTTGCCTCCAATGACCACGTAATGGCTTTCCTCCTATCTTTCCTAATGCTGGCAATGCGCGCGTCCATTTCTGCCCGTGTGAGAAATTCGTGGCCACCCTGGATAGACTGACTGTCACGCAACCTGCCATCTTCTGATTGCCTGCGCGGCCTGTCGGTGGCAGCTTCTACATAGTTGATGTGCGGCAATAATCCCACAAGCTCCTTCAGAAAGGTGGATTTCCCTACTCCGGATGGACCGGTAACAACGTAGAGATTTGGATAGTCTGGGGTTGAAGTTATCGACTCAATAACACGCGAGCGCATAATATTTGCCAAAACAACTTCCAGTCCCCCAACTTCTGCCAACTCTTCCATTAACCCCACCAAACTGAAGTGCGGGGGTAATCAGTCAAGCTTTATATAGTTTTCACCAGGGTAAAAGAATCAGGCGGAGCTAATCCGCCATTTGCGGAGGAGAGTAGTCATCATCCTCGTCTGCCATCTCAAGCCCCTTCAAGAACGCAGCTTCAGCAGCGCTTATTTCGTCGTCTTCCAGATACCGCTCATAACTCTCATAAAAATCGTCCTCAATGTCATCCCAAAAAGCACTCCCTGTGCCATACCTTCTGTGGTGCTTTTCCTCAAATGTTTCCATACGCGTCACCCCCCAAACCTGTTTCTCTTTTCCTTGCAAGGAATTGGTAGGCAAATCGGAGCGTTATGTATACTTAACCCATACATTGTAGGCACGCATATGCTTTTTTTATAAAACGGCCTTACCTGCTGACCAGCCACTTAATAAAAGAGAACAAGACCAGTGACTGGCTTACCATGCGCATATTCACGTCGTAAGCCCTGTCAACGCCTTCCTTGACCTGGGCAATGCTCGCTGCCACATCACAAGACTCCTGCAACAAGTGAGCGGGAATCCTGTGCTTGATTGCCTCAAAGTTTGCTTTCCGGATTTCATCCTCAAGCGTGTAATGAAAAACATAGCCATTGGCAAAGCTTTCAACAAGGTCCTTCACCAAAAGAACATGGCCCTCGGAAATCATCTCGTGGTAATTAAAGGACAAGTCCTTGCTCCTCAAAATCAGCTCAAAATACCGGCTCAAGGCAGCGTTTGCTTCTGACTTTTCGGCTGCGGTGCGAAGGAAAGGTATCGAATTCAGGACTGCAGCAACCCCGGACACAATTCCCTGCTGAAGCGACAGCATTTCTTTAGCATACTCGAGGTTCCTTGCCAAGTTGCCAGACACCTGCGTGAGGCCCTGGATGGAACGAGAAACGTTAACAGGCTCGTGAACAGGATTCCTGGCTGCCAAAATCGCGTTTAGCCTTGCAATAGTTGGCTGCAGAACCAAAATGGCCTGTTCAATGACAGCTATGTCTGCGTTGGCAATGAAACTGCCGGAAAGATGGCTCCCGAGGTTCTCCTGCGTCGGAGATGATTCCTGCTGCCTGATACTCCTGAGAATCTGAATCGACTCAATGGCAGCAGATTTCGCATTCAAGTCCGAAAGCTTGTGAATGTAAAGCACCAACACCACCTTTTTAGTATACCTTTTCGTATACTAATATATAAAGATTTGGTTTTAGCAAAGGGCAGGCAAAAAAGTAAAATATTTATATACAACTTACTACATTCGCAAACATATGGAAGCGACCATTGCCGTGAGGATAGAAAAGAAGAAACTGGCAGAGATAAAAGCCCTGTCGAAAGAAGAAAACAGGAAAAACTCTGAAGTCCTTCGAGAAGCACTAGACATTGGGCTCAGAGAGAAAAAGCTGGTTATGGCTCTTGAAAAATACAGGAAGAAGGAGATAAGCATAGGCAAGGCTGCCGAGCTTGCTGATTTATCAATAAGCAAAGTGATGGATGTCCTTCGTGAGCGCAACATACCCTTCAATTATGGCGTGAAAGAGTTGATGGAAGATTTTGAAGGCTTCCAATGAGGGCGTCCCATGATCTGCAATGCAAGCCCCCTCATCACTTATGCAAAGCTGAATAAGCTCGATTTTCTCACTAATTCGGCAGGCAAGATACTGATAAGCGAGACAGTGTTTACAGAAGTAACGCAAAAGAAAAGCACCTCTCAGGAAGCAGAATTGATTAACCACAAAATCAGTGAGGGGGCAATTATTATTAAAAAGCTCAAAATTGAATCCCTCAATAAAGCAGAACTGATTCAGTCAACCTTTAAAGGAATGGGCCGGGGGGAATCAGAGACGATTGCTCTTGCCCTGCAAGAAAAGCAAACTGAAGCACTAATCGATGACATTTACGCGAGAGATTCTGCCAAGCTAAACGGACTAAAGCCGATCGGCTCTTTGCGCGTCCTTTTAATGGCCTTTGAGAAAGGCATCGCAACTGAGGAAGAAGTTTTGAACCTGTTGAAGTTGATGATTGAAAACAAGCTCTGGCTTGGCGGAAGCGTTACACTAAAATTTTTTGAACTTTTCAATAAGCTAAAGCGAAGCAAGCAAGACAAAAAAGCTTAGATTCTGACTTCCTTTATCGCACCAGATTTTATGGCCGTGATGAACGTCTTTTCATATTCTTCACGCAGGCCAGCTCTCATTAAGCTCAGAATAGCGGCAATGCCTTCACCATCCAGTTCGTCATCGCGAATGAGTCTCAGTAAACGGTTCCAGTGATTAGGCTTAATAAAAATATTATGTCGGTAGCTGTCACCAATTTCCACGAAAATGGCAGCTTCCTTGATGTACCTTACAGCGTAATGTATGCCGGAATCAGTGGTTTCCTTGTTTTCTTCCAAGTCATATTCAAAAAAGGTTTTCATTCCTCTCGCGTATAAAAAACATATAGGAAATATTTATAAAGATTCCGGCTTAACCAAAAATTCACATGAACAGAGTTGGTTATCTTCACGGAAATGTCGCCAGAGAAGCGACAGTCATCGGCTCTTGCCGATGGAAGTGAAAGAAGTTCTAAGATAGCCACCGCAATTTTAACTGAAAAGAGTGATTGTCTTCACCGTAATACAACTAGCCTCTTCTGATAATTCTCAATTTGGTCGTAGTGGTGTAGCGGTAGCACGTCAGCCTGTGGAACTGAAAGGCAGGGCTCAACTCCCTGCTACGGCTTTAATGAAATCCTGCAGAATGACATTTCATCACTGCTGCAATTGACGCTGCGATTAAACTGTCGCGGTTTTTCCAAGTTGAATAAAAAGATTGCAGCGGGAGCTGCGGAGATGATTGATGATGAACGATAAAATAAGAAACAAGGACAGTGTAGATTTGAAGGCGGATAAGGGAAACAGTCGGTACTGCCTTCATCGACAA
>JACPBZ010000033.1 GCA_016180105.1 Candidatus Woesearchaeota archaeon | reverse complement strand
AGACGACGACGAAATAAGCCCTGAGGAAGCAGGCTTCATGGCGGGCTATGAAGGGATGGATAAGGAAGAAGCTGAAGACTCGGATAATGACCTGGGCCCACTCGTTGAAACAGAAGACATAGACCTTGAATACGAGCCTGAAAACGAATCAGAAGGCGACGGGGAATTTTAGTTTTTCATCACATTTCCTCAAGCGTGTCAATCGCCAGCAAGCGCAAGCCGTTCTCCAGCACCTGCTTCACTGCGCTGCACAGCAGCAGCCGCGCATCCCTCACTTTCTCATCAGCGTTGAGAATGGGGCAGTCGTTGTAGAAGTTACTGAACGACTGCGAAAGGTCAAGGAGGCATCGCGATAAAATCGCTGGCTTCAGCTGGGCCGCGGCATCCGCAACAACAACAGGAAACGATTGGAGGAGCTTTATCAATCTTACCTCAGCCGCTGTTGCAGTTAGCAGCGAATAATCGACGTTGCGCGGCAATGACTCTCCGTACTTTCGAAAAATGGAATGTATCCTTGCAACAGCATACTGGACATAAGGGCCGGTCTCGCCCTCCATCTTCAACGCGCTTTCCCAGTCAAACACCAGCTCACGGTCATTGTCACGGTTAATCATCCCAAACTTCAAGGCCGCGAACGCAATCTTCTTCGCTGCCGCAGAAACTTCCTTGTCGCTCCAGCCAGTGTGGCGCTTTTTCACTTCAGCTTCTGCCAGGGCAATCAACTCGCTTCGGAGGTCGTCGTAAAAAACCACGCTGCCAGCCCGGGAGGACATCTTGCCAGTGGGCAGCATCACGAGGCCGTAAATAAGATGGTAGCTTTTGGTCGCGAACTCCATTTCCTTGCCGCCCATCAATTCAAGAGTCTTGAAAAGCTGCTTGAAGTGCAGCTCCTGCTCCCTCCCAACCAGGTGAATCGACCTGTCAAGGGAGTACCTTGACATTTTCCTCCTGACAAGGGCAATGTCCTTGCTTGAATAAAGCGCAGTGCCATCCTTGGTGAGAAGAATGAAAACGCCAAGCTTGTAGAGCTTCAGATCCATAATTATCGCGCCCTCGCTTTCAACCGCGACGCCCTTCTTCAGCAGCTCCCTTGCCAACTCCCGGGCAGGGAACTCCATTTCACTTTCAAAGTAAAACTCGCCGTATTTCACTCCGAAGTCCTTGTACATCTCATCGAACTCGTCAAGGCACCACTGCCTCGTATCCTTCCAAAGCTCATTGAGATCCTTGTCGCCCTCATATATCTTCAGCAGCAATTGCTTGACTTCCGCTTCCTTTTGCTCATCACCCTCGACAGCAGTGTTTGCCTGCACGTATGTGTTGCCGAGCCAGCGCAGCCTGTTAATAGCAGGAGGGGAGCCCACATTCAGGTTCTGAATGCCCCAAAGGCACTTTGCAACGTGCGGCCCAATGTCGCCCTGATAGTTGACCCGTATTACCTTGTTGCCGCTGAATTCCAGAATGCGGCAAAGGCTCTCGCCCAGGCAAATGTTCCTCACGTGGCCAATGTGCACGGCCTTGTGCGTGTTGGCGTGAAAGAACTCCACCATTATGGTCTTGCCGGTTTTCCTGCTGCCACCATAGCCTTGCTTCTCCTGGCAAGCCGAGTCAATGACTGCCGTTGCAAGGGAAGCCTTGTTCACGAAGAAATTCACGTAAGGGCCTGCACCCTGGGCGCGCTCTATCAAGCCTTTCCTGCCAGCAAGCGCATTATTCGCTGCAGCGGCAATCTCAGTTGCAATAATGACCGGGCTCTTGCCCTTCAACTTGGCAAGAAAAAAGCACGGGAAAGCGTAATCACCCAATGATTCATCAGAAGGGAGTTCAATCTTTGCCGTTATTTCCTCCTCACTGATTCCGGCGAGATAAGGCTTCAGGAGCTCAACAATGGCAGCCTTGAACTTGTCAACTTCCATTTGAGAAAGGGTCAATGCTTGCTTTATTAAGGTTTTCGTTGATGGCCGAACCGCCTCGTCGCCAGTGATGTGATAGCGCTTGTGAAAAAACAGGCGCAGAGGTGAAAAAAATGGCAACGTATTCAGGCAGGATGGAAACAAGGAGCGTTGGCTTGGCCGGACTTGTAATCAGGATGGCGGCAATGGGCTTGGTCGCGTATTCGGCAGTTACCTGGGGACCGGGATTACTGGACAAAGTTACCGGCGGCAGCGCAGTCATCGAGGAAGGCTACGTCAACCCCAAATCCCTGTCAATCCAGTCAAAGAAAAACGAAGCCGGGAATGTGGAGGCATACCTGCAATACAAGGTTGGCGATGAGATTGTCTCGCTGCCGTGCTTCAAGGGCCCAAGCGGGCCACTGTGCGGAAAAGTCGAGTACTGGTGGGAAAGCATAGGCGGGCAGCAACGGGAAGCGCTTACAGTTTCAGAATGGCCAGAAATAAGCAACAGCTCAAAGCACGGCATAATGAGCAGCGAGCTGCAAACAATCCTCGACACCTTTTACGGCCCGCAAAAGCAGCAGCCCGCACCAGCACCACAACAGCCGCAGCAGTACAAGAGCGGGAAATGAGCGCGCCTAAGGTGAAGAAAAAATGGAGCCATTTGAGCTTTTGGGCGAATACGCAATAAAGGAGGCAGGAAAAATGGTTAGTGAAACTTTAAGGAATGGGCATAAGCCAAAAAAATTTTCCAACTTAAGACCATTCAGCCTGGATAGTGTACAGGATGAAGAAGCTAACATCCCCATCAGAAGGTCTAGAAAACCAAGTGAAGCGGAAACCACCGCCAGGGAAAAGCTTCTGGCAGAGCTGGAAAAAGACCACTATACAGAACCTGAATATTATGAAACGCTCGAAACTTCTGTCAACAACACAAAACAAAGTCCGGCAAGCATAACGCCAGACCTTTTTACGCAACTGCCTGGCAGTTACCGAAGTGCCCAGGTTTCGCTTGATTGGCTTTACATGCTCACGAAAGAAGCTGATGTGATACAAAACCCTCCTTAAAAACCAGACCTAAGCAAGTACAATTGGCTAACGCAAAGCGGTCGAATATTCACTGAGCTTGGCAATTACGCTTTAGCCAAAATAAAGCATGCCGTGACGCCACAGCGAACCCTCGATGTGGTAATTGCCGACACCATGAACGTTATGACCATCCTGAGGACTGACGTTAATGGTGTAATAACGCATTCAAACGGAGTTGTAAGTGACATTGTGAACTATGAGGAGGGAGTAATGGAAGAAAGACTGGCAGATGCCGCCAAATGCTGGGAAGAAAATTTCAAAAGTGACGTGCAAGTGCAGGAGTATCTTGACAGAATAAGCCAGCTAAAGAACGGCAGCTCGCCTGCCGAATACAGCAAATTTTCAGTGGCAGAGAGGAACCTGAGACGGGCAAAGCAACAATGAACAGCCTTGAGGGCAACGTCAGGACAATGATACTGGAGATGGACAAATGCAGCACATTACTTGCCAATGCCATAGAAAATACCCAGTACGCAATGCGCGGAATGCAGCTAATCAAGTACGGCGCCAAAAATGCAGAAGCCCTGGGAACCGCAGCTGCCATCCTCAGTAAGGCAAACAGCATAATAATCACAGAAACGAGAAAAGCCATAGAGACATACAACTCAAACATAACGATGGCGCAGCAACTGGTCGGAATAACTGAGCGTGAAAGCACGGGAAGAGAGAAGATTCCCGTACCAACTGTTGACGGGGGCGTTGGCTATGCAAAGACGCACCAGGAAGGGATAAGCATTTTCGCAAGAAGAGGAGTCGTGCCAGCGATTAGCCTGCTAACTGGCGAGTATGCGCACGCCACAAAAGGAGCATATGAGCCTAAACCGCAAGCTCAGCCAGTGTCGTCTGGCTGAACTCTGACGCGTGAGCATTGATTACACTTATTACGCGAAAGAAACCTTAAGGGATAGGCAAATAAGCAAGGAGGTAGACGAAGGGATAATAATCGATTTCACGAAAGACAACAAAATAATGGCCATTGAAATACTGGATGCATCCCAGAGAATCCCGAAAGAAAAAATAAAAGAAGCTGCAGTTGACGCTTATTAAACGACAAACTCAGCAACTGTTTTCTGGCTCAGCTTGACAATGTTTTCCTTAGCCTGCCGGTCAGCAAACGACTTGTCAAGGGAAACATAAGCGGTGTCGTTAATGTAGCGCTTCTCAACCGGAACGCCCTTCTCAATCATATTGGTGATGTAGCCCCTGACAAGGAACTCGCTCTCCCTCACAGCTGAGGCAACTTCCCTGTAAGTCAGCGGCCTGTCGCTGGAACCCGTATAAAGCACAAGAAAAACTTCCTTCTCCTTGTCATCGAGCTCAATTCCCTCAACCGGAACTAAGGAAGTCACCTTGAGAAAATTCGAAAGGGACAGCTGAAGCTGCTCAAACTGCGCCTGAAGCCTGTCAACCTTCGAGTCAAGCTTGCAAAGGAGCTCGTAATTAGCCTCAATCTCGTAAGTATTGTCATTAATGCTGTCGCGGTGGTCATCAAACTCTTCCCTGATACCTTTCAGCGCAGCCTCAAAGCCCTGCTTCAAAAAACTAATCTCGCTGCCATTATTGAGAACACTACTCCCGCTTTTTTCCATCTAAATCCACCCCATAATCTCTTACTTAAAAAATCTCCCAAACCCACCAACCAACAAATGAAAGGGAGCTTTCTCCCAGCCGGACACGTGCTTAAATAGTTTTCTGTTACTGAAAAGATAGTTTCCCGGAATCATTCGCTTAAACCGGCAGCAAAGTATATAATGAGTATATCTGTAGCAGAAAGAAATGAAAACCAAGCAGCTCTCGAAGTCGCAACTGGCAATATCACTATCAAGGCTGGCCGTGTTTGAAAACCCGAACCTGATGAAGGAGCAGTACGCAACCGACAGCGAAGCTGCCGCAGAAGCAATGTGGTTTGCGTATATGCAGGGCGACATATCAGGAAAAACCATTGCGGACCTCGGCTGCGGTACAGGACTCCTTGGCATTGCCGCCCTCATATTAGGCGCTGAAAAAGTTTACTTTGTCGACAATGATAGTGGGGCGTTGGCGATTGCAAGAAAAAACATTGCAGCAGCAACGAATGATGCAGCAGCCGCAAAAGCCGTTTTAATGAACGAGGATGTCAAGAGCTTCAGCAAAAACGTTAACACCGTAATCCAAAATCCCCCCTTTGGCACAAAGGAAAAGCACGCGGACAGGGAATTCCTCCTGCAAGCCTTCAAGCTGGCAACTGCAGTCTACTCCATTCACAAGATAGAGACTGCCAGCTTCGTAAAAAAGCTCTCATCTGACAAAGGCTTTACCGTAACGCACATTCTTCCACTGCAGCTGCAACTGAAAAACACCTATGAGTTCCACAGGTCGAGAATGAGAAGGGTGAATGTCGGCTGCTTCAGGATGGAAAAATCATAGCCTCTTGCCCGCCTGGATGAGCCGGTCAACGCTTTTCCTGGCCTCACTGGCAGGCTTGCTGGCTTTCGCTGCAGACTTCATAGTCATAAACTGGAAAGCGGCAAAAATCTTCCCGCAAATAAATCCGGCAATGAAAACAGCAAGGAAGGAAAGCAAATCCGCGGCAGCCACGCGCTGGGGCAAAAGCAAGGCATTATAGAACCCATCCCAAGCCTTTTCCCAAGCTTCCGGAACAAATCCTTTTTTACGATAGCCGCCAAAACTACTGCTGCACCTATAGATTACGTAAACTACGTGGTTTACTTCCGGACTTCAACTTCATTCGTGACAGACCAGTCAATCAACGTCTCGGAAAGCTGCTGAAGGATGGACTTAATCCTGTGCGCGTGAATGTCCTTTTCATCAAAGTTTGCCGTGGCAGCCAAAACATCGCTTGCAAATGAAGCCGCAGAATGATAATCCAAAGCCTCCAGGCACTTAAGCAAGCTCTGCAAGGACAAGTGAACAGGCTCTGAAATGCCCTTGCCTTGCCTCAGCGTGGTGAGAATAAGGTGATCCGCAAGCCCCTCGAGGCTCTTTGATATCATCGCTATGTAAAAAAGCTCTATGTGCCTAAGCTTGGAAGGCCTCTTGAACATCAGGGAGCTGATTGCCGATTTCTGAATGAGAGTGTTGCTCCGGTCTATCTCTTCCTCATAGCGCTGCACAAGCTCCCTTGATTCGGGCGTGCCCATAACCCGTATCATATTGATTATCTTCCTGATCATCGTCCTGAGAATGACATCGGGGTCCTCCACAGACACAGTCGACTCGCAGCTGATCGAATCATCGCCAAACTCAACCAGCTCAATCCCGCTCATAAGCCTCTTTTGGTCAAGAATGTCCAATGACGAAATCGGCTTGCTCAGCTTGATCTTGAAGGACTTAACCGGGTTAAGGTAAGATGCAACAATAAACATATTCAACAGCCTGCTATCCAGCTTGCCATTGCTTTCCGAGAACGTAAGGGTGATCTCCTTCTCAGAGGCAACTTCAGGATTGGAAGAAAGAACAAGGTTGCCCTCAGATGACATGTCCAGGGTAAGCTGGCTGTCGTGGTCTATGCGGTTAGCCTTGCACCAGGCAGCAGGCAAATAGAGATAAAACGTGCTCCCGGAGCGCTGCACCTTGCGAATTTCCATTAAAGTAGGAGAACTTAGCACTACTTATAAGTATTTTGGTTTATATAAACTTAATAAAAAAGCCAACCTCCCACCAACAGACAGAAAACCTTTTAAATAAGCCTTTTTTGTCCATTCACGATGGAACTTTCTATAATCGAGGAAACGCCAAAAAAGCTTGTTTTTGAGCTGAAAGGCGCAGGCCATACAATATGCAACGTCCTGAAGGAGAAGCTGTGGGCAAACAAGCACGTAAAGGTATCGACATACAACATCGCTCACCCATTGGTTGGAACCCCAAAAGTAATCGTTGAGACAGATGGGGAAACAAAGCCAAGAAAAGCCGTAAGCGAGGCCGCAGAAGCCCTGAAAAAAGACGTGGCAGACATCAAGCAGGAACTCAAAAAGTTCAGATGGTAGGGTTAATTCTCAATCGAAAGTTTTATAAGGAAGTTGCCACAATGCAAGCTCAATGAACAAGAGCGCAATCGCATTCTTCTTCGCAATCATCGCAGTGGCATTAGTAGCGGGCTGCGCACAGCAGGCAGCGCCGCAAGCTGCCGCATCGGAACAACAAACTCCGCAAGCGCCAGCACCTCCAGCGCCACCTGCAATGCCAGAGTCTCCTGCTCAGCCAGCGCAGCCTGAAGTGCACGATCACTCAGTAACAATCACGGCATCAGGCTTCGTTCCACAGACATTGACAATCGAAGCAGGAGAAGAAGTAACCTTCCTCAACAAGGACTCAACGCAGCACTGGCCGGCATCAGCAGTGCACCCGACACACACAGCATATCCGGGCTCAGACATTGCGAAATGCGGAACAGCCGATGCGAAAACAGTGTTTGACGCCTGCAAGGGCCTTGCACAAGGCGAAGCGTTCAAGTTCACCTTCAACCAGAAAGGAAGCTGGAAATACCACGACCACCTCAACCCAAGCCTTTGGGGAACAGTAGTGGTTGAGTAAAAAAAATTCTTTATTTTTACCTCAGCTTAATTTGCAACTGCCCTTCTTGACATCACGTACCTGTAAGCTGCAAATGCAAGATTCAAGGCCAGGAGGGTGACAAGGAAAGAATACCTGACGTGCAGTATGCTGTCAAGCGCAAAAACAGCAACTGCAGCAACTAAACCAAACACGACCTGCTCCACCGGCGCATAAGGAGAAGTCTTTGGCTCTGAAAGCATAATGAAAGCAAAATAAAACGGCAGGCTGGCGACAAATGGGACTATGCTGGAGGTTGCAAGATTAGCAAGCCCCGATGCAGCATAGAGCAATCCAGTGGCTGCGAGGAAAGGAAGGGAAACATAAAGCTTGCGAGCCCTGAAGTTCGGAATTATCAGGATAAGCGTCAGGGGAAGGCCGAGGATGTTGAAGCCGGAGGCAGCCCACCAGACATCACCAAGCTTAAAAATCAGGAGCGAGGCGAGGAGGCCAACGGTTGCAGGATTGAAAATGTGGCGGCCCTTGAGCTTGACGAGATGCTTGGAGGCTATGGCAACCGCAGATGCAAAGATGACCCCTGCCAATGGCGCATCAATGGGCGCAATCGAGCCGATTATAATGCCGGTAATGACTGCGGAAGCAGGAAAAGCAAACACCTTTTTCCGCAACAGTTTGGCGGCAACATCAAAACCAGCGCAGGCGATTACGGCAGCAGCAAGGCCAACAGGAAAAACACCAATAACGTAAGCTGAAGCCGCAGCGCACACAAGAAGGGCGAAAATAGCCGAAGCGTACATATTGTTAAGATAGGAGGGCAAAAGCTTCATTCTCACCATACAAGACTCAGGTTTTAAAATATTTTCCCTAAAAGTATTTAAACCACGCAGGCCGGCGGGAAACAAATGCTCCAGGACTTCTTGATACCCTTCATTACGATAGCACTGGCTGAAATGGGTGACAAGACGCAGCTTGCAATGATGGGCATGGCGGCCAGGTACAAGCACACGATGCAAATTTTCATCGGGGCAATGCTCGCATCAGCAGTCGTGGACGGCTCTGCCGTCCTGCTCGGGAATTACATCTCCAAGTACATACCGAAAACGCCAATCTCAGTGGCTGCGGCCGTTACGTTCATAGGGTTTGGCATTTTCACCTTAGCAAGGAAGGAAAAGGCGGAAAAATCCCCAGAAATATCAAAGAAAGCGATACTTGCCGCGGCATTCACGCTCTTTTTCGTGAGCGAGTTCGGAGACAAATCCCAGCTTGCAGCGCTCCTTTTCGGCACGCAGTACAACCTGCTGCTTACAATTGCAGGCACGCTTTCAGCCATTGGAGTGCTGCTTATCCTAATGCTGAGCATTGGGAAATACCTGAGCAGAAAGCTGAATCAAAACACTGTCCGCATAACCTCCGGACTCCTATTCATCGGAATAGGGATAGCAACACTGGCCAAGGCACTTGCCTGATCATTTCCTTGGCTTATGCCTGTTCAGCAGCAGCGAGTTGCCAACAACTGTTACCGAGCTTGAAGCCATAGCTATCGCCGCAAAAATTGGATTGAGCAGGAGGCCCGTGAATGGGTAGAGGACCCCAGCGGCAACAGGTATGAGCGCCACATTGTAAAAAAACGCCCAAAAGAGGTTCTGCTTCATCTTGGCAACGGTCATTTTGCTTAGCTCAATTGCTGCGGCAACATCCATCAAGTCATCCCGCATAAGGACAATGCCGCCGGTTTCCTTCGCAACGTCAGTGCCAGCCCCAATCGCAATGCCAACATCAGCCTGGGCAAGCGCAGGCGCATCATTAATGCCGTCACCCACCATTGCAACAACCTTGCCTTCTTTTTGAAGCTCCTTTATCTTGGCGGCCTTTTCACCCGGCAAGACATTAGCGAGAACTCGCTTAATCCCAAGCTGCTGCGCTATCGCGGAAGCAGTCCTTTCATTGTCGCCAGTAATCATAATAACCTGCTTTCCCATATGGTGAAGCCGCTCAACCGCGGCCCTCGAATCCTCCTTAAGCGTGTCGGCAACAGCTATCACCCCAATGAGGCGCTTGTCAAAAGCAACAGCAACAGCAGTCTTGCCTCCCCTCTCCAGGATGGATATCCTCTCTTCTGCCGCAGCGTTTATCTCAATATGACTCTCTCTCATGAACGTCCTGTTGCCAACAAGTATTTTCTTGCCGTTGTAAGCTGCCGCTATGCCCTTCCCGGCAACAGTCTGGTGAAGCTTTCCCTGAGGCAGCCTTATTCCCACTGCCACTGCCTTTTCAACCATCGCAATGCCAATCGGATGCTCAGAGCCCTTCTCGGCAACAGCGGCAAGCTGAAGAACCTTGCCCTTGTCATAGCCGCTTCCAAACGGAACAATATCTGTCACTGCGGGCTTCCCCTTTGTCAAAGTGCCTGTCTTGTCAAAAACAATAACCTGAAGCTTCCTTGCCTTCTCAAGGAACTCGCCACTCTTGATGAGGATGCCGTTCTGGGCGCCCTTGCTTGCGCCAATCATTATGGCAGCAGGGGTAGCAATGCCCAAGGCGCACGGGCAGGCAATAATGAGGACTGCAATAAGTATGGACAGGGCCATTGGAAAAGAAAAACCTTGGATGAAATACCAATAGGCAGCGGCCGCAACGGCAATAATAATGACTGCCGGGACAAAGTAAGCAGAAACCACGTCAGCAAGCCGCTGCATCGGCGCCCTTGCAGCAACCGCTTCCTGGACCATCTTCACGATATGCGATAGCGCAGTATCAGAGCCAACCTTCGCGGCCTTAAACTTCAGCAAGCCGGACTTGTTAATCGTGCCGCCAATCACAGCGCTTCCAGGTTTCTTAGAAACTGGCATCGACTCGCCAGTAATCATCGATTCATCCACCGCAGACTCGCCTGAGACCACGATGCCATCAACTGGAATGCCCTCGCCAGGCCGAACAACAATCACATCACCGACCGCGACTTTTTCCACAGGAACCTTAACTTCCTTGCTGCCGCGAACAACTGTTGCCATTTTGGGCTGCAAATCAAGAAGCTTCCTAATGGCAGCAGTAGCCCTGCCCTTCATGCCGTGCTCCATCAACTTCCCTAACAGGATAAAACCGATTATAAGGCCGGACTCAGTGAAATAAACGTGCTCACCAGGGAATATCGGCTGCCAAAAAATGCCCTGGAAAGTGACAAGGGCGCTGTAAAGCCACGCTGCGGAAGTGCCGAGGGCAATGAGACTATCCATATTCGCCTGCCTCGCCTTAATGGCATCAACAGTTCCTCGATAAAAGCGCCAGCCCGCAATGAACTGCACAGGAGTTGCAAGCAGGAAAAGCCAGACATTGTGAGGAAGCAGCCAGCTGATTTTGTAGCCATACTCGAAAATCGCCGTGGGGATGCCAAGAGCAAACGCAAAAAGAGTCAGCAGCTTGAGCTTCCTGAGCTCCCTTGCCGGGGCCAGGAAAGTCTCAAGGCACTTCGTGCTGCAAAAGTAGTATTTAACACCATCCTGCTCTGCCCTGAACGGAGTCTTGGCTTCATCAACGTACATCCCGCAGATAACGTCTTTCGCCATTTCAACAACATCTCATGAAGTTTTATATAAACTTTTTATAATTCACCCACCCTTAACCGCCCAATGGCCAAGGTTGTCCGCGAGCCGCTCCTCACAGTTTACGCCAAAATATCCGAGTACAAGGCCTGGGTAATTCCTGCTGCCGTTGCCGCAATAGTCCTTTTAGCGTTCGGCATTCATTGGAAGATCATCCTCCTCTTTCCTCCCCTCTTCCTTGTCGCAGCATTCTCGACGTTTTACAAGCGCATCATAAGGGTTCCGCCAGCATTCGAACTCATAACACTCACGACAGTCGCCGTTGGAATGACTCACGGGCCGTGGGCCGGCGCGATTTTCGGAGCGACAACAGCCTTGGCAGCTGAAGTGATAAACGGCGCCATAGACGCATTCATAATAGGCTACCTACTCGGCAGGATAGTCATGGGCGCCCTCGCAGGCATCGCAGCCGCAATTTTTCCCTCAGCGGGAATACTTGCCATAGGCCTGGCCCTTCTTGTGCTGTTCAACATCATTGCGCAATCGCTTTACCTGCTGCAAGGCGATCCCGAAGCCAAAATGAAAACCCTGTTTTACGTTGTCCTGAACCTGGCAACAAACTGGCTGCTCTTCTCGCTCTTTGGAAACCCATTGCTTTCCCTACTGGGATGACTTTGCAGGCACCGTGCCCATTCCGCAAACAGGGCATTTGCCCTGTTTCGATAGCCTGACCTCAGGATGCATAGGACAAGTAAAGACCAATCAGCTCACCCCAGACACTCAGCATACTGGTCAGGATGGTGGCCCATATGCTCCCTCCACTGCTCATCAGTATAGCCCTCAGGAGTCGCGCATCTATCAATAGTCTCTGCAGCCTTGAACTTGTTGAAATTCTCGGCAGTCTTCTCAACCTTGCCGGGCCTTGAAAAAGCGTAAACATTCAATGCGACAAGGGCAACCACCACGACAGCCACAGCAGCGTAAACAAGCCTATCCCTTCGAATAACGATAGTAGGCACGGCAAATCACTCCTTTTTCTTTTTGCCCTTCTTCTCATCAGAGCCGCAGCACCCGCTTCCACCACACATCACAATCACCTCCACTTCTTCTCAACCCAATTATACGCGGCGGCAAAAACACCGCCTATAAACGAACCCGTCAGGAAGGCATAAACAAAGCCAAGGAGGATGCCAACCCCAACCTGCGGCTTAACCATCAAGGACGAAACGTCCAAACCGTGAAAAAGGGAACCGCCATAGCTCCTTGCGAAACCCATCGGAAAAAAAAGCACAAGCGCAAGGCACACCAGTGACAGGGCAACTCCAGTCAAGCCCCCAGCAACAGCCGCAGCAGCAACTTTCATCAAAATCACCTCGTATATCTAAGTTTAGATATATCAAACGTGCAAAACTATTTAAATGTTGCGCTTCAAAGCGGCTGGCATGAAAGAAGTGAAAATCAACAGCATGGTCAAGCTTCACACGCTGCTGCTTCTCAACCAGAAAAAAGTCCACGGCTATGAAATAATGAAAGCCCTGAAGGCAAGCCTTAAAGTCCCCATAAGCGCAAGCCAGGTATACCCCTTCCTTGCGCTACTGAAAAAGCACGGCTACATCAACCACACCAAAGCGGACAAGCGAGACAAGAAAGAATACTACCCCACTCAAACAGGAAGAGAATTGCTGCGCAAAATAACCTCAAGATTCGGGGCAGTGATAGACCTTGCAATACAATCAAAAATAAGAAAATGCGCCCACTGCGACTGCGAAGTCTACAAGGGCGGCCACGAGCAGCGCATCAGGGGGAAAGCACTCTATTTCTGCTGCGAAAACTGCGCGAGAAGCTACAAGGTTTAGTGCAAAGCAGAAAAATCAAAAAAAAGAGGTTAGAATAAGCAAAAACTTTTTGAGCTATATGAACGACAAGTCGGATGATATCGCAGGGAAACTGAACATTTACGACCAAATAGGATTAAAAGGTCTGTTAAACATCGCGTGGAATTCAACACCCTGCTGTTTTAGATTGTTTGCCTTACCCTACGGGTTAGTTACTTATAAGGCACTCCTTCAGCGAAGCACAACATTGGATGAACTATTAGAATTGCACAGAAGCAAATACGAATCTTCCTCAAAATTCAGGACATTCAGGCCACGATATCATGAAGCAAAGAAAATCCTTGAAACATACGGCATAAAATGAATGTGCCAAGCTGCTTTTTTTAGCGTTTTTTGACCGCTGCCACGAGTAAAAGTGTGAAAAATTTGCGGCTATTGCCGAAAGATTTACGGATTTTTGTGCCCACTGGACACTGGACAGATGCCCGTAGAGCATTTAAACAGAAACTGTGTAAGGCACAAAAATGGATGAAAACAAGGCACTGATAGCTTTTCAGGGCAAGAATATCAGGAGGATATGGTTCAATGATGAGTGGTGGTTTGTGGCAGCAGACATAATCTCAGCCCTGACAGACTCTACAAACCCCTCAGGATATCTAAAAGATATGCGCAGGAGAGATGAGGGGTTCGCACAAGGGTGGGTGCAAATTGCCACCCCCCTTCCAATAGACACGTCCGGATGGCAGCAAAAAATGAGCAGCGCGATGAAGAGCTGGCAAAAGGATGGGTACAACTTGTACATACCTTGTTGGTTTGGGGCAGTTGTGAGCACAGGCTTTGCCTCGTAAGTGGCTCTTGCCCCAAAAGTCCTGAATCTGCCTCAAAAGTAACAGTTGCACAAAATTGTGGGCATGCCTTTACGAACTCGTGAAACTTTGCAATATATTTAAAAAGGCTATACTTCTTCATCAACA
>JACPBZ010000032.1 GCA_016180105.1 Candidatus Woesearchaeota archaeon | reverse complement strand
AAGGAAACTAGCCCCCAGAAATAACTGACAAAATTCTCACTTCATCAGTGCTTGAGAGCAAATCCTCTTCAGTCACGAGGACACCATTCCTGGCAACAAGAACAGTGGCGGGGTTTAGCTTGAGCTTCTGAAGGAGACTTGAAACCTTGCCGCTGAACTTGATGGCCTTCCTCTTATTTTCACGCTCAATAAAGATGTTCACTTATCTGCGGCTGGACGTTGGCCTTAAAAAATTTGCTGGAAAATGCCAAAAATCAGGCTAAAAAGGCATTTATAAAGATAAATCCGTATTACAGATGCCAATCAGGTACAGCAAAATGGCAAAAAACGCCTTTTAAGAGGCTGTAGGCGGATATTTCCACAGGAAACCGTGGGGCGTTATGGCCTCGGTTGCAGCTATTTAAAAAGAGCAGCATTTATAAATAGCAGGGGTTAAGTTGGCTTAAAACAGACACGGGGGTGTTTGAGAGAATGAGCAAACGAGAGATTACTGTAGTCAACATCGTCGTAAGCACTTCTTTGAACCATGACATTCCGCTCGAAAAAATGAATGCCATGCTGTCAAACACAGAGTATAACCCGGAGCAATTTCCAGGACTGGTCATAAGGATAAAGGAGCCTAAGACATCTGCACTGGTTTTCAGCAGCGGAAAGGTTGTCTGCACTGGCGCAAGGTCAATGGACAAAGTTGAGGAGTCCATAAAGAAAATAATAAAGAGTCTCGAGAAAATAGGCATCAAGATAACAATAAAGCCAGAGATAAAGATACAGAACATAGTCGCCTCGGGCACAGTCGGGATGGACCTCAACCTGAACACGCTGGCAATGAAGCTGAACAACACAGAATACGAGCCTGAGCAATTCCCAGGCCTCGTTTACAAACTCATAGAGGGCCCGGTAAAGGCCACATTCTTGCTATTCAGCAACGGGAAAGTTGTCTGCACTGGCACGAAGAGCGAAGAAGAAGTAAACCGCTCCCTGGACAAGCTGATAGAAAACCTCAAGAAAGCTTCAGGCAAGAAAGGTTAATCTCAGCCCCGACTTGTGACTCTTAGCTGCTGCAGCCATATTAATTTCAGGAATCGGAAAAATGGCAGAGACAGATGTTGTAGTCAAAAAAGAGAATTTGCCGAGCGGGCCGGCCTTGTCTGCCACCGAGCACATAGAAAAATTCAAGGAGTTCTTCGAGGAAATTGACAGGAAAAACGTCCTCGAGTCTGTTTCTGCGGGAAGAAGCGCGATAGCCGTGGACTTTGCAAAGATTTCAGCATTCGACACAAAACTCGCTGTCGACCTTCTCGAATATCCTGAAGAGGTCGTCAAGGCAGCAGAACTCTCAATAAAGGAAATTGAGCTTCCTGGCGAAGTTGGAAAAATCAGGGTCAGAATCCACAACCTCCCCAATTCGCAGAAACTCATGATAAGGGAAATAAGAAGCAACCACATTGGCAGGATGATAGTTGTCGACGGAATAGTCAGGAGAAAATCCGATGTCAGGCCCCAGGTCACTAAAACAGACTTTGAGTGCCCCAATTGCGGCAGAATAATCTCAATACTCCAGACAGAATCCACCCTTAGGGAGCCAAGAAGCTGCAGCTGCGGAAGGAAAGGAAACTTCAGGCTAATGGAAAAAGAGCTTGTCGACGCCCAAAGCATGGTGCTTGAGGAAAACCCGGAAATGCTCGAAGGCGGCGACCAACCCAAGAGGATAGGCATATTCCTGAAAGAAGATCTCGTAAGCCCGATAAGCGAAAAAAGAACAAACCCGGGAAACAGGGCACGGATAGTGGGCATCCTGAAGGAAGTGCCGATAATAAAGCACGGCAGCAGGACCACCAGCTACGACCTGCTTATCGACACGAGCCACATTGAGGCAATGGACGAGGATTTCTACGAAATCGTGATATCAAAGGAAAACGAGGAAGCAATAACCGCCCTTGCCAAGGAAGGAAGGGTTTACGAAAAGCTCATATCAGCCATAGCCCCCTCGATATACGGCTATGAAAAAGTCAAGGAGGCACTTCTGCTCCAGCTAATGGGGGGTGTGAGGAAAAGGCGCTCTGACGGCATCGAATCCAGGGGAGACATACACTGCCTGCTTGTTGGCGACCCAGGGTCAGGCAAGTCACAACTGCTCAAAAGAGTCAGCATCATAGCGCCAAAAGGAAGGTACGTGAGCGGCGGCGGGGTAACCGGAGCCGGTATCACTGCAGCCGTCGTGAAAGACGAAATCCTTGGAGGATGGAGCCTTGAAGCAGGCGCCCTCGTGCTGGCCAACAACGGGGTCTGCTCAATCGACGAAATGGACAAGATGAGCGAAGAAGACACGGGAGCAATGCACGAAGCCCTCGAACAGCAAAGCGTCAGCGTCGCGAAAGCAAACATACAGGCAACACTCATGTCACGGACCACGGTTCTCGCGGCAGCCAACCCGAAATATGGAAGGTTCGACCCGTATGGCAACATTGCAGAGCAAATAAACCTCCCCCCAGCCCTGATAAACAGGTTTGACCTCATATTCACCATAAAAGACCTCCCGCAAGCAGACAGGGACGAGAAAACCGCAAAGCACATACTGCAACTGCACCAAAACCCCGACATACACGAGCCGGAGATAGAAACAGAATTCCTGAAAAAATACATATCATACGCAAGGCAAAAAATAAGGCCCGTGCTCACGGATGCTGCAGTTGACGAAATAAAAGACTTTTACGTGCAACTGAGAAACAAGGCAGTCAGCGATGAAAGGGCGGCAAGGGCAATACCAATTTCGGCAAGGCAGCTTGAGGCGCTTGTCAGGCTTAGCGAAGCATCAGCAAAAGTCCGCCTATCTGACAAGGTAACAAGGGAAGATGCCAGGAGAGCAATAGAACTCCTCATGTTCTGCCTCATGGAAGTCGGAAGGGACAGGGAAACAGGCCAGATAGACGTGGACAGGATAGCAACAGGAATACCGGCATCGCAAAGGGAAAAAATGTTCACAATAAAACAGATACTTGAAGAGCTGGAAAAGGAACTCGGGAAGACGATACCAATGGAGGACGTGGCAAGGATGGCTGTCGAGAGGGGCGTTAGCAAGTCCGAAGTTGACGAGCTGATTGAAAAGCTGAAAAGAACAGGCGACATATACGAGCCAAGGCTTGGATTCCTCTCAAGGGTATGAAAGAGATGGTGCTTCAGGAAAAAACTTTCAAAAGGGAAGCTGCCAAAAAAGTCAGCGTGGCAGACATCCTCGCGGGAAATTTCGCCGAAAGCAGTGAAGGACTTGTTGCAAACATCAAGGGCGCACCCGTGAAAAAAGCAAATCTCCTGGCAACGATAGTTGACAAGGCAGAAAGCGAAAACTTCACATACAAGAGCATAGTAGTTGATGATGGCACAGGCCAGGTGCAACTCAGATTCTTCGGCAGCGACGAAAAAGAAGAAAGCCTGTTCAAACGGCACGAAATAGGCGACTTCATAATCGTAATAGGAAGGCTAAGGCAATACGGAAACCAGCCATACCTCTCACCAGAGATAATAAAAAAAATTGAAAACACGAACTGGGCAGAAGTGAGACGGCTAGAGCTGAAAACAGAGCCACAAGCCGTCCTGATTGCCGAAGCCGAAAGCAAAACCGCAACCAGGCAGGACCTGGTCAACAAGGAAAAAATGGACATATACCAGCTCGTGAGACAGCTTGATGCCGGAAAAGGCGCTGAAATCAGCGAAGTCGTGAAAGCGGCCAAAGGCACAAATCCAGAGGCGGCAGTAAGGGAAATGATAAAATCAGGCGACCTGTTCGAGGCATCACCCGGAAAGCTGAAAGTTCTCGAATAGGCAGTTTTAAAAACAGAAAGAAACTCCCAAACCCAATGACAGACTACGAATCACTCCTGAAAAGGGCGCAGGAAATGCTGCCCCAAAAGAGCCAGTCGACAGAAAGGCTTGAGGTGCCAAAGGTGCTGGGCCACATACAGGGCAACTAGACAGTCATCAGCAACTTCCACGCCATAGCAGGCATAATAGGGAGGCCTCTGGAGCACTTCCTCAAATACCTGCTAAAAGAGCTTGCAACATCAGGGGAAGCATCGAAAACAGCGCTAATGCTCGGAACAAAAGTGCCTGCATCCAGGATAAATGACAAAATACAGCAGTACCTCAAGGACTTCGTCATCTGCCCAGAGTGCAAGAGGCCAGACACAAAGCTCGAAAAGGACGACAACGTCACGTTCATAAAGTGCTCAGCTTGCGGGGCAAAACACGCAGTCAAGGTAAGAATTTAAGATGAGCAAATTCATTGTTGCACAACACAACGCTGAAGGAAGGCTTATTCTAGCAGTGTGCGACAAGGAGATTCACGGCAAAAAGTTTGCGGATAAGAACGCAGTGCTTGACTTAAGCTCCAAATTCTATGATGGCGAGGAAGAGGACGCCGAGGCTGTGGAGAAGCTGGTGATGCGGGCCTACACAATAAATGCCGTGGGCAAAAACGCTGTTGCTGCTGTCGTTAAGCTAGGGCTCGCTGCGAAGGAAGACATCAAGGCCGTTGCAGGAGTGCCGCACGTGCAGATTCTGATGCTATAGCTACCCAAACCACTTGCCCAGGCCTTCCTGCTTTTCCTTCTCGCGGCCAAAGACAGACTCCACCCTTTTCTTCGTGAGCTCAAGGACTTGAAGCAGGTAAGGGGACACCGCATACTTCTCCGCAAGGCTTATGGCCGGCTCAAGGTATTTTATTATGCTGCCCTCAGAGATGGTAAAAAGTATCTTGCCGCCACAAACAGTGCAGATTCCGGTCAGGGGAGGCCTCCTGAACTTCTCATTGCACTTAAGACAGCGAAACTGCTGCGTAGAAAACTTCCTCAGGTTTCCGCGGACATCCTTGAGAAGATGCTTCTCAATCACCAACCTCGCAACATCAGGAGCGTCAACTGCGCGAATCTTCTCCGCAAGAGCCATCTGGCCCTTCAGCTTTTCCTCCATCGAAGGCAAGGTCTTGTAGGCAGAACAGTTCACTCCCGCATTAATGCTTGAAAGATTATGCGTGAAACCAACGCCTTCATACTGGCCAGGCGTATGCAGCCTGAACCCGAGAAGCTCAATCTTGACATCGCCAGGCTGCTTCCAGGCAAGGGCGGACTCGTAAAGCTCAAGGGGATATGACCAGGCAACATCAAACCTGTGAGCCATATCGTCAACCTCAGCAGGAATAAGCCGGGACGTGAGGACAAGGGGGCTATCCATCGTCTTTGCCCCCCTCGAATTCGGCAGGAACTGCCTCGAGAAGTTAAGAAGCGCGTCCATAACCAGCATAACACAAGCCTCATCACCATCAGCGTCGCGTCTCATAGCCGCGTGAAAAAGCGGATGCGCCAAAAGCCCCTGGGTGTTGGAAAAACCAACAATGCGCCCCACAATCCCGGCCGAAATGTGAGGGGCAAGGCCTATGACGAGATGACCAACAAGGTCTTCCTTTGAAGGCAAATTGTAAAAAGGCTCAACACCGTAAAAGCTTGCAAGAAGCTCATCAACAAACTGCGAGACCCTAAAAAGGACAGAATCAGAACTTTCATCAGTCGACTCTATGTTCGTTGGCAGGACAACATCCTGCGGCTTCAACTCGAGAAGCTGGTGCTCATTCTCAAGCGGCCGGCCGTGAATATCCGCCCCGTAACCCAAGGCAAGCAATTTAGCAACAGGCGTCCTGACCTCGAAAGGGGTAAAATGAGTTAAGGGAAGCTCACTCATATCATAACGAACAGTGCCGTCCTTGTTGACACAGAGCTCATACTTTGCCCGCAAGATTCCCTTGGCAAAGTTTTCTGGAATGTGATCCTTGTTGGAAGTCCCCCTAACACCTTTAATCAAGTCAGGATAGGATGACAACCCAAGCTTGCGCACAGCGGAAGCAAAATAGCGCTTCACGTCCAAGGCCCTTCTTGAATAAGGCGCATTTTCGTGAGGACAACCCTGCACCACGCCACACGTTTTGCAAAAAACCAGCCTTGCAGACTTGTTGCCGCACGCCTCACAGATGGGATAAATTGTCTGAGAGTTGCAGCCACGGCAAAACGTTATTGGAAAATCTGAAGTGACACGACCTGCGGCCACAGCCTCCTGGAAGGAACGAAGCCGGCCACCCTCATCACCAACAGGAAACAGGACGTGAGGGCTGCCAGTAAGCTTCCGCATCTTCGCCTTTTCCGGGCGGCCCATTCTCGCCCCTATGAACGTTCCAGACTTATCCCTTATCTCAATCAATGAGATGAACCTTACAAGGTCAAGCCCGGTCAGGGAATGCCCATCCCCGGAGCTCAGGGATTCTGCCACCATCCTGGACTTGCCTGAAACAATGTCGGAAAAGGATGCTGAAACCTCTGTTGACGAGAAAAGCGCCCTCGTGTCAACGCCAAGGGAGGCGAGGAAAGGCATTGCATCAGGATGCGAGATAACTGCAAACTCATTGCTGACAAAAAGATGAGGAATGCCAATAAGTTCCAAGGCCCTTTTTCCAAGCTGGCTGGCAGGCAAAGCGCTCACGGGAATTATGACCTTCACCTTGCCCGAGTCGAGCACTACCCGCGCAGACTTCAGGACATCCAAGACAGCCAAAAATTGCTCCGGGCTCAAAGCAGACCAGTGATAAGTGAAAAATGGGTGAAGCGGGACAGAAAGGACCTCACAAAAGCCAAGGGCAAGCTCAGGCGACGGCCTCAAAAAGGGACTGAACAGCACAGAGTCAACTTCGGCGGCCGGAACAGAAAGGGCTGCTGAAACACCAGCAAGGGAAAACTCGCCAAACTTGCCGGCATATGCCCGCTTAACTTCCTCGGCGAACCATTCCTCGCAATAACCTGGCGGAACAAGCACGTGGGCCCTGTCATAAAAATCGCCATAGGATATCAAAAGGTCACCAAGATATATGATTTCTGCAATGTTGGCAACATTCGCGCGCGCAACCGCATCAGTTTCAAGCCTGGCCACAGAGCCATCAAGAAGCTTGACGACCGGGCCTTCGATGGAGTCACAGGGCGTGATTGCAGCAGCCTTCCCAGGGCGCTCAACCTTCAGCTGAGTTCCAGTAGCAACAAACTTGTCGAGAACAACCATCGTTGCAGGATTAACGCCAGCAGCAGAATACCCTGACAGCCTTGATTTGCCATACCTGAGCCTGAAGCCTCCATGGCGCAAGGGATGAGTTATGACTGGCCTCCCAGCAACCAAGTCTGCAATAAAAGTATAATCCGGAGAGATTTTCCTCGATTCCTCAGCCTTCTCCTTGCTCAGGTTCTTTTTCTTCTTCTGAAGGGCAATAAACTTTTCCAGAAACGACCAGTCAAGGCCAAAACTTGCCTGTATGCGCTTGAGCTCCTTCCAAAGCTTTGGGGCCTTAAAGGCAAGCATTGAAACAACAAGGCATACCCCGCCACGAATGCGATTCGTCTCCACTCTTGCAAGGTCCTTATAATTGCTGACCTCAAATTTCTCAGTCGGGTCGCCATCAACCTCAACAGGGCAATTCCTGATGAGGTAGTCAATCTCATCCTCACTTGCCCTGTACTGAAGGTTTGTAATGCGCTCGTGATAGTCATCCAGCTCAGTGACAAACCTCTTGACCTCAAGGTCATCAGGGTCATAGGAATCAAACCCAGCCTTTCTCCTAAGATGGTCTGTCAAGACAAGGCAAAAAGCGGCGGCAGTCCCGCCAGCGCCCCTTATCGGGCCAGCAAAGACGGCAGCAAGATACTCCTTCCCATCACGGCGCTTCTTAACCTTCAACTCAATAAAACCCTCAAGGGGTGCTGAAACAACACCAGTCGTATGGTACGCGAAGCCAGTCCTGATGCCCATTTCCAGGGCCTCACGCTTATCCTTAAACTTACAAAACTTCTCGGAAGCAACCTCTTCAGCAATAGTCAAGGCAACCTCCCACGCAAGGGCACCGTACGTTTCCTCAAGCTCCTGAATCCTCTCAGCCACTCCAACATTCAAAAAGCCAGGAGATACCGCAGAGACAAGGCCCACAACCCTCTCAGCAAGGTTTTTTGCAAGAGGAATGTCAACAACAGACTCAGGATCGTGACCAACCAGCCTTGCAGCAGATGCCGTGGAGTAACAACTCTTGAGCTTGCCATCAATCTCGGCAAAATACGCATCCATTTGCTCGCTGGTTTCCTTCCTCATTCGCTGCCTCGGCTCACTTACCAAAATTAATGATTTTAATTGCCCTGGTCTTCAGATTAAGAACAGGAACCCTTGATGGCTGGGGCGTGTGCCCCATTCGCTCCTGAAATTTCGTCTTCCCCTGCCAGCAAGAGCTGTTTATCAGGGAAACACCACGATAGTCAGAAACAGAAGTCCTGTGAATGTGCCCTGTGGCGAAAATGTCCGGAACCTTCCCAATAAAAAGGGGGTCAAGCGAGTGGTCTGGCAAAATCAAGGTTGACGTGTGGGCAGGAGCCAGATGCCTTCGCTGAAGCAAAAACCTCATTATGAGATCTGCCCTCTCATAGCCTCCCTGCTTCCTTATCGAATCCACGTTTGCCACGTAATAATCAAAGCTGTAACCGTGATAAAGAAGCACATCAAAACCAGGGAAGTTCTCTGACGCATCAATATTCACAATGGCAGGATTTGAAACAGAGATGACATTGGGAAGCTTGAGAAGGGGAGCTGCAAAGTCTTCAGAAAAAGCAGCCTGCGGCTCGGCAGCCCTCACGGCATCGTGATTGCCAGGCGAAACAATGATTTTGATGTGCCTTGGAATTTCAGAAAGGAAATCCGCACACATCTTGTACTGACCAATGACATCCTTGATGGCCAGCTCATCGTGCTGGTCCTGATAAACCCCCACACCATCAACAACGTCTCCAGCGACAAGAACATACTTAACCTTGGCTGCAAGCTCCCTCTGAGACTGATTCCCCAAGCCGCCGTTTATCCACTTCAAAAACCTCCTGAAATCTTCCTCAAGAAACTGGGCAGAGCCAAAATGGAGGTCAGACATAAACACGGCACACCCTTCCTCAGGAGAATGCTTAGGCTCCCTGAAAGGAATTTCCGGCAACACGATGTTAGTGGCAAAAACAGCACCAGAGCGAAAATTGCCCGCAACACCAATGACCTCATCAAAGACCAAGTCACGCGCCCGTTCAAAAACCTCCCTCTTCGACCTGCTGACAATAACATTGATTTCTCCAGTCGGGTCCTCAACCGAAATCACCAAATTGCCTTTTTTTGTCTCTTGCTTGTCCTTAACCATCCCAATGACCGCAAGCGATTCAGAAAAGCTTCCGGACTTGAGCCGCGCCACCTGCACAAGATTAGCGAGCTCTGGCCGTTGCAAAAGGACGCCCTGAATAGCCTTGTAGCGCGCGAGGTAATAGCTCACAAAATCAGCCACATCCCGCTTTCCAGGGCTCGCATTATATGAAAACACCGTCTTAACCTGGGCAGTCACGCCATCATTAATGAAGGGCTTTTGCAAGGACAAAGCTTCAAGAAAAAGCTCATACGCCTCTGGCTTCTTCCTCTTTTCAGAAAGAGTCTTGGACCTCTCGAGCTCAAGCCAATTAACACCAAATTCCCCCTTCTTAATGAGGTCATTAACCTCCTTGTTCAAGACAAGAAGGCCGGATGCCTCGCTCGCAGCACCCTTCAATCCTTCAACAGACTCGGCCTCCATTGAGGAAAGAAAATCAGGACTGATAAGAATGTTCTGCTTCAAAAGCTCGCCAATGCTCGCCTTTACATCGGTTCCCCCACCCATAAAAAACCACCAACACAACTCAAATGCCCAAGGCATCCTGCAATATGCGCCTGACAGAAACTGTTCCTGCCTGCTCGGCAAGCATTATCTCCCGCGTCCTGCCGTGCCTGCCCTTCGAAATAACCCTGGCCGTGATAACTCCAAGCATATCAAACTCAGAAAGTATGTCAGAAACCCGCCTCTGAGTCAAGGGCCTCAGGCCAACAGTCTGGCACAACCGGCGGTACACCTCATAGACCTCTCCAGTAAAAATAAACTTCGAAGAACCATTAGTGACCGAAATTATGGAAAAAAGAACAACCTGGGCTTGCTTCGGCTGCGTCGAAACTATGTCAGCCACCTTATCCCGCTCAATCTTTTCTTCCGCCCCATCAACATCAGCTATTGAAACCTTACCAGAACTCTTCCTGTCAGCAAGCTCACCCGCCACCCTCAACAAGTCAAGGGCACGCCTAGCATCACCGTGCTCCCTGGCAGCGTAAGCAGCACACTTTTCAACAACCCCAGTCTCGAGAGCCCCCTCTGCAAATGCAGATAATGTTCTGTCATTCAAAATATCCTGAAGCTCCACGGCATTATAAGGGGGAAAAACAAGCTCTTCCTGCGAAAGAGAGGACTTAACCCTTGGGTCAAGCGAGTCTGCAAACATCAAGTCGTTTGAAATCCCTATAATCGCAACCTGCGCATTCAGCAGCTGCTCATTTTGCCTGGTCAGCTTATAAAGAAAATCATCACCAGCCTTCTTGATAAGATGATCTATCTCATCAAGAACAATAAAAAAAACCTGCTTTTTCTTGTCGATTGCAGAAAAAAAAGCCCCAGAAACATCATCAGTTGACAGGCCCGTAGACGGCAAGTCTATTCCAGCCTCACGCGCAAGTGTCGTAAAAAGGCCATATACAGTGTCTGTGTCAAGTTTACAATTCACATAAGCGGAGGAAACAAAAACACCAGCACCACTGGCAGTTTCAATCAAGAAATCCACCATTTTCGTGACAACAAGCGTCTTGCCAGTGCCAGTCTTCCCATACACAAAAAAATTCGAGGGGCGCTCAAGCCTTAGCGCGGGCCTTATGATCACACCAACCTGCTCAAGCTGCAAATCCCTGTGAGGTATGTCTTCAGGCTTGTAGTTCGTCTGAAGGCGACTCTTGTCCCCGAACACAGAGCCCTTTTTTAGGTATTCATCAAAAAAATTAGCAAGAGACCTTTCCTTCAACACAGACACCCCACAGCTTCTTATGGAACTCCTTTGTGCGGTTGTTAATAATGATTGCGCTTAATAAAAATACACAACAAAAAACAACAATCACAACTCTCGGCGACAAAATCAACCAAACTCATTTATTTGTATTGGTTTTGGTTGTGGTTGTGTGTTTTGTTACGTTTCCAAAGGAAATGGTGGGGTGAGGGTGTTTTTGTTACTTCCCAATAATAAAAAAGAAAACCTTTAAATATTAACAAACGTTCCCACACTTTATGCTTATCCAGAAGGAAAAAATAAACCAACTGCGGGATGTGGGACTCAACAGCTATGAGGCCAAACTTTGGCTTGCCCTACTTTCAAAAGGTGTTGCTGCGGCTGGAGAGCTTTCTGATACCGCAGGAGTGCCACGAAGCAGGAGCTATGACGTTCTCGAAAGCCTTGAGAAGAAAGGATTCATAATAATGAAGGTTGGAAAGCCAATCAAGTACATTGCTGTCCAGCCAGAGCACGTTATTGAAAATGTCAGGAAGAAGCTTGTTGAAGATGCTGAGACACAGGACAAGTTTCTGTCAAGAATCGAGCAAAGCCCCCTGATTGATGAGCTGAAAACAATCTACAAGAGCGGCGTGAGTGAAATAGACCCACTTGACCTTACCGGAAGCCTCAAAGGCAGAAAGAACCTTTACAACCACCTGGAGAGAATGATCCGAGCTGCAGAAAAGAGTATTGTGATATCAACAACAACTGCTGGAATCTTGAGAAAGAAGGATGCGCTCAGGAAGGAGCTCCGAAAAGCAAAAGAGCGAAAGGTCAAAATCAGGATTGTTGCAAACATAACCCCAGAAGCAAAGCCCCAAATCGAGGAGCTTGCCAGCGTTGCAGAGATTAGGCATTCAGCCACCCCAGCAAGGTTTTGCGTTGTTGACGGCAAGGAAGCAGTCCTAATGCCTCTTGATGACGAGATAGCAAACCCGGCAACTGACATGGGCATCTGGGTGAGGTCAAAGTTCTTCGCTTCAACCTTCGAAAGGCTTTTTGACGCCAACTGGCAGGACCTGAAGCCGGTATTCTGAATCACGCAAAACAAAAAGCTTTTAAACCTCAAAGCAGAGTTTGACTTTATTTAGCAAAAGAGGTAGATAAAACATGCCAGAAGGCAACTTACAAATGGTCATTCTTTGGGTGATAATAGGAACCCTCGCTGCGATAGTGTACTCGCTCAGGATACTTGTCCTCATGGAAAGAAGAATTGCCAGGATTGATGAAAACCTGTTCGCCATTACCAAGAGAATAGCGCTTGAGGAAATCAAGATAGAAAAAGAAGAGAAAAAAATAGAGAGTTCCCTCAAAAGAAGGCGCTAAGGCTGGCTTTTCGCCTTTTTCTCCATATCCTCCGCTGCCGCGTTCTTCCCAGCCTGCGCTGCCCTGTCACCCATCCTTATTTTTTCCAAAGCTCCCACCTGTTCCTCAAGCTCACCAATCTCCTTTTCCCAACCAGTGACTTTACCCAAGTTATTCTCCTGCTCAAGAAGGCTCCCGCATTCCGGGCAGTGAAATGACATCTCGAATGCCCTGTCAAAGTCAACACTCAGGCACTTGTTGACGCAAGAATAAAACTTGCTGTTGCCCTGCCGCGAAACCCTTTCCTTCAACCCGTCAAGCTTCGCCTTTTTTTCCGAAAGAAGAAATTCAACAACCTTATCATCCTGAAACGTCCAGTAATAGATATACCATCCTATCTTATGATCCTTCTTCTTGATGAACGTGGCCAAGCTGGCGTCGTGAAGCCTGTAAAGCAAGTTCCTCGTCTCGTTAACGTCCTTTTTCACTGCCTCCGCAAGCTTAAACTCAGAGTAATCACTTTTCAACCTCAATTCATTAATTACCTCAACAAACTCAGGGCCGAGAAATTCGGCCAACTGCTTGATCAAACCATCAAACTCCTTCCTCACCATACCACAAAGGCTCTTTTGAACCTATAAATACTTTTAGAATGCAGGCTTTAGCTAAAACTTGCCCAAGAGCTGCTCAAATGTCAGGCCTTTCTCCTTAACCATTCTCACCGAAACAGAAAAGCCAGTCCCAGTCTGTTTCAAGTCATCAGGGCTGAAAAAAGCCCACTTCATGTCGTTGAACCTTGCCCCAATCCAAGGCTCGGCGCCAAATAGCCTTGCAAACCGGATTAGGTCCTCAACCTGTGCCCTTGGCAAGTGCCTGCTCAACTCCCCCGAAGACTTACACTCTATCGCAAGGACCCTTGAGGTATTTGAAGCAAGAACATCCGGGCAAGGGTACTGCATTGAGCCCGACCCGGCAACACGCAGAGCCACCCAGCTGTTGCTCCAAAACAAGTGAATCAGCTCACGCTCTGCATTGCTGCCCTTCGCCTTGGCATTCATAAGCACCATTTTTACCCTCTTTTGTGATGTATCTCTTATATTTTTATTCTCATAAAATCCTTGGCGCAGACTATGTTGTCAAAAGTGCCCCTCGCGTCCTCCTCAGCCTTAGCTGTTGTTTTGTAACGCTGCGAAAAATGCGTCAAAACAAGCTTTCCAGCACCGGCCTTGTTGGCAATTGACGCAGCCTGGCCGGCAGTCAGGTGCTTGTACTCCCTTGCCTTTTCCTCAAGCTCATTCGCGTAAGTGGCTTCACACACAAGCAAATCAGCATTGCCAGCCAGCTTAACAGCGCCCTGGCACAGTTCAGTATCCATTATGACAGTTACCTTTTTCCCACTTGACTTGTACGTGACATCAGACGGGCCTATGCTCCTGCCTTTCCAGGCAACTGTTTCCCCCTTTTGCAACCTGCCGAGGACCGGGCCTTCAGGCAGCCCGAGCTTTTTGGCAGCTTCAATGTTCACGTGAACCTTATCCTTTTCCACAATGCTGTACCCAAGGCAAGGCACGGAATGGTCAAGCTTCCCAGCTTCCAAATAAAAATCATCATTCTCAAAAAAAACACCCTCGTCAACATCGTGGACCTCAAGTGTCAAGCCCCCACTATGGCCCTCCATCAGGGAAGCCTTTTTCATAAAATCAAACTGGACTTTCGTGCCCTTAGGTCCATACACTTCAACCCGGTGCGTAGTGGTGGAGCTATTCAACGTCTGAAGAAGGCCAGGCAGTCCCAGGACGTGGTCGCCGTGCCAATGACTAATCAAAATCCTGGTTATCTTAGTCAGCGGCAACCCTGTCATCTTGAACTGCCTTTGCGTCCCCTCACCGCAGTCGACAAGGATGCCCTCAGCCTTGTAAGTAACAAGAAGGGCAGACTGATTCCTTTCCTTTGTGGGCACCATAGAACTCGTGCCCAAAAAAGTGATTTCCATAATGCAAGCTCACCTGGAAGCGTATTTAAGTGTTATGATGCCAACCCCGATAATCCCTGGCATAAGCTTTTAAATTCCGGCAGAAACACAAAGCACTATGGAAGCAATGCCTGTTGACCTGAAGGAAAAAGCAGCTGACAAGGACGAACCAAAAAAATCCAAGGAGCAGGTAAAAGCATTCCTCCTCAAGGAACGAGTGCTGACAGAAAACACGGATGCGGCCAGGGAGCTGTATAACCAATCAAGATACGGCAAGCTGCTGGCAGACGGCAGGGTGCAACTTTCACTCACAGAGGCAATGTACCTGCTTGAAAGAGGCAAACTGCTGCTCGAGTCCGGAAAAAAACCCGTGACCGCAGACCAATTCCTGAAAAAAGCCTCAAAAATCCAAAAAAACTTCTGGGTAAAATATTCCGTGTTCAAGGATATCAGAGACAGGGGCTACATAATCAAGACAGCCCTCAAATTCGGCGCAGACTTCAGGATTTACGACCGCGGCGTAAAGCCAGGCGAAGACCACGCAAGATGGATACTCTACCCCGTCCACGAAGGAGACTCAATGACCTGGCAGGAATTCTCAGCCAAGAACAGGGTGGCGCACTCCACAAAGAAACGCCTGCTGATAGGCGTGGTGGATGACGAGGGAGACGTCTCGTACTGGGAAATAAGGTGGCTGAGGCCCTAAACCATCTGACAAATTATTTAAAACCATACCGCCCTCCGGGAACTATGCCGGGAAGCTTAATAACAGACAGGGTAAAGCAGCTCGTAAGGATGCGAGGCCCCTTAATTCCATCCCAGATATCAAAGGAAATAGGCACCAACATTCTAATGGCATCCGCCATCCTTGGCGAGCTGGCATCATCAAGCGACGTGAAAATATCCAGCGTCAAAGTGGGCGGGACACCATTATACTACGTTGCCGGCCAGGAAGCAAAACTCCAAAACTACATTGCCAGCTTGCCCCAGAAAGAAAAGGAGGCATTCGAGCAGCTAAAAGCGTCTGGAATACTTCGCGACAACGTGCTTGAGCCGGCCATACGGGTTGCGCTACGGCAGATAAAGGACTTTGCAAAACCAATAGAAGTTGGTATGGACGGCCAAGTTGAGCTATTCTGGAAGTGGTACCTTCTTTCAAGCGAAGAGGCAGAAACATCAATTAAAAAGCAACTTGGCGTCTTTGAAGAAAAAGAACCTGAAAAACCGCAGCCGCAGCAATCATTACAACCGCAACAGCAAATCACTGCCGCCGCAGAAAGCGAGCTTCAGGCGCAACAAACAACACTAGCAGCTCAGCAAATGCCAACACAAGAGCAAACGAGAACAAGAAAGCCAAGACTTCCACAGCAAAAAACGCCAGCT
>JACPBZ010000049.1 GCA_016180105.1 Candidatus Woesearchaeota archaeon | reverse complement strand
GTTCTGCAAAAGAATTTATACTGTCAGCATTTGGCTTTGCTGGATGCACGGTCTTAAGCTCTTGATTGTGGTCAGCCGGCCGCTCACGACTTGGCCCACGGGTCTTCTTTTTTTCCTGATTGGATTCGCTGTTTCTGTATCAACAGTTTTATAAATAATCAAGAAACGCCTTCCCTGTATGATTGTTGACGAAAGCGTCGTTAATGACTGGAGAAAGGCGGGCAGGATATCCGCGGTTGCTCTTGACTATGGCAAAAGGCTGATTAAGAAAGGCACTCCCCTTATTGATGTCTGCGACGCCGTGGATGCGAAGATTTTTGAGCTGGGCGCAAGGCCCTCGTTTCCTTCGCAGGTGTCGCTTGACCACGTGGCTGCGCATTATTGCCCGGAGTCTGGTGACAAGGCCATTCTTGATGCCCAGGTTTGCAAGCTTGACGTTGGTGCCTGCTACAATGGCGCTCTTGGTGACAATGCCGTGACTGTTGACCTTGGCGGCAGCAAGGGGGAATTGGTGGCTGCGTCTGAAAAGGCATTGAGTGATGCGATTAAGATTGTGAAGGCTGGCGTTCCTGTTTGCGAGATTGGCGCTGCCATCAAGGGCGCGATTTCCTCTTTTGGCTTTTCGCCAATCCGCAACCTTAGCGGCCACGGCCTTGGGAAGTTTGAGATTCACACTCGCCCGACCATTCCTAATTTTGACAATGGTGACAGGACTCAGCTGCACGAGAATGAGGTGATTGCCATTGAGCCTTTCGCAACTATTGGCAAGGGTGTCATTTTTGAGTCATCTAATCCTGAGGTGTTTATGCAGGTTTCTGAAAGGCAGACTCGCGATCCTGGCATCGGGAAGGTGCTGGGGAAAATTCGCGAATATGAAATGCTGCCTTTTGCGAAGCGCTGGCTGCTGAAGGAGTTTCCCGCATTGAAGGTTTCGATTGCCTTGAAGATCCTTGAGCAGCAGGGAATAATTCAGGGCTTCCCTCCCCTTGTGGAGGAAGCTAAAGGACTTGTCAGCCAGGCAGAAAAGACATTGATTGTTACCAAATCTGGCTGCGAGGTTCTTACGAAGCCTGAGTAGGCTTCAGGAATGCTATGGCTTCTTCTATTGACAGAAGCCTTTCTTCCCCGCTTCTGAGGTCTCTCAAGGTTATCTTGTTGTCGCTGAGTTCCCTCTCGCCAATTATTGCAACGAAGGATATTCCCATTGAAGAGGCGTATTCCAGGTTTTTCCTTATGTCCCTGTCGTTCATGTCAACGTCCGTGTTGATTCCTGCTTTTCTCAGTTCTGAGACGGCTTTTTTCGCGTTTACTTTTACTGGTATGACGTAGACTGAGGCGGCTGACTTTTTCGGGCCGGTTTTAAGCATCCCAAGCGCGTCCTGGATTATGTCAAGCCCAAATGATATGCCGACCGCGGGGTAGTTCCTTCCGTTTCCGACAAAGTTCCCGATCATTTTGTCATAGCGCCCTCCTGCCGCGATTGCTGATTTTATCTCGGTAAGGTTCTGCTCATTCAGGAATGCCTCAAATACGGTTCCGGTGTAATAAGCCAGCCCTCTTGCAAGTGAGGGGTCGAACTCGACGTTTTTGGCATTTTGTATGTTGCCGAGCATTTCTGAAATTTCGGCTATTCCCTCTTTTCCTTCGTCCTTCAGTTCCTTGCCGAGCCTCGCAAGCTTTTCGTTGTTTGTGCCGTCAACGGTAACCAGGGCCATAAGCTTCTTGATGGCTGCAGCCGGGGTTCCTGACTCTGCAAGCTCTTTCTCGACCGCTTGCCGCCCTGTTTTTTCAAGCTTGTCCAGGGTGAGTATGGTCTTTTCTGCCTTGTCCGGTGTTATTCCTGCAAGGGCGATGATGCCATTCAGGATTTTTCTGCTGTTTACCTTCAAGATTGCGTTCAGGCGCAGCCTTCTGAAGACTTCCTGCGCGATTTCAATCATTTCCGCATCAGCAGCCATTGATGTTACCCCGACAATGTCAACGTCGCACTGTGCAAACTCGCGGTATCGCCCTATCTTCAACGGGCCATCACGGAAGACGCTCCCGATTTGGTATCTTTTGAAAGGCATTTTCAGGTTCGGATTGGTTGCGATGAACCTGCACATTGGCACTGTAAGGTCGTACCGCAGCGCCAATTCCCTGTCTCCCTGGTCTTTCAGCGTGAACGTTTCCTTGAGTATTTCCGCGCCTCCAGCGTACTTTGAGGCTAGTGTGTCAAACCTCTCAAGCACCGGTGTCTCCAGGGGGTTGTAGCCATACAGCTCGAACACGTTTCGGAGCGTGTTGACTGTCTGCTGCCGCAGCAATGCCTCCCCGGCCGCAAAGTCCCTTGTTCCGCGCGCT
>JACPBZ010000047.1 GCA_016180105.1 Candidatus Woesearchaeota archaeon | reverse complement strand
GCCTCTTCAGGATGCTCTATGGCCAGGCTAAGCTCTTTTCTTTTGAGGAACCTGTTGTAATTCTCGTTCTTTACCTCGATTTTCATGACAGATACATATTAGGTAAACTGTTAAAGCATTCCAAGAACGGGTTTTTCATAAAATTATTCAAATGGAAATCCGCGCTTCCGCCTTTTCTGTTTTGGCTTCTTTCGTGCGCGCTTTTTGCCGGGCGGCTTGCGTTTAGGAGCCTTTCCTTTTCGTCTTTTATGTGCAACGTAAGCCAGCGCAGCGGCCGAGACGGCAAAAGCAGCGAGTACCTTAAATAAGTAGTCGTAGTCATAGCTTTCTATTCCCTGCTCTGAAATCTCTACGGCCATGCATCCTGAAGTATCGTATCTGCATCCGCTGCATCGGAGCGTTCCGCCTGCGAAACCAAGGTCCTTGCACGTGAGCTGTACTGTCCCGTCGCATGCCTCGCCCGCTTCGACAATCCCGTTCCCGCATATCCCGGTTCTTGTTTGTTCAGCTGTTTTTACTGCTTTGCTGCCCGTTATGGCGAAGACAGAGAAGCCTGGCGTAACGGATTCGTATTGGTAGCTTTCCTGGTCTTCTGATATCATGCTGGTTTGCAGGCGGTTCCAGCCAGCGCTAAGCCTGTAAAGTGCGATGCTGCGGGGTTCTATTTCATGTTCTGCTGTCCATGACCTCGGAACCCTGAAATTTATGATGGCACTGGAGATGTTGGCGTTAGGTATCGTGGATGCGATGTCTGCATAGCGATAAACAAGCCCGTCTACGGCTGTTTCCGGAGCAGGGATTTCATGCACGCTCACCGACGCGGAGACGAAGCTGCCGGTCGGCGTAATCACGACGTTTGTGATATTTGCCGAGAGTCCGGCGAACCTGAATGAAACAGGAACGTATGCGGCAAGCTTCGATGCCGTGATTGTCTGGCCTTTTTTCACCACTGCCAGCGAGCCGCCGCCGCTTCCTCCCCCGCCTCCGCCGCTGCTGGCAGTCGCGCATGCGCCGTTTGAGCAGCCGGCTGAGCATGCTGTTGATGCCCAGCTTCCGGAAGAACAGGTCTGGAGCGCCGAGCCGTCGCACAGCTTGGCGCCGTTTTCGTAGTTTATCGCGTAGTTGGCTGCGCAATTCCCTGAAGGCGCGCACCACATGCCGCTGCCGTCAAAGTCTGAGGCACAGTTGCCTGAGTTGCACTCGTCGCCCGAAGAGCATGCGGTGCCGTTGGACTTCTTACCGCCCACCGCGAAGTCGCTGAACGTGGTCAGGTTAGCCCAGACATATTTTTCCGTCTTGTTGACGCCACCATTAGGCGGGTCGAAAGCTGTCCAGTTGGTGCCGTTGAACCTGTATATCCTCAGCGAATCTTCCACGGCTCCGGACATGTTGAGCTCCTCTTCGGTGTAATTTATCTTCAGTATGGCATAGCTCAGGTTGTTTCCCAGCTCTTCGCTGACATTCACGGTAAGATATTTCTCAAGCCCAAGAACGGAAAGGTTTACAGGAACAGGATTTGTCGTGTTGAACGTTATGTTTATGTCCATATTGGACAGGTTCGCCAGCGGAATTATGTCTATCGTCGTATTGAAGTTTTCAGGCCTTATTGTTCTTCTGGAAAAGGAAGTAAAGTTATTTTTTTCTACATGTTTCATGACCTTTACTATTATGAACTGGTGGCGGACGGTCGTGTTGAAGCTTGTGTAATTCTCTTTCCGTGCGGTGAACCTTATGTCGTACGCGCCCAGAAGCAGGGATGATATGTTGAGCAGGCACGTATATTCCCCGTTTGCGCTCGCGTTCACAGGGGTGCAGCTTCTCCAGTGGGCTGCATTGGTGAACTTGTATTCCAGGAATACCTCGTCGACCTCCCTTACGCTTGACGTGTCATCCGTCACTGTCGTGTTGAAGAGTACAGTTTCGTTGAAATTTTGCACCCCGGAAGGTCCGTTAACAGACGTGAAAAGAGTCCCGTTTACGATAAACAATTCCTGCGAAGAATTGACAGTTTTGTAAAATGAGTTGTTGTCAAGGACGCTGCCCATGAAGCTCTGCTCGCCTACGCTAAACGCATGGTCCGGGTCGAGGTCGATTGTACAGTTGCCGTTTGTTACCGAACAGTCCGCGAAGTCGTCGTAAGGCGTGAACCCGTCCTTTGTCCACGAAATTCGCGCAGTGCTGTTCACCCGCTCCTGCTTGTCCGTGTCGAATACAAGAATCCCGAGCGTTATCGTGTTGTAGCCGAACCTCTGGGCAGTCCCGTTTGCGCCTAGCGTGACATTTACAATCACATCATCCTTCTCAACTGTTATGTTGAATATCGTCGATTCGTGAGGACTGAAGACATAAACTGTTTCGTCCCGTTCGGCGGCGTTGCGTAGAAGCTGGCGTTTAAGGTGTCGTTGTCCGCGTCGCTCAGGTTAAGCGTGAAATTCCAGCCTTCCCCGAAGCCCCTGTTGTTGTCGTTTTTGTCGAGGATTAGGCTTGGCTGCCTGTTCTGGACGGTAAATGACTGGACCGGCATGAGATTATTGGTATTCCCCGAGGTGTCGTTAGCTATGTAATGCCATCCTATTACCTGGCCGTTGCTCATGTTGGTGATGTTGTATGAGGAGTTGTAAGTAGTGCCGCTCGCCTTTATTGTATAATTTACCCAGGCCCCGGTGAAATTTGATGAGAACAGAATTATGTCCAGCCCCGTGTTGTCCGTCCATATGGCGCTGACCGTGATGTTCTGATTATTGTAGACATTCCCTACGGCGGTTACATTGTTGAAGCTCGGCGCAGTGGTCTCCGTAACACTGAAAGAATGCTTCACGCTGGCTGAGCTGAAGTTTCCTTTGGACGCGTAGCACGTCCACGTCTTGGTGCCCGCAGAAGCAGAGGAATAATTGGCTTCGTATCTTCCCGACGTCGCGTTGTATGCCATCGTGTTGTTGCCGCCGATGTCAGCCAGGACTGTGGCGCCTGTCACGTCGCCATTTCCGTTTTCAGTGTAGTCGCAGAACAGCGTGTTGTTCTCGTTGGTGTTGACGTTCGCCTTGGTTGTCCCCGCAGAGGCTGATGTTGCTATGGCGCTGACAGTCAATGAACTGGCTGCGGTTGATGTCCTGTTGCCTGCGCTCGAATTGGCATGGACCCTGTATCCGATTACCATGTTCGCGCTTAGGGACGTGTTTGCTATCGTGTAGTTGTAGATGCTTGAGGCATTTGTCATCGTGTAATTCGTCCACGAGCCGGAGAAATTGCTTTCAAACAAAACCTTGTCGACGTTGCCGCTGCTTGTCGTGGCCGTGACGTTGAATCTTATGTTGTCGTTCGCGTCAGGCGCCGGCGGCGAGATTACAATGCTGCCCAGCGACGGCGCAGTCGAGGAGACGTTTATGTTTATTATAACCGAGCCGTGTTTTCTTGGATAAACGCCTGTGCCGTTGAAAACAGCCGAAATGTTCAGCGTCCCAGAAGTATAATTTGAAGGTATTGTATACCGCACATCCAGCCTTCCTCTTGACAGCGAGGAGCCTGACGTCAGCTGGTAGCCTGACCGGTCGTACTGGTAGAAGCTCCCGTCTGTTTCAT
>JACPBZ010000044.1 GCA_016180105.1 Candidatus Woesearchaeota archaeon | reverse complement strand
ACGCCGTGGTTTGGCATATTCGGATCTGAATCAGGCTTCAATTCACTAAAAGAATGCTTTGGCGAAAAGGTTGGGAAGATTCACGCCATAGAAACCGGGATGTCATCCGACCCGGCAATGAACTGGCGAATTACAGAACTTGACGGCATAACGCTAATGTCAAACTCAGACTGCCACAGCTACTGGCCGTGGAGGATGGGAAGGGAAGCGAACGTGCTTGAAATGGATGAGCTGACATACAAAAATGTGCGGGATGCTATCCGCAGCCGCAAAGGCTTTGCTGAAACTATTGAGGTTGACCCGGGCTACGGCAAGTACCACTTTGACGGGCACAGGCTCTGCAATGTCGTGATGAGCCCTGCTGAGTCTAACCAGCACAAGAAGATTTGCCCAAAGTGTGGAACCAAAATGACAATAGGCGTTTTAAACAGGGTTGAGGAGCTTGCCGCATCTGACAGGCCGGAGGGGTACGTGAAAAAAGATGCTGTTACATTCAAGTCACTGATACCTCTTTCTGAAGTGATTGCCGAGCTTAACGGCTTCCCCGTTGCATCGAAGAAAACCTGGCAGATTTACAATAGCCTGATTGAAAAGTTTGGCAATGAGTTCAATGTGCTGCTGAATGCCGAAGAAGGCGAGCTGAAGAGCATTGTGGATGAAAAACTGGCTGCTGCGATAATGATGAATCGCGAAGGAAAAATAACAGTGAAGCCAGGCTATGACGGAGTTTACGGGAAGCCAATTCTCAACGGCAGCGAAATGAAGAAACCGATAACTGTCGAAAGTTTCACAAAAAAGCAAAAAGGATTGGGCGAATTCTTCTAGACGCTTGCCGATGGGGCGCTGCCGTGATTGCCAGACTGGTTAAAGAACAGCTTGCCAGCCTCCATTATGAGGAAACCAAGACTGGAGACAAGAAGGATCCTTGTCCACTCGTACAAGCCAAGGGGAACAGTGTCAAAAACAGGCTGCAACGGGGCCCAGTAAACAATTGACAGCTGGATAAGCACCGACAGCGTCACACCGCCGAGAAGCCACTTGTTAGTGAACGGGTTAAGCTTCCTGAAAGGCATCAATGAGCGGCTTCCCAGCACTGCAAACATCTCAAACATAACAAGAGTAGTAAAGGCCGAAGTGCGGGCGAGATCAATGCCCCTCTCAAGGAAAAGATTGAAGATAAACAGCGTCCCAAATCCCATCACAAGGCCAAAAATGAGCACAAGCAAAAGGCTCGCCGCCGTTATGGGCTTCTCCCTGGGGCTCCTCGGAGGCCTCTTCATAACTTCATCCTCAGCAGGCTCAACACCCAGCCCCATGGCAGGAACGCCATCAGTCACCAGGTTCATAAGAAGAATCTGAAGCGGCGTCAGCGGAAGAGGGAACCGCAAAAGAATGGCAAGAAACACCGCCACAATCTCCCCAATGTTGCACGACAAGAGGTACCTTGTGGATTTTATCACTTTATCATAAATATTCCTGCCCTCCGAAATTGCATTCACTATCGTAGCAAAATTATCATCTGCAAGGACGCACTTGGAAACTTCCTTGGAAACGTCAGTGCCAGTAAGGCCCATTGCAATGCCCACATCAGCCTTCTTCAATGCGGGGGCATCATTAACGCCATCACCGGTCATCGCAACAACGTGGCCATTCCGCTTAAGGGCATCCACGACCTTTGATTTCTGAATCGGAAGGGCGCGGGCTATTATCCTCACGTGACCAATAACTTTCGAAAGGTCATATTCTGACATTTTTTCAATTTCCTCACCAGTCAAGACAAGGTCGCCTTCACTAAAAAGCCCAATCTGCCTTGCAACAGCCTTGGCAGTCATTGCGTGGTCGCCAGTTATGATCATAACCTTGATTCCCGCATCGTGGCACTCTGCAATCGCCCTCGCAACCTCCTCCCTTGGGGGGTCAAGCATGCCAGCAAGGCCAACAAAAACAAGATTTGCCTCAACAGAATCAGTTGCATACTGGCTCAGGAAAGGCAGCTCCCTGTAGGCAATGCCAAGAACGCGAAGGGCATCCTCGGCAAACGAGTTGTTTATCTCAAGAATGCGCTGCCTGTCCTTTTGAGTCAGCCTCTGCACCTTCCCTCCGGAAACAAAACGGTCACACTTCTCAAGCAGAAGGTCAGGGGCTCCCTTGACGTACGCATACGTCTCCCTCGTGCCCTTCGTCCTGAAAATCACGGACATTGCCTTCCTTTCAGAGTCAAACGGAAGCTCCTGAACAAGAGAAGACTTTTCAAGCAACTGCTCCCTGGACAAGCCAGCCTTCCGGGCAAGCACAACCAAGGAACCCTCTGTCGGGTCGCCAGCTATCTTCCACAAGCCATCAGAGCTGGAAAGCCTGGCATTATTGCACAAAAGGCCTGTGCGAAGCAAGAGCTCAAGGCTCTTCGGACTGAACTCCTTGCCCTCGTGAGTAAACTGGCCAGTTGGCTCATAGCCGCTCCCCGAAACAAGGATGACCTTGCCATCGTGGTAAAGCCTTGTCACGGTCATCTCGTCCTTCGTGATGGTACCCGTCTTGTCAGAGCATATGACCGTCACTGCCCCAAGGCTCTCGGCAGCTGGAAGCTTCTTCACAATCATATTCTTCGAAGCAAGGGACTTCGCGCCCATTGCAAGACTTATAGTAACAATGGCAGGCAGGGCACTCGGAACAGCCGCAACAGCCAGGCTAAGCGCAAAAATCAGCATTGTGGAAACGCTGCTGCCCTCCTTCATTGAGCCGCCTATGAAGACGAAAAAAACCAAAACAAGGACTGCCATGCCAATCTGCCTGGCCATTTGCTCAAACTTGACCTGCAACGGAGTCTTGGTCTCCCTCGTCGACTGGATGGAAGCCGCAATCTTCCCAAACTCCGTATTCAGCCCAGTTGCTGTCACAACCGCCTTCCCCTTGCCATACGTGACAACAGTGCTCATAAAAGCCATATTCTCCTGGTCGGCAATTGAAGTCGAGGGCTTGAACTGAGAAGTGACCTTTGCAGAAGGCAGCGACTCCCCAGTCAAGGCCGCCTCATCAATCTGCAAGTTCGAAACTTCAATAATCCTTGAATCAGCAGGAACAATGTCACCAGCCTCAAGGAGGATGACATCTCCGGGCACAAGCTCCCTTGCGGCAATCTTAACCTCACGGCCATCCCGGATAACACGCGCAGTGGGCGCTGACACCTTCTCAAGAGCCTCCATTGCCTTCTCAGCCCTAAATTCCTGAACAAAACCCAAAAGAGCCGAGAGAAGAACTATGAACAGCATCGCACCAGCTTCCACAAACTCCCTCAGGAAAATGGAAACACCGGCAGCTACCGAAAGCAGGAGGATAAGGAAATTCCTGAACTGACTAAGGAAGATAAAAAGAGCTGTGGTGCGCTTCCCCTTTGGAAGCTCATTAAAACCGTATTTTAAGAGCCTAACTCTGATTTCACTATCGGAAAGGCCACTCCGCGAAGAGGCAAGAAGGGACAACGCCCTATCCACCGAAGCATCGTGAAAAGTTACCAAGCCAGCACCACTTTTAGACCAGGCAGCGGGAAAATCGTATATAAATATTGCGACAATAAAAAAGTATTAATAGCAATCGCTGCCGCAACGGAAAGGCAATGAAAATCAAGACTGCAGCGGCAGAGCTCACATTTTGGCTACATTTCGTCCTGGTCACGGTATGGTACGGGCTCTTCTTCGTGCCAACGTCACTCTGGCCAGGCAAGGTAAGCTTCCACTTCTGGTTCATACTCATCGCTGTGGCACTCCAGTTCGGATGGGGGCTTTTGCTAATGCCAATAATAGGCAAATACAGGATGGTATGCCCACTGACAACACTAATGCAGCTTCTGAGAGGCTACCCAGTAAAGGACGAGAGGAACAACAACCACTCCTGCATAAAAGAAGTCTTCCATAGGATAGGCAAGCCGGTACCAAAAAAGGCAGTGACTTACTCAACATTCATATCGCTTGGGATTGTGACACTGCAATATTTCTTCTTTAGATAGCGGCAAAGAAATATAAACCGAAAATTCCCTGGAAAGGCAATGATACCACAAAACTGCACCTTTTGCGGATTGTGCTGCACGCTGACTGTGAGATTGAGCGATAATGAGATAAGGCGGATAGAGAAAGGTAGCAGCCGAAAACGCGAAGAATTCGTTGTTGCCGACAGCGATGGGAAACCGCTGCTGAAGCGGGAAAACGGCTGGTGCACGTTCTTCAAAAGAGAAGGCAAAGTCGGAATGTGCACGATTTACGACAGCAGGCCTGACAACTGCCGAGATTTCCCGGGCAAAAGACTATGCGACCTTGCGGAAAACCCAATTTACGGCAACCTGACAATAAACCCCGAAAACAAAAGGATAAAGCTGCTGCTGAAGAATGCGCCGACAGCCGCGACAAAGACGGAGAAGGTAGAAGAGGCCAAAACAAAAGCTGAAAGGACTTTTACAAAGCTGTCTTAGTTGCCGCAAAATAATTGCAGCAGCGTTTTATCGAGCAATCACCACACCTGGGCTTAATTGGCAGGCACACCTGCTGGCCGTGCTTCACGAAAAGCTCATTGATGTCCAGCCACCGGCTTTTTGGCAGCAGACTCATCAGGGCTGCTTCTGTCTGGGCAGGAGTCCTGGTCTTCACAACGCCAAGCCTGTTACTGATGCGATGCACGTGAGTGTCAACGGCAATTGCCGGCTTGTTAAAAGCATAAATGAGAACGCAGGAGGCTGTTTTTCTCCCCACACCGGGCAGCTCCAGAAGCTTTTCCATATTGGCTGGCACTCGGCATTCATATTTTTGAAGCAGCAGCCGGGAAATTGCTTTAACTCGCTTAGCTTTCTGCCTATATAAGCCAATGAACTTTATGGTGTTCTCAATGTCCTTGATTTTAGCCGCGGCCAACTGTCGCATTGATGGAAAACGCTTGAACAACGCCGATGCTGCCTTGTACGTCTGCAAATCCCTGTTCCTGGCTGAAAGAACCGTGAAAATCAGAACATAAAAAGGGTCCTCGTTCCTGTGAAAAGAGCGGCCATAGCGCCTCTTCAGCAACGCAATAATACCAAGCAAAGACTGCCTCATTTACGGCCACCGGGCAGGTTAACGCCGAGACCGAACAGGACAGCACCGCCCAAAACCGAGCCAAGGACGATATTAAAAGCCAACTTGGCAAAAAAAGCCTCTGTAAAAAGGCTGACAAGGGCGTGGTTAGATGGAAACTCCCAAAGGCTGTCGGTAAAAAGAAGCCTGTGAAATACAGTAAAGGAGGCATCAAAATTAAGCCACGAAAGAGCTGCAAAGCCGGCAAGCGCCAGTATAATCCAGCCAGACAGCAGAAGGAAAACCTTTGCATACTCCCGAAACCTTCCCAAATCGCCTGATATGACGAAGAGGGCAAAAAAGGCTGCTGCAAAAGCTGAAATGGCAAGGTTAAAAGCCAAATGTATCCTGGAAATCAGACGCCTGACCTCAGCAAGGTGCACCAATTCTTCCTCCCGGAAAAAGGAAGCTCGCTGAAGAGCAGGAGAATCGCCCCTCACATACTCCAGGACAGCCTTGCTGACCTCGGTGGAAGTGGCAGAATCCAATTCCCCAGAGCCCCAGTAGGACTCGGGAGTGGAGGTTGAGGCAGCCAATGAAAGAATGTAGCTGTCATTCGAAATAAAAAAAACAACCACCCCCAAAAAAATCGAAAGGGAAAGGGCTACGGCAGTCAAGCCCAAAACAGCACCACACAGCAGCTTCTGCCTTTCCATAAGCCAGACATAACTGAGTCCATATTAATACCTTTGCAGCAAAGAATAAAAACAGCAGCGGCAAAAGCCAGCGAATGGCATACGCCCTGATGAGCAAGGCAGAGTACGCCCTGCTACCGATTGAAACTGAAAACTGGCGACAGCTAACTGAAGCAGACGGCCAGAGCGAGGTTGCGTTCATCGATGGCGGCAACAGCGCAATAATACAAGCGCCAACCGCCGAGCTGCACAAGATAAGGACGGCAATCGCAGTCATAAAAGACAATAAGCTTGCAAGCATCGAAAGAAAAGAAGGATTTCTTTTAGCAAAAGCAACCGTTGAGAACGGGAAAGCCAAGTACACCGCCGAATTACTTGAGTCGAACCTTGACCTAAAGGCGATAAGTTCAGAAGCCACAGGAACTGAAAATCCCCTGGCGAAGGTGACAAACGAAGCCAGGAGAATGTGCGAAATTGCAGCCGCAAAAGAAGCCCTGAAAATGCTGAATGGGCGCGGCGTCATTGTTCTCGACGGGACACTGGAAACGTTCAGCGAATCTGAAAGGAAAGCATTGAACGAACTAACCGAGGCGGCAGCAGCCAAAAACGCAATAGTTGGCGCGGTTGCCAAGACGTGCTCGCTGCTGGCCGACACAAGCGAATCACTGATTTCCGCAGCTGAGAAGCTTGGCGGCGGCAAGGAAGGATACATCATTGTTGCCAAAGGAAAGAGCGAAAAACACAAGGCAACAGTAGCCATTGCAAGGCTGAACAGGTTTTCACAGCACAGCTTCAGGATAGAAGCAGCTGACGAGGAGCAACTGGCAAAGCTTGCGGCTTCCCTGAAAAGGCAATCCAACGACATTGCCTTCCCAGGATACCCATACGGACTGGTAATGGCTGACGAATTCGCAAGAATAAGCAACAGCGAAGCAGCGCTCCAGAAGGCAAAGACAATGGCAACCGCAAAAGGCCACATAAGGCAGCTCCTGACAGAAGCCAGGGCCCTGAACGCCCACAGCATCCTGGACAGGCTGTAGCAAAGTTTAAATAAGCTCAAAAGGGCCTTAAGCCCAAAAAGAGGGGAATTGATGACAAGCACTGTTGATAAAAAGAACGCCCTAATCCTTTGGTTCAAGGACATAGCAATAGAAGACACTCCCCTAGTTGGCGGAAAAAACGCATCCCTCGGCGAAATGTACCGCGAACTCGTAAGGAAGAGAGTCAGCATACCAAACGGCTTTGCCGTGACTGCCAAGGCATACAGGCACTTCATGAAAGAAGCAGGCATAGAAAAAAGAATAATGAAAATACTGGAAAAGCTCAACACAAAAAACATTGAAGCTGTCGCGGAAGCAGGGCACAAGGTAAGGGAACTAATCCTCGGGGGAGAAATCCCCCAGCAACTCAAACAGGAAATTACCGATGCCTACAGAGAACTATGCAAGGAGTACGGCGAGCACACCGACGTTGCGGTAAGAAGCTCAGCAACGGCCGAGGATTTGCCAGGCGCCTCATTTGCGGGGCAGCAGGAATCCTACCTGAACATTCGCGGAGAGCACTCCCTCCTGGAAGCGTGCAGGAAGTGCATCGCATCGCTATTCACGAATCGCGCCATAGTATACAGGCACGAAAAAGGCTTCGACCACTTCAAAGTCGCCCTCTCCATAGGAGTGCAGAAAATGGTCAGGTCTGATAAAGCCGGCTCAGGAGTAATATTCACCATAGACACAGAATCAGGATTCAAGGACGCAGTCACAATAAGCGCAGGATACGGCCTCGGAGAAAACATAGTCAAGGGCAGGATAAACCCGGACGAATACGTCGTGTTCAAGCCAACCCTGATGAAAGGGTTCAATGCAATAATATCCAAGAAGGCCGGGGAGAAAAAAATAAGGATGATTTACTCCCACGAAGGAGCCGCAACCACGAAGAACGTCGTCGTTCCAGCCGAGGAAAGAAGGAATTACGTCCTCACCGACAATGAAATACTCACGCTTGCAAAATGGGCCTGCATAGTCGAGAGCCACTACTCACAAAAAAACCGCAAACCGACTCCAATGGACCTGGAATGGGCAAAAGACGGAGTCGCGAACAAGCTGTTCATAGTCCAGGCAAGGCCTGAAACAGTCCAGGCAGGAAAGGACAGCACAACCCTCGAGAGACACGTACTAAAGGAAAAAGGAAAACTGCTCGCTACAGGCCAGAGCGTCGGGGACAAGATAGGCCAAGGCAAAGCCCACATCATAAGGGATGTCAGGCACATAAAGGAATTCCAAAAAGGAGATGTGCTTGTGACCGAAATGACAGACCCAGACTGGGTGCCCGTAATGAAGCAAGCAGCAGCGATAGTCACAAACAGGGGAGGAAAAAGCTGCCACGCCGCAATCGTAAGCCGCGAACTGGGAATACCCTGCGTTGTCGGAACCAACAACGCAACCGAAAAAATAGGGCACGGCCAAAAAATAACAGTCAGCTGCGCAGAAGGAGAAAAAGGAAACATTTACGACAGAATCCTGAAATTTGAAGTAGAGCACATAGACCTCAAAAGGATTCCAAAGACAAGGACAAGGATAATGGTCAACATCGGCAGCCCGGACGAGGCATTCAAGCACAGCTTCTTGCCAGTCGACGGCGTAGGCCTCGCAAGGGAAGAATTCATCATAAACAACTACATATCAGTACACCCACTGGCCCTGATTGGATATGAAAAGCTCAATGACGCGAACGCCAAGAGAACGATAAGCGAATTAACGCACAGCTACAAGGACAAAAAACAATACTTCATCGACAAGCTCGCGGAAGGAATCGCGTCAATAGCAGCAGCATTCTACCCAAAGGACGTCATTGTAAGAATGAGCGACTTCAAGAGCAACGAATACGCAAACTTAATCGGAGGGCAGGAATTCGAGCCAAAAGAGGACAACCCGATGATAGGATGGAGAGGCGCCGCGCGATACTACAGCGACGCCTACAAGAAGGCATTCGAGCTCGAGTGCAAGGCATTCCTCAAGGCAAGGGAAGAAATGGGACTCACAAACATCAAGGCAATGATACCAATGTGCAGGACGCCAGAGGAAGGCAAAAAAGTGCTGGCGGCAATGGCGGCCAACGGGCTGAAACAGCACAAGAACGGCCTCGATGTCTACGTGATGTGCGAAGTGCCCTCCAACGTGATACTTGCCGAACAATTCGCAGAAATATTTGACGGCTTCAGCATAGGAAGCAACGACCTGACCCAGTTCACCCTGGCAGTTGACCGCGACTCGGAACTCGTAAGCCACATATTCAACGAAAGAAATGAGGCAGTAAAGGAACTCGTGCGGCAAGTAATCGCCGTTGCAAAAAGGAAAAAGAAAAAAATCGGAATTTGCGGCGACGCACCTTCAAGCTACCCCGAATTTGCAGAATTCCTAGTTGACTGCGGCATAGACAGCATATCATTGAGCCCGGACGCGGTCGTGAAGACGCTAATGGTCGTAGCTGAACACGAACAATCAAACACCCAACCACAGCAAGCTGTGGGGCATGATAGGGTGTTTGGTCCTTCATTGGGAAATGATATCGCACCAGAGGTGCGGGGTATGAACCCAATGAAGAAATCAACAGAAAGAAAGCACTAAAACTCACCGAGCCTCTTCTGGCCCCTGTTGAACCTCTCAAGATACTTCGGAGGGGAAATAGCCCTGAACTCAAGGCCAATGTCCTTAAGCATCTGCAATGCGTTCGCGGAAATTTCCGGGGCGGCAACGATGCCGCGCACCTTGTCCACGCCCTTCAGCTGCTTGATTTTCGTGATGTAGCGCTGAAGCTGCTCCACAGCCTTAAAGTCGGCAGAGTAGCGCTTGCATTCGATGACCACCAGAGCATTATTCCTGTCGTAGCCGAAAACGTCGATAAAGCCATACTTCGTGTGCTCCTCCCTGCTCAATGGCTTGAAGCCAGGCTCAATAAGCTGCGGATTATCGTAAATCATATCAGACATGTCACGCTCAGAGCCGGCAAGCCTGATTTTCTCGCCATCCTCCATCTGCAACTGCTGAAACGAGTGGACTTTTGAGATAAAGATGTCCATATACTCCTTAAGCGGAATATTGTGACAGCGAAGGACAAGACGGCCATCCTCAAAGACCGCCACCATGCTGGTTCCATCCTTCATGTAATTTATCGGGGCACTGCCAACAGGCTGATGAATCAGGATTGTCTTGTCAGACTTGATGATTATGATCCTGTCACCGCTGCCGAGAAAGCTCTCAGCCCTGCCGCTATAATGGATTTCGCAGCAACAGCTAAGAAGGATTACAGAATTTCGGCTCAGCGCCTCATTGAATGCCAGGACATCAAGCTCCATAAACCACAGCGGCAGAAAAAGCAGTGGATAAAAAGTTAATCAAACACCCAACCACAGCAAGCTGTGGGGCATGATAGGGTGTTTGGTCCTTCATTGGAAAATGATATCGCACCAGAGGTGCGGGGTATGAACCCAATGAAGAAATCAAAAAAATAAAAAAAAAGAGAAAGGCCTATGCCTTTCCGAGAATCCTAAAGACCTTAGTGCTGCACTTTGGGCAAGTTCCCTTCATTGCCTTCATACCATTCTTCATCGTAACTTCCTTGCCATCCTTAATCTGGACTGGCTTCTTGCACTTCATGCATCTTCCTTCAACCATCCGATTCACCTCGCGTTCAAACCATTAATGCCTTGGATATCGACGCTATAAGTGGTTGCTGCTCCCTATTACTATTTAAAGCTTTGCCAACACCGCAATATTTCAATATGGAAAGCTATTTATCTTCCGCCAAAACTTGCTTGAAGGATGAAACGAGGAAGGCCAGCAGGCAGCCCGGTAAGGCAGAACATCACCGAGCTGCTTTCACAATTCGGGGAGCTGCACGGCTATGACCTCTGCAAGCACTACCTGAAGCTCTTTCCAAAGGTAACCAAGCGTGCAATATACTACTCACTGCAAAAAGGCGCCAGAAAAGGCTTCTTCAAGATTGCCCGGATTGAAAAGCACTCGGCAGGCTACAGCTGGGGGCCTGAAGCGCAAAGGATTTATTACTCACTGGGAGAACTGGCAAAACCATCACTCAACGAGAAAGTGAAAAAATATTTTGAGAGCATAACTAAAAAATCGCCTTGAGCATTGCCCTGAAAATCGGGCTGAGCAGGAAAAGAATCACAAGCAGCAAAAGAATGCTGAAGCGCATAAATGCCCTCGTTGCCTTTTTCTCGCCAACAATGCGCATCCACGCAAGGTGAAGCATCTTCCCACCATCAAGGGGACCAACAGGAATCATATTAGCAATGCCAATCCCAAAGCCAAGGGTCGCAATCCACCTGAAAAGCTCAGCAAACCAGAAAACAACCTTGAAGGCTGCCGTGCGGGGATTGTAATACTGAGCAACCTCAATGCCAAAATAGCCACGACCTTCCACAGCGGGATGAACGGTTGAAACAGCGGCAAATTCAGCAGTGCCATTACTGAAAACAACAGTCTCGTTGGGCTTCGTGAGCGCGAGCTGGCTCAGGACATCATCACGAGACACAACCGAATTGCCATTAACCGAAATAACAAGGCTGCCCGGCGGAATGCCAGCAAGATAAGCAGGCGCTCCAGGAGTCACTTTAGTAATAACAACGCCCTGCTTTTCCAAGGTGAGGCCAGCAAGGGGCGTAAAGACCAAGGAAACAAACAAAAGGACAACAACCGAAAGAAGAAGATTTGAAAAAGTGCCGGCCGCGAAAATCGAATAATTCACAACGTCACCCTTTTTCTTGAGCTGAGCCTCATCAGGCTCCACAAAAGCGGCAAAAATAGGGCCGATAATGGCGGGACCTGAACTTTTTATGGCAACATTATGCGCCCTTGCCACAACACCGTGGGCAAACTCGTGCACAACCGCAACTATGAAAATCGCGATAATGCCGTGCACGAACGGGACAAAAAAGCTTTCCGGAACACCTGGAATCCTAACTCCAGGCAGGACAGGAGATAAAGGCGAAGGGGAATCGGGAACAGTCAACAGGGTATAAACGCTCTGACCCAGAATGAAAATAATGAACGCCATGGAAAGGAACCCAACTCCAATGCCAATATAGCCAAGAAGCCTCACAAGCTCACGGTGCTTGGTCGCTATCCGGTCCATCAAGCCAAGGCCGAGGTTAGTTCGAAGAAGCGCAATAACCTTCAGCTGAAACTGGAACTTCTTCCTGTAAACAAACACAAGCAAAGCTATGACAATGTAGAAGCCAAGCACGAACCTGTACCTTAATGCAAAATCAGCAAGTCCAGACAAAAAATCCAAAGCCATAACAACGAAAAATAAACGGAAAGAGATTTTAAAAAGCTTTGGGTAACTACTAACCCTTCTTCCTTAATGGCCTGAGAACCTGGCTAGTGCAGTTCCTGCACTTGACCTTCCCCTGCGCAACCTTCAACGATGGAGCGCGAATCTTGTGCTTGCACTTCCTGCAGACGAAGACGTTCCTGAAAGTCCTTGCCTCTGCCTCTGGGATTTTTGCCATATGGAAAACTAAGAAAAAAAGGGCTCTTTAAAAAGCTTACTGCT
>JACPBZ010000046.1 GCA_016180105.1 Candidatus Woesearchaeota archaeon | reverse complement strand
AAAAGGGGTCATGCCGCGGTCGCATAACCTGGTAGTGCGTCAGTCTTGAACTGAAGAAAAGCAAACTGATGCCCGCAAGGGCTTCGGGGTTCAAATCAGCCCTTTTTTCCTCGGGAAAAAAAAACCTGGGGGAAAACGGCTATGAAAGTCCCTGCCGCGGCGTTAATCCTCCCTATTCACAAGCTTTTTATAGTAATTTTAAGCACAAAAATATGCTCTTACGATGAAAATCATGGTCAGAAAAAAGGCTGCTGCAAAAGCGGCTACGGATACGAAGGAAGCTGATGGATCAGCAGGGCAAAATACAATCATGAAGGCTCTGAGCAACAGGAAGCTCCTGCTCTCGTTAGCTGTGCTTGTTGCCATAATACTTGTCGTAACGTGGCCTTCCCGCTTTGGGGCGGAGATTATTAAAAAAGAGATTTTTGACCGCTCGCTCGAAAAGCTTGACACGTGCAAGAGCGAAACAGACCTGGCAGCCAAAAACAACTGCTACAGGGACCTCGCGTTTTCCATGAACAAGACGTATTTCTGCGGGAAGGTGTTCAACTCTTCATCCATAAGTTCGAGCTGCTACGCTAAGCTGGCTGTTGATGCTGACAGCAGAAAATTGTGCGAGCTGATAAACGAAGTTAAGGCGAGAAGCTACTGCACTGCACTGCTCGCGATAAACAAGATAGAGCTGCCTTTGTGCGGCAATGTCGATGACCTTGGCTGGAAGAATTACTGCTATGCCCAGCTGGCGCTGGTCAGTAAAAAACATGAACCGTGCACAAAGATAGAAGGCGAGATCGAGGTTGCGGACTGCTATGTTGCGCTGGCCAAGAACCTGAGCTATGGCCCGACATGCGCCTACATACTTAACCAAGAGAAAAAGGATGAGTGCTTTCTTGCTGTAGGTGCGGCCAATGCTGACCCGCTGCTGTGCGCAGAGATAGCTGAACCGGCCAACAGGTGGACATGCTACCACAGGGTGGCCAAGAAAACGGGCAATGCGGCCTTGTGTGACAGGGTTCCTGTAGTGTTCAGGCAGAGCTGTGTTGACGCAGTGAAAGAAGCGTCACAACATTAGCGTATTTATTGCGCTTCGGTTGCCATTTGCGCTCTTTCTTTGATGTAAGTTTCAAAGGCTGTGGCAAGCATGGCCAGAATAACCGGGCCTATGACAAAGCCCACTATTCCGAAGAAGTTTATTCCGCCTATTATTCCCAAAAGGACAAGTGCAGGGTGGATTTTTGCCTTGTTGGCTATCAGCCTCGGCTTAAGCACATTGTCTATCCCGCTGACGATAAGCATGCCGTAAAAGAACAGCCCGATGCCCCTGAGCAAAACAAGCCCGTCACCGCTATAATAGCCGTTTAGTATAAGGAGTGCCGAAGCTGGCAGCCAGATGACAAAGGGCCCCAGGAAGGGCACTAATGAAACTACCAGAGTAATGATTGCCCAGATAACAGGCGAGGGCACGCCGAACAGGAAAAAGCCTACGCCGGCAAGCAGTGCCTGAAGCAGGGCAACGATTACAGTGCCGTAAAGCACAGCAGACGCCACCTGGTTGAATTGCCCTATGAGCGCATCCTGCCTATGCTTCTTTAGAGGGAGGCCGCTCTTGATTTTATCAATGAATTTTTCCCCGTCCTTGAACATGTAGTACATGATGAAAAAGACGATGAAAAGGTGAAGGAAAATCGATGGCAAAGAAAGAACGGTCTGCGTTGTCCTGCTAACTATGTACTCTGTGCCTTTTCCAAGCGTATTTGTAAGCACAGCCTTGACTTTAGGGCTTGCGTCTTTCAGATTTTCAGGTATAAGCTGGCATAGCCGGTCGCCTTCGCACTTAATCGCCCTGCTTCCTCCTTCAAGGTACTGTTTCGCAATCACAAAAGCTACAGAAACCTCGGTTGAAAGCTTGTTTATGACGAAAAACAAAGGCACTGTGAGAAGCAGAAGAACGAGCACAGTAACAAGCAGCGCTGAAACCGTCTTCATACTTAGCCTTGAGTAAACGAGCTTGTATAAGGGGAAAAAAACATAGCTCAGAATAAGCCCCGCAATCACTGTTTTGAACAATGAGCTGACTATTAAGGCAGCCACAAATCCGAAAAGTATGACAAGGATTACCGAATACCTTACTGTCAGCCTGATGTTGCTCGCCCTCCTTCTCGGTTTATCCAGCCTTTTTTGCCTTTTTCCCGACCATTTGGCCATTAAGGGCTGTTTTCGTAACTGTGTCCTAATAAAATTTTCCTAAATTTCAGAAGAAAGAACAAACGGAACATTATAAACTTTTTGCATATGACACGTTTTTGGTCAAGCTTTTTCTTAAAAACCCAAGTCGGCTTGCGCCGACTGGGCCCAGTCGACAGCTGTCGACTTGGGGGTTGAGTGGGCTCGGGGACATCTTCCACGTCAAGGAAGCATCATAACCACTAGATCACGAGCCCGAAAAACAGGTTGTTTTGTGCTCTGGGGCAATTTATAAAATTTTTGCATCAGGCTGGCTTAATTTAATCATAAAGAAGAAAATAAGAAAAAGAAAACCAGTATGCTTACTTGCGCTCAGCCAGCGAGAAGATTGATTTCAGCGCAACCACTATTGTTGCCGGCACAACAAACACAAGGATCGAATCAAGCATCGACCCGAGGTATTGGCCGACTGAAACAACGCCGCTGACCACTGAGCCGCCAAGCGCTGTAACAAGCACGAGGCTTACTGAAGCCAGCAGGAACGAGTTGGTTTCCTTTGTTGTGACATTCAGCAACCCAACTACTGTGCCCAGCAGCACCAGGAACGACGTCACAGTTGGCGTGGTTGACTTGTCAGGCAACAAGGCGCCTGCAATAATTGCAACAACGACACCAAGCAGGAAAGCCCAGCTTCCAATAGACTGTAATGAACTGTCAGTTGATTTAGACATTGCCATAGCCCTAGCCATTTTTGCA
>JACPBZ010000043.1 GCA_016180105.1 Candidatus Woesearchaeota archaeon | reverse complement strand
ACTCCGACGCAATTCCCCGGCCTTGAGCAGAAGATTGCTGCAATGAGAGTGCAAGACTTCACAATGTCGAAGGAACTCCTTCGGGATGCTTATTTAGCAAACACTGCAGCATTTTATGAAGCTTCTGGTGTGAACAGGCTTCCTGCGCAGGCTCAAGCAGGGATTAAAGCGCAGTTCCCAAAATGGTTTGATTCGAGGCTGGGTGGCGATAATGGTGAAGTCGTGAACGGCTCGGATGCCGCTCGCCTTATCGGTAACAAGCTTACGATTGGCTTGCAGAGTGGAAATCCGGCAGTCGCGCAATGCACGCCTTACAATGCCTGTGCGGTTCTCGATACGGTAAGAACTACGTTGGTTGATTATCTTGCTGGATTTATTAGGCAAAATCCGGCAAGGCACGCAGAGGTTAACATCAGAAGCTGATGCCCTTGTCTTGAACGGGTGGCTATTCAAATGGGAGCGGGAGCACAAAAGGCAGCATTCACGTTCATCCTGCTACTGCTTTTTTTTGCGCTCTCAGGGATAAAAGTCCAGGCTCAGTATTGTGGAGACGACGTCTGCAACCCTGGTGAGGAGGGTTGGTGTTCTGACTGCTTTGCAACTCCCCCGCCTGATACTGGCTACTGTGGTGATGGTTCCTGTGACCCTGGTGAGGAGGGTTGGTGTTCTGACTGCTTTGCGTGTGTTCCATCTACGCCTTGCTCGTCTTTGGGTTGTGGTAGTACTGACAGTTGCGGCACGTTTTGCGGCAGTTGCCCTCCTCCAAGCTGTGACGAGGACTTCTTGAACAATTACAGGTGCTCTGGAAGCAACAGGCAGCGCGAGAAGCAATTGACTGATTGCACTACTCAATGGGTTACGATTGAGTCTTGCACTTATGGCTGCAATCCGGCAACTGCAACGTGCAACCTTTGTGTTCCCGTGACTCCCTGTTCTGCCTTGCCTTGCGGTAGCACGGATAGTTGTGGTGCTTTTTGCGGTGCCTGTCCGCCTCCTCCGCCAGTTGACAATGTTCCAACTGCAACAATAACTGTTCCGGCTTCGGCAATCGCTGGCTCTTCAATCAGTATTTCAGTTACTGGTTCTGATGATGTTGATGTTGCGCAGCTTCAGCTTTATGATGTTGATTTTAACTTGCTGAGCACTTTTGAGTGCGCTGGAATTCAGGCTTCCTGCAGCAACACCTTTTCAGCAGTCGTTCCCTCAGCAGCAGGCGCTTCCTATACTTTTAGGGCGTTGAGCAAGGATTCTGCCGGCCAAATCTCGTCATTTGTCAAGGGTTCTGGCACCACGACTGCAGCCCCTGTTGTTCCGCCTCCTGTCGTGCCGCCCAGCCCTCTCGTTGCGCCCGCTGCGGTTTCAGCCGGCCTTTCACGGGTTTCAGTGAAGTTCCCGCTGCACCCGTTGTTTATGCGGTTTGCGGGCTTTGATTCCGAGTGCCTGAGCCCTGGCGAGTCTGCACTTTTGGCATTCAGTGTCCAGAATACTGGGAGGCAAACGCTGAGCGACGTGAAGTTCACCGCAACCGTTCCTGACTTGAACGTTTATGCCAGCGAGGGCCCTATGAAGCTGATTACCAAGGACAAGTCGACAAGGTTTATGTTTGTTGACATTCCATCGGATGCCCCGGAAGGCGAATACCTCCTGAGGCTGACCGCGTCCAATAACAGGTTCAAGCGCTCTGTCCACAGGAGCTTTGTGGTGGACAGCAGGTGCTAGTGTTTCTATTCTGAAGTAGCGTCAATGAAAAAATTTATATAATTGGAAGGGTTGGGTTGAAAAAATGGTTTCGGTGTTGAAGTTTTCTTTTGTTGCTGCATTGCTTGTCGTAGTCGCGCTGGCGCTCTCGGGAGCCGCTTCTGCAGAGAAGGTTGGCAAGGTCAGCCGGGTTTCGGCCATTGGCGACAAATCGGAAGCAATGGTTGTTCTTAACCTTGAAGCCGGCACTGGCCTGACTGATGCGCGCATTTCGGTTTCGATTCCTGAGCTTGGGCTGCAAAAGAGGCAGAATGTTGACCTTTCAAGCAGGAACAGGGCTTCGGTGCACGTCCTTCTCCCCCTTGCGTCTCTGGAGGAGCCGTATGTCAGGATTGTTTTCACCAGTGATGAAGGAAGACGGATAGTCCACAGGTCGTTGCTTGATGTGCTGGGGTAAGCTGCAATTTCCGTCGGTAAACCCGGCTTTCCAAAAATGTAATCACTTAAAAATAACAACAAAGATTAACTACTCTTATATGCTAAATCACAGAAATGTTTATATAGAAGCTTCATTTTGCTTTGGCAAAAGATTTTATGTTGAAATCTGAAAATTGCAAATAGTGTTGGGGTGGTTTGAAAATGAATTTGTCCAGAAGTTTGTTTGTCGTTCTTGTTATGTCGATTGTGGCGATGATGCTTTCTTCGCTTTCATTGGCAGCACCCCCAGCAACTTCTGTTTCAGGCGTTCCAGCTAATGTTGTCGCAGGCACGTCCTTCAAGGTTACTGTCACGGGCACTGCGGCAGCTGCTCCGGTAGACCAGGCAATCACCGCGATTTCCCTGACGAGCAACAATGAGAATGTTTCAGTATCATCTCCCAATCAGGTTAGCTGCACTGCGGGCTCAAAGACCTGCGTTGCTGAGTTCAACGTTGGTGTTTCCGCAGCCGCGCCGGTTGGAATGGGTGCAATTCTTACTGCAACCACGATTGCGAGCAACGGCGAGGTCGATACTGAGGTTTCGGCAACTTCTGTTTCAGGCTCCCCAACTACGGGCAACAGGCCTCCAGTGAGGGTTGATGCTGTTGAGGTTGATGGCTTTGAGCTTTCGACTTCAGAGACTAATGTCCGCGACCTTGAGAGGGGCGAGGATTTTACCTTGAAGGTCAAGTTGACTGCATCAGCCAACGCAAAGAATGTTGAGATTAGGGCTTTTGTCAGCGGCTTTGAGTTCTCGAGGACTGAGCCAATAAGCGATTCAACTTCGCCTTTCGATGTTGAGGCTGGCGTTTCGTATGTTAAGAGCTTGAAGCTCTCCCTGCCTGAGAGGGCTGATGAGGACCGCTACAGGGTCAGGGTTATTGTTTCCGGAAGGGACACTGAGGAAATCGTCCGGAATTTCAGGATTAAGGTGACTCCATCTGAGCACGAGGTTGTGATAAGGGACTTCAGCGTCAGTCCTGAGGAAGTCCAGTCTGGAAGGGCTGTGCTTGCAACCGTGAGGGTCAAGAATGTTGGTGATAGCACTGAGGATGATATCAGCATCAGGGTCAGCATTCCTGAGCTCGGTGTTACCGCTGCTCCTGACTTTGTTGACAGGCTTGAGAGCGACGAGTCGGCAACTTCGGAAGAGTTTTTCCTGAGGATTGACCCTTGCGCAAAGCCGGGAACTTATGATGTCAAGGCTGAGGTCACCTTCGAGGAGGGCGACGCGGTCGTGACTGAGAAGACGCCAATAACCGTAACTCGGGATGGCGCTTGCCAATCTGCACCGGCTGTCTCGGCAGGCGGCGTTAAGATTTATGAGCCTCAGCCACAGACAGTCCAGGCTGGCGGTTCGGCTGCTTCGTACCAGTTGACAATCGTGAATGAGGGAAGTTCGACAAAGGTTTACACGTTGTCTGTTACTGGCGCGGACTGGGCAACAGTAAGGTTCAGCCCAAGCAATGTCGTCACTGTCAAGCCAGGCGACACTCAGACTGTCCAGGTTGTTGTTTCAGCTGAAAGGAACGCCCCATTGGGCGGGCAGCCATTCAACGTCAGGGTCAAGGACCAGGCAGGCGATGTCGTTAAGGACCTCTCGCTGTCGGCAACTGTTGTTGCTGCCCAGGGTGGCGTTGGCGATGTTGCCAACCTTGTCCAGTTGCTTCAGATCGGCCTGATTGCGCTGATTGTTGTGCTGGTTGTTGTCGGCCTTGTGGTTGCCTTTAGGAGAATGAAGGGGCCTAAGGAAGGCGAGGAAGGAACTCAGACTTACTACTGAGTTCTTTTTTTCTTTATTTTCTTTTATTTTATTTATTGTAATTAAATTGATATATTTGGGAAAACAGGGTATTTGTGGAAGGAGGGGTTTAAGCGTTTTTGGTTGTGCCCCAAGGCGACAGCGGTCGCCTGGGCTCAGTCGAGCGCTCTCGACTTGGGGTTTTGCCCATCCACTGAGGGGTAAAAGGTCATATGAAGGAGCAGGATTGGTTTGCTTTGCTGGCGATTGCCGCGTTTGTGCTTCTTGCAAGCATACCTCCTTTTCTTTTTGCCCTGTACTATTTGGACGTTGTTGAGCTTCCAGCGCTTTCAGCCGGGGCTGTATCATTTGGCGCGATAGGAATCTTGTTTGCCATTGCTGCCTTTTTTGTTGCTCTTGCTTTTCTGTCTGTTGCAGCGAGAAAAAAGCCGAAGTACGCCTGGGAAGAGGTTTTTCCCCTTCCTCCGGAGGAGAGCTATGAGGAGATTGCCCTGGCGAGGGAGAGGGAGTTTGCTTCAGCGGTGCAAGTCAAGCCAGTCCGGGGCGAAAGTGCAGTTGCCAAGTCAGGGCTCCCATTGTCAAGGCTTTTGGCTGCCATTGGCATAGTCGCTTTGCTCATTGTCATTTTGGTTGCAGCCTTCAATGTTGGTAGCGTGACGGAGAGGTTTTTTGGCAACGAGTCAGGCAACAAGTCCAACAGGACATTGGTTTCAGTTGAGGTTCCCAAAGTTGAAAAAGCTGCCGTGAAAAATGCCACTCTTGCAATGCCTGATTTCAGGAAAATGCTTGGCAGTGCGAAGGGCAATGCCTCTGCTGTTGTTGCTTCGGCCAAAAGGACTTTTGAGGGCATTCCTTACAGGGCCTGGACAATGGTTGCCGCTGTCGCGGCTGTGGTTTTGGTTATTGCCTCAGTATCGTACTCATACAGGACCAGGCAGCTTCAGGAGGTTCCTGCTTGGGTGAGTGACTGGTATGATTGGGCTGGTAGTGGAGTGGCAGCCGCTCGAATGAACAAGCGGAAAGTTGTCCTTGTCCTTGGTGCGTTGGCGGCAGTTGCTGCCGTGATTGCGGCATTTGTGTTTCGCGAGAAGATTAAGTTCTCGGTTCCGGCAGATATCCCATCAAGCGTCTCTTCAGGGGCTGTGGACGCGCTGGTTGCGCTTCGCAATTTCGCCTTTATTTATAGGCTTTATATTTTCATTGGCATTTTTGCCCTGCTTGTTGTTTTGGGAATTCTTTTCCTCATTGAGCGAAGGTCAGGAAGAAACTAAGCTGAGTGCCGTCAGGAAGTTGCGGCAATTGTTATGGTATAGATTATTCCCAGGAGGAATAGCAGGAATAGCAGGCCGCCCAGGATTTTGATTCTTGGCGCCCTTATTTGTTGCGCCTTCTTGTGGATGTGCAGGAGGAGCATGCCTTCAAGCCCGCCGGCCAGTGCGCCTACCGTGCCGAGCACTGCTATGAAGCTCTTGAGCCCAAGCAGGAATGCGAGCAGTGGCACGGCGCAAGTCAATAGCCAGGCAACTTTGCGGTTCACCTTGTAGTCATAAGTGTACATTTCTTTTAGTGCAAGGCCCAGGGCTATGAATGATGTGCTCATCGCGAGGACTGCGAACAGGTTTGCGAAGAGAAGCATTGTTTGCCCAAGCTCTCTTCCGAGGTTGACAGTGGCTATGTGGCTGGTGGCCTGTCCCGATATGCCAACCACGGATATTGCGAATAGTGAATAAATCGCTATTGGGATGATGCCTCCAATCACGATGGCTTTCCTCAGGAGGGATTTTGCCTTGGGCCCCAGCTCTTCCTTCATCTCGGGCACTGCGACAGAGCCCAGGAATGCGAAGAGCACAACGCCGTACGGAAGGAATGCGTTAGTGAGGCTTTGGCTGGTGAGGTTTGCTGCAGAAAACTTGCCAGACAGGGCTGCTGCAGCTATGATGACTGTGATTGTTGAAATTGTCAGGAATGCGAGCAGGAGCTCTGATTTTTCAACAGCGCTTAGCCCGAAATAAACAATGCCGGACGCCAAGGCAAAAAAGACAAGGCTGCCCGCCAGTGGCGGCAGTTCCGGGATGAGTGCATTGATTGCCGTGCCCGTTCCTATAATATAGGCGAGGAGTGCGCCATAGATGCCCACAATCATCGCGAGGGTCATCGCTCTTTTCCCCTCCCTTCCAAGGTATTTCTCGGCATAGCCTGTTAGCTGGTGGTTGCCCCGTGTTTTCAGGACTATCTCGGCAAGCAGGAGGTTCAGGGCAATTACTGCCACGCCTATGATTACTATGTGCGCCAGCCCGATGGCAATCCCTGCTTGGGCAGCCACGTAGGGTATTCCCAGCACGCCGGCGCCCACTGTTGTCCCTATCAGCGTGGCCACTGCCTCGAAAAACCTCTTTTCCATTTGCCGAGTGCAGGCATCTAAACATTTAAATATCTTGTCCCGAAGCTTTCGGGTCGTGGGGATGTAGTACAACCCGGTAGTATGGGAGCCTCCAGTGATTGGAGAACTGAGCCGACGGCCAAGCCTAAGGCGATGACTGACCCATAGTAGAAAGCTTCGGATCAGGGTTCAAATATTGGCGCCAGGCGACATTGCATTGAACGCCAGTGAGAAAGTCCCTGCATCCCCACTTTTTATCAAAAAGCTTAATAAGCCCCTGCCGGATTTCGTCTTTTCTGATATTCTATGCCCGTGAAGAACCTGACAAGGAATTCCATTCTCGCCTCGAGGTCAAGGCTTGCTGATTCCGCGATGAAGCGGATCGTCGGGCTGATGTTTTCCAGGCAGACAAAGTCTGCGATGATTTTGAAGTTTGGCCGCGAGACGAAAGTGAGCCTTCACACCTTTTTTGTTTTTTTCCCGATAGACATAGTGTTTGTTGATGGGAATTCAACTGTGGCTGAATTGGTTGAGAATATGCAGCCTTTCACGACGTACACTGCCAAGGAGAAAGCAAAGTGCGTCGTGGAGTTGCCCGCTGGGATGATAAGGGCCAGCAGGACCAAGGTTGGCGATAAGATAGCCTTCCTGCAGGTTGTCGAGCGAAAGCTGGAAAACGGCAGGCGGGTGACCGTGACTCAAACTCCAGGCGTATGAGGTTATGCGAGTCTTAACTTTAAAATTACTACAATGTTTTAAATATAGCCGGAATGCTTTGCTTTTCATGTGTTGAATGGGGGTGCGTTTGAAGCCCAATTCGGTGCTGACGCATTTCCAAAAAGTTTAAATACAACTTAACTTCAAGTGACTGGCATACTTATCATCATAGCATTGCTTTCAGTCATTTCACGGAAAAAAGGCGCGGCATTCAGCTTTGTTCTGCTGGCTGCGGTAGCTTTGCTCGTCATAGGCATACTTTCTGTAACAGCTGCTCACAGCAAGACTGTTACTATGACTCCAATATTCACGTCAGCAAGTTTTAACCAGTCCTATAATTTCACTGTGACAAACACTGCAGGTGGTGCTGCGATAAGTGAAGTCAGGGTCACAATACCAACTGGCTTTTCCACTGTTGTTTGCAACTACGCCGTCCCTGCTGGCGGTTGGACTTGCACAAGGGATGTTGACCTGACTTATGCTGAATTTACCGGCAGCACCATAGCGGCAGGCGGCTCACAGACTTTCAACATTACAGCCATTAGCGCTGCAAGCCCTGAAAATTACACTTTCCAGATAAGGACTCTTGACTCGGACAGCGCAACAAATACTTCGCGCACAAACGTGACGGTCGATGCTCATCCGCCGATCGTTACACTTGTGAATGTTTCCGACGGCACTAATGTGCTTAGCGGTAATGAAATGAGCGGCTTGTTCTTTCTCAAAAACACTAGCACGGGGATGGTATTCGTAATCAATGTCACTGATAACTCATCTGGAATGGGCAATGGAAGGGTCACGATGTTTTATAATGTGAGTTCCATAGGTTCAACGCTTTCGCCGCTCCTTATCACGCTTGGTAACGCATCTGCCATAAATGTCACTAACAGCACCGCTTCCAATGGCAGCTATGGGCAGGTTGGTCTCTACAATGTCACTCTTAACATTTCGGCAATGAAGTCCCTCAATGGCTCAAGGATTGGCTTTGTCATACTTGCTAACGATTCTGTCCAGAACGGCAACTTGAGTAACTCGTCTAACTCTACCGCTGTTTCAACTTATGTCTATAACTTTACCATTGACGCTGTTGCCCCGCAGTTTAATGATGTTGAGATTTCCAATGGCAGCCAGGTTAACACCAACGCCCTTAACACGACAAAGACCTTTGGCGGTTTCGTAGAGCACATAATTAACAGCAGCTTGTTCCTTAACTTGACTGTCAATGTAAGTGATAGCGGCGGTTCAGGCACAGTCCTTGTGGAAGTGCTGAACAGGACAGGCGGCTTTATGAAGCTGGACCTTTTGACGGGCGCTAACGGCTCTGCTGGCCAGACAGTTTGGAAGATTAATGCAACCACGAATGTTTCTGGCGGAAATGGCAATTTCAACATCACAGACCTGATTCAGGGCTTTAGCGGAGATGGCAGGTATAACATAACTTTCAGGGCCACTGATAATGTGAGCAACCAGAATGCCACTTACAACTTCACGGTTGAGGTTGACGATAGCCCTCCAACTGCTGCCGTGACTTCCAATATTTCCATCTCAGGCCCATTGCTGTCCGCGGGCAACGCCACGCTTTCAAATGACACGCTTAACTCCACGGCCTTTGTGCTCAGGATTGAGACTGTCAGCAACATAAACAACGTGACAGCCAATATCAGCGTATGGGGCCAGGCTGGTTTGGTGTTCAATATGACTTATGAGGGCGGCACGCCTTCAGGCACTTCAAGGTGGAATCTCACCATCAAGAATGATACTTTGTCATCCGCCAACCTCAGCCAGTTTTGCGTTGGCAACCTTGGAGGCGATGGCACTTCGTGCAGCTTCCGCTTCAACTTCACGGATGTTATGGGAAGGCACAATGACACATTAAACCTGACTGTGTTTGTGGACTCCAACGCTCCGGCAGTTTTCGCTGTAAGCCCTGTATCCCTCACGACAAACTATTCCACCAGCTTGTTTGTGAACTTCACTGTCAACGACACTGTTGGCTTGCAGAACGTTAGCTTCAGGTTCAGGAACATTACTAACCTCATACCCGGCGAGGGCGCTTACGGCGACACCGCAACGAGCTTTACCACGGGCAACGTTACCAATTGGATTCCAATGAGCCTTGGCACTGGCTTCAACTACCGCCAGCCTTCAAACGGCTCCTGGAACTTCACGATAAACCTCACGGCCCTCAACTTGAGGGACGGCACCTACACTGTTGAAGTTAACGCTACCGACACTGCTGGAAGGAGCAACTTTTCAGCTAACGTGACGAGCGTGATTTTCGACTCGAGCATTCCCACTAACATCAGTATCGTTGCTCCAGGGACCAACACGTTCTGGAATGCAAACTTTACTGTTAACCTAAACGCTACTGAGGTAGTGTCGGGCCTCAAGAATGTTAGCGTCAGGCTTGAGAACGGCACTCACAACACGCCTTGGGTTGGCGTGGCCCAGGCACTTTCCGCCCTTACCACTTCGGGTGGTGCTGGTGAAACGACGAGGTTCAATCTCTCGAATTTCAACCTGACTCACGTTGGTGCAGGCACGAGTAATATCACCTTGAACGCGTCGAATGGCAACTTTACGCTGCGCCTGAACGTGACTGATAGTGCCGGCAACCAGAACACGTCTATTACAATCAACCTTACAATTGACACTATTGCGCCCGGCGTAACATTAGTGGAGCCTGTCAACCTGATTAACAGGACAGCCAACTTCACCATAAACCTTAGCGCTACAGAGTCTAACGTAGGCACGGTCCAGTACAGGTGGGAAAACGGCTCAGACCTTACAAACCAGGGCCAGAACGTTAGCAACTGGATTACATTCTTCAGCAACGCAGGTGGCGCCAACAACTGGAACTCCACCTTTAACGTTACTGAAGGAACGCCATTGGCTACAAACTATACTGTGAGGGTTAATGTCACAGACAAGGCAGGCAACCAGAACAGCAGCATTTATGTCCAATTGGTTATTGACAATAAAGCGCCGTTGGTAGTGGCCAGCAGCAACGATTCTCTTGCCAATAGCGTGCAGACAGGCGACTTTGTGGTTAATCTCACAATCAATGATACGGGGACGTGGGGTATGATGCTTGGCAAAATAGTGAGCACTAACGTAAACGCAACAGCGTTCAGGCTTGAGAACAAGTCGTTTAACAGCACCGGGTTTAATATTACGTTCGCAACTGTTGACTTGACAGACGCTAACTCAAACAGGACTAACGCTACCTTCACTTTCAGTTCAGTGGCTAACGGCAGGTATGACCTGAGGTTCTTTGTTAACGATACTTCCGGCAACCAGAACAGCACCGTTACCATCCTGAACATTACGCTGGACAACGTTGCGCCGAGCGTGGCAATCTCTGTAGTTAACGTGTCCCCGGCAGCAAGTGGTAGCACCGGCCTTACGGGTAACATAACGTTCAACGCTTCCGTAAATGACAACCTTCCGCTTAACATAAGCATCACCAGTCTGTCGGCTGGTCAGGGCCAGACTTATGGCGTGTTCTACCGCTTTGAGAACTCAACCTTTAACGGCAGCTGGCTGCCTATGAGCGTTTCAGCATCCGTTGCAAACCTCTCATCAACCTTCAACGCGTCCAACTTTTCCAATACGTTGGCTGACGGCGACTACAATGTGAGGATTAACGCTACCGACACGGCAAACAACCAGAATACTTCAGTCTTCACAACCATCACTATCCAGAACGGTGGCAGCAAGGTCCGGGCGGTTAACCTGACTTTCCAGGGCGGGATATTCAACGGCTTTGCGAACAGCAGTTCCGATGCCTACACGTTCCTCGTGAACACTACGGCCAACGCAACTTGCCGCTACTCGCTTGATGTTGCTGTGACTTATTACGATGATATGACCAGCACTATGTCAAACAACGTGAGCAGGCAGCACAACATTGCCTTTGGCCCATTCAGGGATGTTGCAGCAAGTGGGGGCGGCTACAATGTGACTAACGTGTTATCCTCGCTGATGCAGGGCACGGCTGCTGGCAACTTTACCAAGATATATGCTTACAACGCGAGCACGGACACTTGGCAAAGCTTCAGGGTTGGCCAGACGGGCAATTCATTCATCAACTTCAGCGACGAGTCCGAATACTGGATTAACGTCACCCAGCTTGAAAGAATTGAAGTCAGGTAAGCTTGCTGCAGCGGCTTAAGTTGTAGCAAAATATAAATATGCGCATAGGGCAGTCGCTTCTGATTTTGGCAACCGTCATTAGGGGAAAAAAGGGAATGAGTCAAACGCGAAGTTCAGTGTCAGGATTTATCTTGCTGTCGTTTACACTCTATTTAGTTCTTTCCCTCACAGCTTTTGCTGCAGATTCGTCTAACCTTAACACCTTTGTTGGCAATGTCACAATCGGCGGCTCCTATGCGGCTAATGGCGTTGTTGTTGATGCATTCATAGGCAGCGCTTCTTCGCCTGCAACTGGCGGGAGCTACATTGTAGGGTCAAAAAACATCTTCCCTGTCAATTTTACTATGGATTTTGCGTGTACGGCAGGTAGCACTGTTTTCCTCAAGGTTTGGGGCATTAATGCCTCAACGCAAACCTGCATCAACGGGCAGTTGCAGAACTTCACAAACCTTTCCGTCTCCCTTACGGCCAATGATGGCGCGTGCAGCTATGCCAATGCCTGCTCTGGCGGTTCCTGCTGCTCCGGCGGCATTACCGCTGTTAACAGCTCAACCTCAAGTGGTGTTTGCCAGGCAGTTGCCTGCGGTACAGGCATAACCATTCCTGCTTTCTCACTTGGGGCTTCAAGCATAACCACGAGCCAGACTGTTAATTTTACTATTAATATTACCAGCCAGGTGCGCCACAACATCACGGCAGCCAACTTCTCGCTCGTTACCCCTTCCGGTAATATTACCCGGAATTTCACTATCCCGTCAAATGGCAGGAATTTTAATCTCAGCTACAAGATCTTTAACTCCGCTGAGACTGCCGCTGCTGGCACTTACAATGTGACAGCAGTTATGGTCACTGACAATGGCAGCGTGACCAACCTGACTGTCATAACAAATATGAACTTCACGGTTACGGCCGCGGCAACCACCACTACTGATACTGGAGGTGGCGGCAGCAGCAGTAGTGGTGGCGGTGGAAGTAGTGGCGGCGGTACCCCGGCTACAACGCCTGCTCAAGCGCCCAGTAAAGAAACCGTAGATGCTGTTAAAGAGGCATTGCCCGATACTTTCAAAGTGGCTGCTGAATCTGGCAATGTTGAGTACAAGACGGTTGCTGCTCCTGAGTCTAAGGACGTTCCGGCTGGTGGTGAGAAGGCGGCATCCACCATAGATTACGCTGTTGACTATCTTGCCAAGACTGAGCCCGCCCAGAAGGAGCTTAACAGCATTCAGGAGGCTGTTTCAAGTGGCGGCGCTACTACTGTCCAGGCTGCTGGTGGTTCTGTGACTAAGACAATTGAGGTTGTGAAGGCTACCAACAAGGTTACTAAGGAGGAGGCTGTTGTTTCTGTCGTGAAGCTTTCTGTTGTGGCGCCTGCTGACAAGCCTTTGAAGAACGTTGAGGTTGTGGAGGTTATTCCGAAGCTGGCTGCAAGCAATGTCAACCAGGTCTCTTTTAAGGGTGAGCAGCCCATTGTTCTTGAGGCTGACCCTGTCGTGAAGTGGTTTTTTTCTGAGGTTGGCAAGGGCCAGAAGAAGGACCTGAGCTATGCAATTAACAAGGACATTCGCAATGTGGGCACGAGCACTGTTGCCGTGCAGGGCAGGGCTGAGGCAACTCCTCCCCAGACTCCCCCGCCTGCTCCCGCTGTTCCTGAGAAGAAGGAAGAGGGCGGAGGTATTCCAACTGAGGTCAAGAAGCCCCGGCCTTTTGACGCAATAATCCTCGTTGTCGTGGTTGCTGTTGCTGTGGTGGGAGGCTGGTTCTTTATTAGGTCAAGGAAGAAGGCTATGAAGTAGTCTTATGTTGTATTCTGGAATTTTTGCTGCCACTGGAAACTTTATAAACCAGTAGCTCACCTTTTGTGGCTTAAACGAAAATGAATCGTGCTTGGTTTTTCAGGATTCTTGCTGTTGCAATTGTGGCTTTTGTAGCCGTCGGCACGCTCGGCTCCTTTATTTTGGCCTTGGCGGCGCCTGAGGACAAAGTCACGGTGATTGTTTACGTCAGGGAGGGTGCCCAGCAGCGCCATTTCAGCCGCGGCATTGTTCCCTTGGTTGCTTCCGTCACTTCTGAATCTGTTATTGCCGCGATTCCGGATGGTGAGCGGGAAAATGAGCGCTCCTTTAGCTCGTTTAATGGCTTTACTGCAAGGGTGAGCCGCGCCCAGTATGAACGGCTAAAGTCCAATCCTGATCTTGAGGTTTTTGAGGATAAGATTTACCACATTATGTTGGATGGCTCAGGTCCCTTAATCAATGCCACGCGTGTGCCCGGTCTTATCTACAATGGCAGCAACATCACTGGCAACACGGTTGGTGTTTGCGTCCTTGACACGGGCATTAACTACGGCCACGCTGCCTTGGGTGGTTGCACTACTTCACAGATGACTGGTGGCACTTGCGGCAAGGTCCCCGGCGGTTATGATGCGGTTAACGATGATAATGATCCTGATGATGATCACGGCCACGGGAGCCACGTTGCCGGGATTATTGCTTCTACTGACAGTACTTACCGCGGCATTGCTCCCAATGCCTCGATTATTCCGGTCAAGGTGTGCAACGATGGGGGCAGTTGCAGCACTGCGAACATTACGACCGGGATTGACTGGTGCGTTTACAATGCCTCAAAGTTTAACATTTCTGTTATCAGCATAAGCCTTGGCGGTGCTGAGCTTTATGGCTCCTGGTGCGATGGCAGCTCTTCGTTCAGGAGGCCTGTTGATGATGCTGTCGTGAAGAACATCTCCGTTGTTGTCGCAGCAGGCAATTCTAATCCTGGCAGCACGACGGGCATTAGCGACCCGGCTTGCGTCAAGAATGCAACGGCAGTAGGCTCTACAACGAAATCAGATTTAATCTCATCCTTTAGCAACCGCAACAGCATCACAGATCTTCTCGCGCCAGGCACGGACATCACGTCGGTGGACTGGGATGGCACTTTCGTGCAGATAAGTGGCACGTCTATGGCCACCCCCCACGTCTCAGGCGCCATCGCCCTTCTCGCCCAGTATCAGAAGCTCACCGCAAGCACCAACCTGAGCCCTTACGCGGCTTTCCTTGCGCTTAACACTACTGGCGTTAACTTGACCGATTCCGGCATCCAGTTTGCGAGGATTAGCGTGTATAACGCAATTCTTTCCCTTGATGCTGACCCTCCAAACCTCACCTATGTTCCGCCAACGCTTGCCAATAACAGCAATGTTAACCTCAGCGCTGGCGTTTACGTCAATATAACCAGTTCTGAAGTCCTCAAGAATGCCTCTCTCGAATGGAACAATGTGACCAACACCATTAATTACAGCATGAACGGCTCCGGCCTGAACTGGTTCAGGAATCACAGCTCCAGCAGCTCTGGCGAGATAACTTACCGTGTGTGGGGCAATGATTCCGCTGGCCATTGGGGTGTTACGGAAACTAGGACCGTGCAGGTCAATAACACGCCTCCAAGGATTGACTCATTCCTGCCTGCTAGCATCAGCCATAACATTGCTGAGCCGGCCAATCAGACTTTTAACATTACTTTTACAGACACGGAAAATGACGTTGTCCTTGTTGACTGGTATGTCAATGGGACTCTTCAGTCCTCGGCGCGAAACACGAACTTCACCTTCCTGGGCAATTTTTCCCAGGCTTCCCAGCTGTCGAACGGCACTTACAACATCACGGCTGTTGTGTCTGATGGCAGCCTCTCGAATCAGCTTAATTGGACTTTGGCAATAAACAATACCAATCGCGCGCTGCAGTGGGCAAGCATTGCCAATCAGACTTCTGGCGAAGACACGCCATTCAGCTTCTTGGTTGTTGCGACAGACCTCGACAATGATACAATTACTTATTACGTCAATAACACGGCAAATTTCTCGATAAACTCCAGCAGAGGCAACATCACGCTCAATCTGTCCACTGTGGGTAATTTTTCTGGTGCTTTCCATCTTGCGTTGAATGCCTCTGATGGTCTCGTGAACGTTTCAGAGACAATCATTGTCAATATCACTCCAATCAATGACACTCCCACGCTCTTTACAATCGCGAACCTGACAATAAATGAGACTGATTTTGCGAACGTAACTGCTGTTGCAGATGATGCCGAGAATGACGTTCTTAACTTCACGATCAACGACACAGCTCGCTTCAATGTAACCGGCAGCAATCGCACTGCTGCGAATTTCAGCTGGAAGACAAATCTCTCTGACTCGGGCGTATTCCAGTTTAGGGTTAACGTGACTGATTTTAACAGCTCCAATCTTGGTTTTTTTAACGTGTCCGTGGTGGACAGGCCTGATTTGGATGGTGATGGCACTCCTGATATTTATGATGGCGATGATGACAATGATGGCGTTGCCGACAGCGATGACTCTGTTTTGGGCAACCTTACGACTCTTAACTCCTCGACGCTGCCGTCCTCGGCGCTTAACATAACAATCAATGGCTCGGCGAATGCCTCAAGGCTTCTTAATGAGGCCCTTTTCGTGAACATCAGTAATGGGACGAGGCCTTTGATGGAGTTTTACTGGAACTTCAGCCTTGGCAATCTGACTTTGAACTTCACTGTTGATGTTCAGGATTCCTCATCTTCTGTTGGTTCCATTCTCATAAAGGGTCTTGTGCTTCAGGAGAACCAGACCAAGAACATTACCCTTAACAGGCTTAGCAGTACCAACCAGGTTTGCGTGAAGGATGCTGACGTTTCGTCAATAAGTGATGTCAGCAGCGCTTGCACTGGTGCAAATGAGACCTTGGTTTCCTGTCCTGGCGTTGCGGGCAGGTATAACTGCTCTATCGTTGATGGCAACAATTTTTACAGGATTACGAACGTCAGCTTTACTGCTGCGAGGGAGCAGGCTGCTCCGGTCAGCCAGCAGACAGTTAGCGGTGGTGGCAGTAGTGGTGGCGGTGGAGGAGGGGCTGGCGGTGGCGCTGCGCCTGGCGGGGCAAGCCCGAAGGTTGTCCAGGTCTTCACGTTGGTAAAGGAAGGCGAGACTGCCATAATGAGGATAAACAAGTCCAGCCTTGCCTTTACCAGGGTGGCGTTTACCGCCGCGGCCAAGCTTTCAAGCGTTAACGTGGAAGTGTCATTGCTCAATGAGTCAAGAATATCACAAAGGCCTTCTTCGCAACTGGTACTTTATCAATACCTTAACCTCTCGACTAGGCTCTCTCCTGGTGATGTTTCCTATGCTGCTGTTGAGTTCAGGGTTGCAAGGGATTGGCTGCTTGATAACGGCTTTGCCGAAACTGACATTTCCCTTTTGAGGTATTCTGTCGGTTCCTGGGAGCAATTCAGGGCTGTTCAGATTGGAAGCGACAGCAATTACCATTATTATTTGTCCCAGCTGCCGGGATTTTCGGTTTTCGCGATTGCTGCTGAAGCTCCATTGCAGCCTGTAAGGCAGCAGCCAGCTTTAAATGAGTCTGACGTTACTGCAACAAATGTGACAGCTGCAGAGAGCAACGTGTCATCTTTGCCTCAAGTTAAGACTGAGGGACAAAATTTCTTTTCTGAAAGAAATCTGAAGTTTGCAATTTTCCTTGCAGCTGCCACAATGTTTGGCATTGCTCTCCTGTTGCTGAAGAAGAGGAAGGACAGCCAGCTTTCAAGCTTTCTTTCCAGGGTTGCCTTTAGAAGAGGGCGTAGATGAACGGTGATAGTGGCGAGGCCTGGCCGAATATTATCAGTGCGCCTATGAGTATGAGTGTTATTATGATGGGCAGAAGCCACCATTTTTTCCTGACTTTCATGAATGTCCATAGGTCTGAGATTATGTAGAAGTTTCTCTGGAAAAAGCTTTTTTTCTCCTTTCCGAGTATTTCCGCGACTCTCTTGTCTTCTTCCATTTTGAGTTGGATGCTGGCTTCAAGTATCTTTTTAAACTTTACTGCCATATAAGGGCAACGGATCAAATTCTTTTATAGACCCTTTTCCTATGGTCAATGAGTGTGATTTCAATTCTCTTGGTACATTCGCTTATGTCTGCTATCACCCTTTAGTCGCCTACCCTGAGCTTATAGTCCGGTCTTCCGGAAAGTCTTTCGAAGAACTGGTGTGGGTTATCCTTGGCCGCCATTATTTTCTTGTAAATTCTCTCGCTTACGTTTCTCTCCGCTTTTTCAAGAAAATCAACAGCTTCCTTATCGAAAATAACATCATACATTAAAACCGAGCCTCTTTTTCACTTCTGCTTCGGTTAGAAAATTTCCTGTTCTTATCCTTTCCCTTGCCTTGTCTATGGATTCAATGGCTTCTTTGCTGAGTTCAGGCTTCCGGGCCAGGTTTTTGGCTATGTAAATGATTTTTTGGATTACTTCCTCATAACTCTCATTTTTGTATTCCCTGAATCTGTCGAGTTCAGCTTTTGTGTTTTGGTTCAGCTTTATCGTTGTTGCGTTCATGGCAGGTCACCTGAATACCTTGGTATACCTAAGTATATTTAAAGCTTTCTCCTTAGTCCTTGGCGAGGCTTTCGCTGTCCCAGACGTCTTTTGGGTTGTCTTCCCTTTTTATGAGGAATGTGTCCAGGGCAAGGTAGTCTATGCCTGTTCCCGTGAAGCACCTGTATGCGTGCTCTGGTGTCATCACTATTGGCTCTCCCCTGATGTTGAATGATGTGTTGATCAGGATTGGTATCTTGCTGTGCTTTTCGAATTCTTTTATCACGTCGTAGTATCTTGGGTTTGCTTCCCTTCTTATGGTTTGGAGCCTTCCTGAGCCGTCAACGTGCGTTATTGCTGGCAGGATTTTTCTTTTTGATTCCTTTACTGGGTACACGAATGACATGAATGGAACTTCTATGTCAACATCGAAATACTTGCTGGCGTCCTCTGCGGTTATCACTGGTGCGAAGGGCCTGAACTGCTCCCTGTGCTTTACCTTTAGGTTGAGTATGTCTTTCATTTCTGGGCTGCAGGGGTTTGCGAGTATGCTCCTGTTGCCCAGTGCCCTTTCGCCGAATTCCATCCTTCCCTGGAACCAGCCTACTACCTTGTTTTCCCAAACCAGCCTTGCAACTGTCTTGATAAGCTCTTTTTCAGTGAGCTCGTTGTATCTCACTCCTTTGCTGTCCAGGAATTGCTTTATCTGGTCGTGGCTGTATCCTGGTCCGAGGTCGGCCCTGTCCATTGCCGCCACGCGGGGCTTTCCCAGCAGCATGTGATATACGACCGTGGCTGCTCCCACCGCTGCTCCCGGGTCTGATGGTGCCGGTGGCGCATACACATTCTTGAACGGTGTCATCTTGGTGAGCTTTCCGTTTGCCACTGAGTTTAGCGCAACTCCTCCTGCCAGGCACAGGTTTTTTGTTCCTGTAAGCTCGTGCAGGTGCTTGACTGAGGCGAATATCACTTCTTCCACCGCTTTTTGCAGTGATGCGGCTATGTCCTTGTGCTTTTCCTCCACTGGCGTTTCCTTTTTTCTCGTGGGCCCGAATTTTTCCTCGAATTTCCTGCTGAGCATTCTAGTGCCGTAATGGAACGTGAAATAATCCATGTCGAGGCGGTAGCTGCCGTCTTCCTTCACGTCTATTATTTTCCTGAATTCGTCGTAATATGTTGGCTTTCCGTATGGTGCAAGGCCCATTACCTTGTACTCGTCGTTGTTTACCTTGAATCCCAAATGCGCCGTTACCGCGCTGTAGAGAAGTCCCAGCGAGTGTGGGAAGTTGAGCTCTTTCAGGAGGTTGACTTCCGTGCCTTTTCCGTAGCCCAGCGTGGTGGTTGTCCATTCCCCGACCCCGTCTGCGGTGAATATGGCCGCTTCCTGGAATGGCGATGCGTGGAATGCGCTTGCGGCGTGCGCCACGTGGTGCTCCACGAAGAATACCTTGCCGTCATACTTGAGCTTCTTCCTGAGTATGCTTGGTATCCTGAGCTTTTCGGTTATCCAGGTTGGCAGTGCCTGGACAAATACGTTGTATGATTTCGGGAATGTTTCGAGGTGTGAGCTTAGCAGCCTTTCGAATTTCAGGAGGGGTTTTTCGTAAAAGCCCACTGCGTCAACCTTGTCGATGCTTATTCCGGCCTCTTCAAGGCAGTACCTTATGGCGTTTTCCGGGAAGCTGACATCGTGCTTTTTTCTTGTCCATCTTTCTTCCTGCGCTGCAGCCACAATCCTGCCGTCTTGGAGAAGTGCGGCTGAGCTGTCGTGGTAAAAGCAGGATACTCCGAGTATGTTCATCAGAATCCCCTGTAGGCTTCCTTTTTGCTGTAGTCCTCTTTTTTTCTTTCCATCCAGTAGCTTTGCCTTTCCCTCTGGGGCCGTAGTTCGAGGAATTTCTTCCTGAAAGTCTTGGCAATTATTGCCGTGGCCGCGACTGCAGTGAAATAAGTCAGCGTGAGCAGCAGGAAGTTTATCAAAATCGCGGCTTTTTTGCCAACGAACTCGAAAGGCGCCAGTATTGGTTTCAGTGGCTTCAGAAAATCCGTGATGCTCATGCTTTCAGCCGGTTTTTGCTTCTTTTTTAATGTTTTTGCCGCTTTGCTGAGAACAGGCTCAGTTCCCCTGTTTTGGGAAAAGCTTTAAATACCGCCTTGCAGCACTTCCTTTAGTCTCTTTGCTAAGAGAGGTGTGTAATGAGGCATTTGGGCAACTTGGGAAGCTTTTTCGGCGTAAAAAATTCAACGGCTGTGATTGCACTTCTTGCTGCAGCACTGTTGCTTCTTTTCAGTTCGTTCAGCTCAGGCCAGGAGGGCGGGAGCTGCTCGGCAGGCAGTTTTGTGCTTCACGGAACAGTCCTTAACAGCACCTTCCAGAATGCAACCTCCAACAATGTTAGCATTTGGAATGGTTCTTACGTTAACGTGTCCATATTCAATCTGTCGTTCTCCCAGTTTGGCGAGCTGCAAAAGGTGTTTGTCAACAGGACAAATACGAGCTGGATGAATGGCTCTTTTGAGCTTTTGGTAGGCCCCGGGAGCTGTAGTGCCCTTTACACTCTTGACATTGTTGCTTATAATATGACTAGCTGGAACGCGTGGGAGATCGGCCCATCTTTCCCGCCTCTGCCTAAGCAGGCGCTGACGAGCTTCCTTGATAACACGACAATCTACCTCCAGCCTGCCGTGACCCTGAGACTCAATGCCACTAACGAGACTCATAACATCTCGTTTTCCAACATAATCTTTGATGATGCCTTGGGCTTCCCGCTTTCTGAGGATTTTAAGAGTTTGCGCTTTAACGCCACCGTGGTTGTTCCAAGGGCTAAGAATTACACTATTATGATGATGAGTCCGCCTGATGAAACATCCCCTAATCCCTTCAATCTTGCCCTTCCGCCGCAGACAATAGCCGTCCAGAATGCTTCCAATTACACTAATCAGGAGTTTGAGATAAGGCTCAGCAAGAACCTTTCCTTTTCCCAGTACATAATCTCGGGTAATGTTACTATCGATGGCACGAATGCGACTCCTGTTAACCTTACGCAGGTTGTCGTGAAGCTTGGCCTTTCTGGACTGGTGCCGCCCAACTCGGAGATTCAGATGCCGAATGGCGTTGTGATAAACGAGACAGGTGGCCGGGGCACTCACATAGCGAATTATAGCGTCGTGGTGATGGGCTCAACTTCGGGCATCTACCAGATAGTTGAGTTTTTTGGCTCAAACTCAACGACGACGTCCTCTGGCTTTGGGGATTATTACGCCTATTTTGGCAATTTCACCGTTACGGGAAGCATGAATCACAACCTCACTCTCAAGAGGCTGGCTGGCAATTTTTCCAGCACAAGCGTTGGAGGCGGCTCCACGATAAATGCCAGCTATGTCAGGATAAACGTTACGGATGCCGAAGGGCTTCCTCTTGATGATGCCCACATTGAGGTAAAGGTTGATATGCCTGGTCACAGGTCTGTTTTTCCCACTTTCAGGTATATGACTGACCAGCTTAGCGGCGGCCTCATAAGGCTGCCCATCCTTAATGACAGCAACGCTACTGTCCACGTCTTCAACAGGCGCTACGCTCCATTGAAGTACAAGCTCAATGTTTCTAATGCCTCAAGGGAGCCAAATGGCATTATAAGGGTGACGATGAACGCCTTCAAGCCCAAGAAGTTCCATCAGAATGGCAGCTTTGAGGATTTCGGCGGCAGCAAGTCCAGCCAGTTCAAGTTCACTTTTCTGAAGAATAACTATGACTGCAATTCTTACAACGTCACTCTTGCTGATTGTCGCCTTTTCAATGATGACTTTGATGCCGGCAGGTTTAATCCGCTTAAGGTGATGGCTACGGGAAAGGTAAACCTGTTTATGGAAATCAACACGACTGGCGTGAAGGTTTATTTCATAGGTGTTGATATGCTTGCTTCAGGCCCGCCTGAGGCTGCAATGAGCGAGAACGCCCTTCGCAATGTCAGGAATGGCAGCAATTACGAGGAGCTTTTCAAGTTTGGAAGCGTTGCTCCAAACATCTATGACAGCGTGGTTGTGGGCATCCCCTATAACAACTCCCTGGTTAACGATGCCAAGCCCATTAATTTCACGATTAAGGCATTGTATGATGACAATGGCCATATTGCCTGGAACAGCAGCCAGTATCCGATGGCCCAGGGAATTCCTTCAGAATGGTCTGATTACAATGCAACCTGGTTTAATGTTTCTGCCGGCGGAATGCCTTGCCTTGACCAGGGCAACCTTAGCATTACCAACCAGAGCTGCTACATAAACACCACAACTAACTACGTTTGGGTTAACCTCCCGCACTTCTCCGATGATGAGGGCGGCCCCCAGGGCGATCCAGACTCGACTCCGCCCCCGATTCCGGCCCCGTTTAACTTTACTGCAACTCCAAGCGGCACGGTGATGATTAACTGGACAGATTCTGCTGGTGAGACGGGTGAGAGCTATGTCATTTACAGGTCAATCTATAACATCACCAATGTTACGCTATACGGGCTGAATGTCAGCAACTACACTGGCAATTCTATCATAAACATTACGAACCTGACCGCCACGATAAGGGTGCCAGAAGGCGTCGGATTCTTCATTGACAACACAACTCTCAATGGCACTGTCTACTACTACTCTGTGGCAGCAGTGGATTCTGCCGGCAACCTCCAAAATACCACTGGAGTGATTAACCTGTCAGCCAGCTATAATGTGACTGTTAACGACACTCTTATGCCCAAGTCAACGACGAATCTTACCGTAAGCTCCTCAAGCAGCACAGTGACCTTGGCTTGGCTCAATGTGAGCCAGGATGTCAATGGTGAAGCTGACTTTCACGGTTTGCTTTACAGGGTTTACCGTTCCGCGGCAAACACGACTGTGAACATAAGCGCAGCGCTTAATGTTTCAGGCACCGGCACTAATTTGTCTTACCTTAAGAATGTCAGCGCAAACACGACTACTGATACCAGCGTTGTCAACGGCTTCTACCATTACGCCATTACAACTGTTGACGATGCCGGCAGGGAGAATTCCACCCTGGTGCTGACGACTTATGCGAATGTGAGCGTGACTCCCTCTGGTAGCAGTAGCAGCAGCAGTAGTAGCAGCAGCAGTAGTGGCGGCGGGGGCAGTGGTGGCGGGACAGCTGCTGACCCGGGCGTGAAGGTTTCCAGGAAATGGGACACCCTCCCGGTTGGAACGGCTACGATGACTGTGACAAAGGAGGAGATTGGCTTTACGAGCATTGACTTCACTACAACGATAGCAGCGTCCAATGTTGAAATAACCGTCACTAAACTCACTAATAAGCCGACTGTGAAGAGGGAAGTTCAGGGAACCGTTTACCAGTACATCAAGATAGACAAGACGAATCTTAAGGAATCTGATGTTCCTTCAGCGAAGATTGAGTTCAAGGTGGAGAAGAAGTGGTTTGACCAGAACAGCGGCAATATCAAGAATATCGTGCTTCAGCGCTACTTTAATGACTTGTGGACGAGCTTGGAGACGTCTTTTGTGCGCTCTGACATCACGCATCACTACTTCCAGGCAACGTCCCCGGGCCTTTCCACTTTTGCGATTGTGCTGAAGCCTGAAGCCCAGGCAGCAGTCCCGCCGCCTGCAAAAACAGACGTTAATGTCAGCGGCGCTGGGGAAGGGAACGCTTCCGGCGACCAGTCTGGTGAAAGTGCCGGGGCTGGCTTTGGCTCCGGCGGCAAGAAGGGCGTTATTTTCGCAGTCCTGGCTGTTGCAATCGTGGCAGTTGCAGGTGGAGCTGCCTTCTTGGTTAAGAAAAAGGGCGGCGGAAGCTTTAGCTTCCCTAAGCTTCCAAATCCTTTCAGCAAGCTCGGCAAGGGCGGTGGTGGAAAGAGGTCGTCCGGGAAGTCAGAGGAGGATGAAGCCGCTGAGATAGTCCGGGAGTACGAGGCCCAGAAGTCTTCAAGGTCGCCGCAGCAGCAGGACCAGCGCGGCAGGCCTCCTGAAGCGTTTAATTAGTGCTTTTAGAAATCCGTCAGCAGTTGCTGCTCTGATTGCCCTTTTTCTTCCTTTGGCGGCAGTATTTCTATGTTAATCTCGAACTCTGCCAGAATATCCTCCTCTTTATTGGCTTTTTGATCCCCCATTTCAACCATTGGGCTTTTAAGGCAAGCAGCTATTTAAGAATATCCTATATAAATTATTAAGATTCTGTTAGTTTGGCAGCTTCAAGCCCAATGAAATAGCCATCAAATTAGAAAATTACTCTTTGGCAAAGTTCTTTGATTCTTCCCTTCAGGCTTTGTTTTCTAAGCATTTCTTGGTCTGCTGTTCCAAAGACCTCATCCAAAGCTCTTGCAACCAGCTGTTCATCTGGAGAAACGTAACTTTCTAAATCCGCCATTTCATCTACTCTGGCTAAAAGAGTGTTCAGGTTTACTCCCGGGTTATGGCCCTGTTGTGATATGGCTTCTGAAGCTTTTTCTTTAAGCGATGTACCTCCTTGTAAAACTTCCTGAGCCGAGGCCCTGATTCCTCGTATTCGTGCAAAATAATCACGTTCAGTTCCTATCATGTTCATTAATACGGCAGTAGTGTCGCTTGATAGTTCTGGTAACACTGGATAAGGCATTTTTCCCCCATATGTTGTTGGGACCGCTCGCGAACTCCAGTCAAATGTCAAATCCTGAGAAGGAACTATGTGAACGGATACGCCTTGCTTTTCGCTACGTCTTACGTAAATGCCATTCGGAGAGCCTTCTTTTTCAGCAACAAATGATATGCCCGGGTTGTCATAACTTGCGCGATAAGGGCCTATTCGTAGGCCTGTTAAAAAGTCTCTTGGCTCTTCATTTTTTCCCAGGTTATGGGATTGTCTGGTTTCGACTACGCGTTTAATTGACATGGAACCCTATTATACTGAGCCATTTATAAAGATTTCTATATTTCACTACACATTAGTAATAACATCTCGGGTGGTTTCTTATGTTTCCACAATTTCGCCTTTTGGGCCAGGGTTGATTGCAAGCGTTTTCCCAATCCTGTCCGTTTTGCCCTGTGTTTCGTGCAGGTGCCCGCACACGTGCAGCGCTGGCTGCCATTTCTTGTCGAATGTCGTGTAGCTTTTGCTTCCGTGGTGCGCCCAGATGTAGTCGAGCTTTGTCTTGTGCGGCGGCTGGTGCGTTACGAATATGATCTTTTTTTCCTGCTTTTGCAGTTGCCTTATTTTGCTCTTGGCGGCTGTCGCGAATCGTTCGAAGTCCTCGCTTGTGTGCGTGAATCCTTCCCCGCCGTGGCCTATGAAGGCGTAGTCCGGGAATTCCGGTCTGTGGCATATTCCGCGGTGGGCAAAGGTGGTGTTTTTCAGCCTGATGCAGATTTCCCTGACCAGTGCCGGGTCCTCGTGGTTGCCGTTCACAAGCATTACTGGCTTGCCCAGTGAGTCAATTTTCCTCATTATTCGGAGGATGTTGTGCTCGAATACCGTGAAATCCCCTGCGCAAACGATAGCATCTGCCTTTTTCGCCTTCCTTGCGAGAATTTTAAGCGCTGCCTCGCTGCCGTGGAGGTCGCTGAATGCCAGTATCCGTAATTTTGTATTTTTGATTATTTTTTGCTTTTTCATCGTTGTAGCTGCCGCCACTTTTAAATCAGGTTCGCAAGCTTCTTTATATCCTTGTTCGCCACGTGCGTATATATCTGCGTTGTTTTCAGGTCTTTATGCCCCAACAGCTGCTGTATATACCTTATATCCGCACCACCCTCCAGCAGATGGGTGGCAAAAGTGTGCCTTAACGTGTGAGGCGTCACGTTTTTCCTGATTCCCGCTTTTTTAGAGGCGGATTTTATGATTTGCTGGATTGTTCTTTTGTTATATTTTTCATCCCTTTGGGAAACAAAGATTGTGCCCGTTTCTCTTGTTCCGTACATTCTTAACAAATCGGTCAGTTTTTTATGAAGGAACACGACCCTTTCCTTATCCCCTTTGGCAGTCTTTAGATGAATAGTCTCCCTGTCAAAATCAATATCTTCCCACCCTAGATTTCTCGCTTC
>JACPBZ010000042.1 GCA_016180105.1 Candidatus Woesearchaeota archaeon | reverse complement strand
GGCCCTCCTGGTCTTGCCCACGTTGGACATACCCACGACCGAGATTCGGAGCTGGTCGGCTTTGAAAAGGCCATCGAATTCTGGCGCGGGAATTATCATAAGCAAATCGGTGCACAGCTTGAAATAAAAAGGTATATCCTATTTTTGCAATCTGCTATTACAATCGCGATCTTAGTTCAGATAGAAACTGCCTGCCTGTCGCGTCACGAAGTGCGCCGCCAGGGACAGCAACGTCTGCGAGTTCACGGTATTTACCTGCACGGTAATCCAGAAGCTGCGGGTAACATCTTTTAAGGGCTTCTATGCCTGATTCACCAGCCTGGAGATTAAAGCTGCTTCCCCATATCACCGGTTTTGGATTGGAAATATAACGCTCAAAAAGGCCATTCCTGACTTCATCTGTGGCCTCAAGATACACGACAAGAGTTTTCTCCTTGAGGTGGCTAAGCACAGGTTGTGGCAGGTAGATTACGCTTCCGGTAGTGTCAACAACGAGGTTCCTGCCAATGCCATAACCAACTTCGCTCATGGATGCCTCCTCGAAACCCAGGTAGAGTTGCTGTGTTTCGGGGTAGCGCGCATCATAGGGCTGGCCCATCCAGGCAGCAACGCCATCAATACCACTAAAACCCCTGCCTTCAAGAAAAGGGCTGAGTTTTTCTTCAATGCAGTCATCAATGCATGCACGAGCAAAATTCAAGGAATGGTCAGGAGCTAAACGTACAGAAATGAAACTTTTTCCAACATTCGACATACCAACAAGCGATACGAACAGCCTATGGCTTCCCAGACGCTGATCAAACCCCGCTTTGGATAATTCCATGGCAAACAGGCAATCCAGACCAGAATATAAATTTGCCTGTCCGGCAGCGAAATGCGGCAGGCGGGTATCCGCGCCCTGTTGGGCTTGGGACCCTCTGCCGAAATGCGGCAGGCGGGAATTGAACCCGCACCGCAACCTTGGGAAGGTCGAATTCTGCCGTTGAACCACTGCCGCGCAATCCGAGGGGTAAGAACTATCAATTTAAAGGTTGCTGCCTAAACGCCAAGCGCGACCCTGGCCTCGTCAGACATCCGCTCAGGGCTCCAGAGAGGCTCCCAAACAATGTTAACCGTGACACCAGCAACGCCGGGAAGCTTCCTTACCGTGCTTTCGACCTCGGAGATTATGAAAGGGCCAACAGGGCAGGTTGGGCTGGTAAGAGTCATATCAACAACAACCATTCCCCCATCTATCCTGACGCCATAAACGAGGCCGAGGTCAACTATGTTGTAATGAATTTCAGGATCCTCGACTTTCTTAAGCTGGGCAAGAACACCCTGCTCCGTAAGCTTCGCCATAAGCTTCTGGGGAGAGAAGGTTTATATTAATATTTTCATTACCCAACCGCGTGATAAGCACAAAAATGCCAATGCTATGGGAGTCCACAAGCCTAATGCAGGTCTATACGATGATGGCCATAGGCTATCTTAACAGCAAAAGACTGGCAGGAGCCAAGAAGGCCTAAACGCTTGCCGGCTCATCAGAAGTGTAGCTTGGCATTGCTGCCTTTGAGATTATCATAACGTCACCAACAGACTTAACAAGCTGGTGGGGCACCACGACGCCCTTAGCTGAGCCGAGAAGCTTGCTCAGGACCGAGTTTCTCGAAGCCCTGACGCGCCAGCCAATGACCTTGGTCTGGCTGAGAATGGCCTCCTCAACATCACCAAAATAGTCACCGGTGTCCGTGAAAACGCGCATCTCGTAAGATTCAGTCACTCTCTTTGTTCGAAGCATATCTTTTTTATTCGGGCGGCAATATATAAATTTTTTGGAAGCGCATTTTGAATATTCGTCACTAAAAACAACGAAAAATGAAACACGGCAACCTAACAGTGATAGGCACATCCCACATCGCCAAGGACAGCATTAAAAGCGTGAAGGAAAAAATACTTGGCGAAAAACCAGACATTGTTGCTGTTGAGCTTGACCACGCAAGGCTGCACGCACTCCTCACTAAGGAAAAGCCAAAGTTTAACGCGGCAATGATAAAGGCAATGGGCGTGACAGGCTTCGCATTCTTCATTATCGCTGGGTTCGTTCAACGGAAACTTGGAAAGCTGATAGGCGCAATACCAGGAGAAGAAATGAGAACAGCCGTTGAGCTGGCAAGGGAGAACAAACTCAGGATTGCGCTGATAGACCAGCCCATAGGCATAACAATGAAAAAGCTCTCCGCGATAGGCATTGGCGAAAAATTGAAACTTGTCAGGGACTTGCTTCTCGGAATGGGCGGCCTGGAAAAAGCGCCCAAGAAAATCAAAGAGCTCGACCTCTCCAAGACGCCAAGCAGCGAATTCATAGAGCTAGCAATGAAAACAGTCAAGGAAAAATACCCAAGGCTTTACAAGGCACTCGTCACGGACAGGAACGAGTATATGGCACACGCCCTAACACACCTAATGAAAAGCGAACCAGACAGCAAGATTGTCGCTGTCGTCGGAGCTGGACACGAGAAGGATATAATCAAAATCCTGAAAATGCAAAATTAGCGCCTGCCAGGAATTACGGCTGCTCCGAACACCGCATCATAAGTGACGTTTGGCTGGATAGGAGAGATAAACCGGCCGGGCGCATAAGGCGCTGTTGTGGAGGTAACTTTTACAGGTTTGCTTGGCACATAGTGCTGGCCGTTATGTGCTGAGTGAACAAAAGGCGGCCTGCTTACATGACGAGCGCCATTGGTTGAAGCCGGCTCTGCTGAAAGGCTGTAAGCAGCATTCCCTTTCGCGAATAAGACGAAAGCCGGACGTTCATCCAAGTGCGCAAAAGCAACGGCTGCAATCAGTTCAAGCCTATCGAGCAATCTTGTTTGAACAGTTGGGAGCTTTCCTAAAATTGATTGCTTTGCAAGAAAAAGTGCAGAAAGGGCAGAATCTGAAAAAGCGCCCGAGCAAACCACATCTGGTTGATGGCGAGCAAGCCCTGTCAAGTAAGCCTCAACCTTTCTGACAGAAGCTGACGGGCCGCTATTAAAAATGGCAGAAAACAAGACTTTGTCCACTGTTTCTTTGCTTGGACTGTCTGCCTGAACTGAAGGGTTCTGGTACGGTTTTCCATTCCTTCCTCTCCTGACAAATTGCTCAATGCCGCCAATCCAATCAGGATCATAACGGTCTGCTATTGCAACGCGCCTTGAGGCATCTGCTAACCGTTCCTCCTCCAATACCCTCTCGTCAGAACAAGAATCGGGAAAAGATATCCCCCGACCAGCTTTGGCCTGCTGCGCCCACCATGTTAAATGTTGAACCTGTTCATCAGTGAGTTCCATTCAAATCGTAAAAATTGCAGGGGCGAGAAGACCTTTAAATAATTTTTGCAATGGCCAAAGCAAAGCATTTAAAAAACACTAAGCGAAAGCATAGTAAAAAGAGGAGCGAACAAGGAGATGCCAGCGCTGTACCCGTTTATTGACTGGATGGACAGGATAAGGAGATACTACAAGTTCGGAAAGAACGAGGCAATATGGCTCCTGGTCTCAGTCCTGGTGATGGCATTCATAGTTGGATTCAGGTTTGACAGCGAGGAGTTCGTTGTCAATGTTTTCCTTAACAACTTCGCCCTTGGACTGGTTGCCGTTGCCCTCGCTGTCATCGTGCACGAGTCAGCCCACAGGATATTCGGGCTGAACATGGGCTACAAGACAGAATTCAAGCCATTCCTCTACGGGCTGCTCGCGGGCGTAATCCTCGCATTCATGAGCTCTGGCAGGATAGTGGTGCTGGCATACAGCGGCGTGCTGCTGAACATAATGGAAAAGCACAGGCTCGGCTACTTCAGATATCAACTGGGGTACTTTGACCTTGGGAAAGTTTCCCTGATGGGACCGCTTGCAAACCTACTCCTCGCAGTCCTGGCAAAAAGCCTTCCATTCATACCGCACGAGCTGGCAGAAAAAATCGTCTTAGTCAATGTGCTCTTTGCAATAACAAACATACTCCCCATACCGCCGCTCGACGGGGCAAATATCATGTATGCCAGCAAGACGGCATACCCCTTCGTGTTCACGGCGTTCGTAAGCTGCGGCCTGCTCCTGCTATGGGCAAGCATCAACCCGTGGATTTCAGTCCTGGCATCCCTCCTGATAGGGCTGATTGGCGCAATACTGTTTTTCAACTTCGTAGAGCCAAAACTGGAGAAAAAAGAATGAAGTGGTGGGGAAAGGGAGGCTTTGAATTCCTCGCAGGGTGGGTAGAGCTGTCATTCGTTGTGCTTCTCCTCGGAGGGTTTGCCCTGGGAAAATTCGTTGTTGACGCGACCTTCGCATACCTTGTCTTTGCAGCTGCAGGAATAATCGCAGGAAGGCTGCTGTACGTGCACGGACAGGATGACCCCTGGCCTTTTGGCCTGATAAGCGCCGCATTCGTGATAGGCTATCTCCTGGGGCACAGGGTGGGCAGCGGCTTCATTCTTACTGCCATATTCACTGGAGCGGCATTCGCAAGCCACTGGCTGCACAAGCACCTTAACTTCTTGGCATAACTTTTTAATTTGCCCCAGGCAGGATATGCGCGGTGAGTGAGAATGATAAAAGGTTTCGTGCCAAGGCTGTACCAGGAAACAATACTCGCCACCGCAGCAATGAAAAACACCCTTGTCGTGCTGCCAACAGGGCTTGGAAAAACGAACATATTCCTGATGCTCGCAGCGCAAAGGCTAAAAAGCTACCCCGACGGCAAAATTCTCCTGATTGGGCCGACAAGGCCACTGATTGACCAGTACCACGAGGTCTTCAGGAAGCATTTTGAAATCAGGGAAGAAGAGATGGCCGTGCTGACCGGAATGGTGGCTGCTGAAAAAAGAAAACAGCACTGGGACAGCGCAAGGATAATTTTCAGCACCCCGCAAGGACTGGAAAACGACATTCTTTCGGGAAAAATCACTTTCGAGAACGTGGTGCTGCTCGGGTTTGACGAGGCTCACCGCGCAGTAAAGGAATACAGTTACGTATGGCTCGCCAAACAGTACGCGAAAATGGCAAGATTCCCGAGAATCCTTGCCCTCACCGCATCGCCAGGAAGCGATATGGAAAAAATAACAGAAGTATGCACCAACCTGTTCATAGAAGACATCGAGGTAAGGACAGAGTCAGACCCTGACGTGAAGCAGTACGTGCAGGAGATGGACATTGACTGGGTAAAAGTTGAGCTTCCCGCAGAATTCAGCGACATAAAGAAGCTGCTTGAACACTCGCTGAGGTCAAAACTCGAAGTGGTCAAGGCAATGGGATTCCTTCACAGCACCACAGGCGTATCAAAGAAAGAACTACTGCAGCTCCAGGCAGCGCTGCACGCCGAGCTGTCAGGGAATTACAAGAATTTTTCGGCAATGAAGGCCATATCCTCACTGGCTGAGGCGATGAAAGTAGGCCACGCCCTTGAACTGCTCGAGACGCAAGGGATAACGGCACTGCAAAAATACCTGGAAAGGCTGGAAGAGGACGCAAGGGCTGCCAAGACCAAGGCGGTGAAAAGGCTCTTCTCCGACAACAGCTTCCTAATGGCAATGGCAAGCACCAAGCAGATTTACGAAAGAGGAATGGAGCACCCCAAGATTGACGAGCTGAAAAGAATAATAACAGAAAACATAGCCAGCAAAGAAGGGGCAAAGGCCATAGTATTCAACCAGTACAGGGACTCTGCCCTGAAGCTCCAGGACGAGCTAAACAACATCAGCGGGGTCAGGGCGAGAATATTCGTTGGCCAGATGAAAAAAGGCGACACTGGACTGTCGCAGAAGCAGCAAAAGGAGCTGATTGAAAAATTTGCTTCAGGAGAATTCAACGTCATAATAGCAACCTCAATCGGAGAGGAAGGCCTTGACATCCCAAGAGTCGACCTCGTGGTGTTCTATGAGCCCATACCCTCCGCCATAAGGCAAATACAGCGCCGAGGAAGAACCGGAAGGCAGGAAAAAGGCAAAGTCATAATCCTCGTGACATCAGACACGAGAGATGAGGCATTCAGGTGGGTGGCGCACCACAGGGAAAAGAAAATGCACCGCATACTCAAAACCCTCAAGAGCAACCTGAAGCTGAAACCAAGGGGACAACAGACGCTAGAGTAAGATGGAACAGGACAAGATAAGAATTTTTGCGGACACAAGGGAAAAGTACTCAGGAGTCATAAAAGCACTTTATGACGAAGGCGCGCTGATAGAGCTAAAGCCCCTGGCTGTTGGCGACTTCCTGTGCAGCAGCCGAGTCGGAGTGGAGGTAAAAAGAGTTCCGGACTTCGTCAACTCGATAATCGACGGCCGGCTCCTCCAGCAACTGAAAGAAATGAAACAAACATTTGAGAGGCCTGCAGTAATCCTCGAGGGGGAACAAGACATTTACTCGCTAAGGAACGTGCATCCAAACTCAATAAGGGGAATGATTGCAACCATAGCAATCGGCTACGGAATACCAATAATACCATCAAAAAACCCAAAAGACACGGCAGGCATACTACTTGCGATGGCCAAGCGGGAAAGGGAGGAAGAAAGAAAAGAACCATCCCTCCACGACCGAAAGCCGCCAACACTGGAGCAACAGCAGGAATACGTCATTGCATCACTGCCAGGAGTAGAACTGAAGCTGGCAAGGGCGCTCCTGGAAAAGCTCGGCACCGTAGCCGATGTCATAAACGCCACTGAAGAACAGCTCCAAAAAGTTGAACTGATAGGCTCAAAAAAAGCAGCTGCCATAAGGAAAGTCACAGGCTCAGACTACAGGCCACTCCGCCGGAAAGATTAATAAAGAAGGCAGAAGAATCACACAAGAAATATGGCTGACAATAGTTTGATAAAAAAACTGGAGCCGGCTGACATTTTGCTAGTAAGCGAAAAAGGGGCAAAGCACTCCATAAACAGGACAATAGGCAGAAGCAAATGGCACCACGTAATGCTCTACATAGGCAAAGGCAAAGTTCTCGAAGTAACGCCAAGAAAAGGCTGCCACATATCAGTGCTCGACCTCACCAAGAACTGCTTCCTGGGCTACAAGGCAATAAGAAACACAACCATCACGGAGAAGCAGAAGAAAAAGATAGTTGCGGAAGCAATAAAAAAATTCCACGGCAGAAAATTCTCCTGGAGGCAGCTTGGCAAGGCGTTTTTGAGGAGAATAATTGACCCAAGAAGCAATGGCAAGAGAAAGCTCCGGCCATATCCAGCCCAAAACCATTACGCTGAAAAAATAATATGCTCAAACCTGGTCGCCATTGCATACCACAGGGAAGGCTACCTAATAAGTGAAAGGCACAAGCCTGAGCACATAATGCCAAGAGACTACGACAAGACAAAGGATTTTAAGGTTATCTTTGAAAGAAAGCCGAAGTAGCAAAAAAGAGGAAAACACAATGATGGGAGTGAAGGTAGCGCACAGGCTTGCCAGGAAACTGAAAAAGGGAGACATAATACTGGTAAGCGAAAGGGGCCTGATGCACCTGGGAAACAAGCTGCTGCAGCGCAGCCGATGGAACCACATCATGCTTTACATCGGCAGGGGATTCACGTTCGAAGTGACGCCAAGAAACGGCGCACACATATGCGACTTCATACACGACCTCACGGAAAAGCGGTATGCTGAGCTAAAAGTCCTCAGGAGGAAAATCTTCACAAATAGCGCAAGAAAGAAAGTAATCAGGATGGCACTCAAGCTTTTCAAAAAAGAAAAGTTCTCGCCCTGGCAATACCTGAAAATAGTCCTTGGAAGGACGCTGAACTGGGGAAACCAAGGAAGCAAAAGCCACGTCTGCCTGCCTAACCACACCTGCGGCATGGGAAGCGTAGTATGCTCAAACATGGTCGCCCTTGCATACTACGAGGCGGGCTTCCCAATAAGCGAAAAATACATGCCGGAATACGTTGTGCCGAAGGACTACGAAAACGCAAAAGGGTTCAAGACAGTCCTGAACAAGAAGATCAAAACTTCATAGCCCTAAGGCGCTTCACCCTCGCCTCAAGAGGAGGATGGGTTGAAAGAAGGCTCAACAAGCCACCTCCACGAAGCGGGTTGACAATGAACAAGCTCGCGGTTGCCTCATTGCCAAGAGGCATCTTTCTATGGGCGGCTGAACGGTCAAGCTTCTCCAAGGCAGAAGCCAAAGGCTCACCATCCCCGAGCGTGGACGCGCCAGAATGGTCAGCAAGAAACTCCCTTGAGCGCGAAATGGCAAGCTGCAAAATCATCGCAATTATTGGAGTAATGATTGCCAAGGCCAAAAGGGCGATGGCATTGCCACCTCCACGATTGTCATCGCGGTTGCCACCTCCAAAAATTGCAGCAAACTGGGCCATATGAGCCAAATAAGATATCACGCCAGCAATGGTGGCGGCTATCGTGGTCACGAGAATATCCCTGTTCTTGACGTGGCTTATCTCGTGAGCTATGACACCCTTAAGCTCCTTATCAGAAAGAAGCTTCATAATGCCCTCTGTGCAGGCAACAACGCCATTCCTTGGATTACGGCCAGTAGCAAAGGCATTTGCCGCCTCTGTCGGAATAACATACACCCTTGGCTTCGGAATGCCGGCTGCGGCCGAAACTTCCTCAACCATCTTGTGAAGATGGGCGTAAGATTTCTTGTCAGCCAGCTTTGCCCGATAAATGGCCAGGACAATCCTGTCTGAAAACCAGTAAGCGCCAAAGTTCATCACCACTGAGAAAACAAGGGCAATAAAAAGACCCGCCTGGCCGCCAATAAGCCTGCCAACAAGAAGCAAAAGCCCGGTAAGGAGACCCAAAAGCAGTACAGTCTTGACTTGATTCCCAAAACCCATAAAGAAAGCAAAAGAAAGCTCGTTTATAAAAATATCCCTTTTTATGCGAACTGCAGGGGCAAAGTATAAATACAAATCTCGTCAGGGAAAGCCTTGTTGGGGGGAAGGCCTATCAAAAACAACTACAAAAAGCAATACAGAAAAGCTACTAAAACGCCAGCAGCAGATGACCAGATAATTGAGGTTGTAAAAGCAACAGCGGGAAAAGAAGCCCTCGGACTGGTAAAGCTGATGGCCAAAAACAGCGACATTTCCGAATTCAACCTGGTCAAGGGAATGCGCCTTGACATACAAAGCATAAGAAACATACTTTACAGGCTCCACAGCAGCAACCTTGCCACCTACAGGATGATCAAGGACCAGAAAAAAGGCATCTATGTCAGCTACTGGACACTAAACAAGGCAGCAATAAGCCAGCTTTTTTCAAAAATGCACCGCGAAAAAATCCAAAGATTCAAGGAAAGGCTGGAAATCGAGACCAGCAACATAAACTGCTTCTTCATATGCCCGTCAGCGTGCAGCCGGGCGGATTTCACGAGGGCAGTCCAGCAAAGCTTCAAGTGCGCAGAATGCGGGCAGCTGCTCCAGCAGGAAGACAATGCAAGAACAATCGACGTCCTGCGCGAAAAAATAAGGGAAATGGAAGCGGCCGCGTAGTAAATATGATATCGTCCCGGAGAGGGACGATTTGTCGCCATAGGCGACAATAACAATTTAAGCAACTTCTTTTGCGAATATTTAATGCTTAACTGCGATAGGTGCGGCAAGCTGCTCGCGCTCCTGAAAGTCCACAAAAAAAGGGCCTTTTGCGACCATTGCAAGGCGTGGATAGCCTGGATTGCCGTCGTGGACTAATTCTGCTGTAGTTACAAGTGTTTAAGAGGCTGCCGGGAATGCTGGCGGCAATGCTTAAGTGCGATAGGTGCGGAAAGCTCCTTGCCCTCATAAAAGTTCACAAGAACAAGTTCTACTGCGACAACTGCAAGGCGTGGCTCGGCTACGCCTCACAAGCCGAAATAAGCGACTGCATAGACTGCTCAGTCGAGCACGCAAAACACTCAAAAGGATAATCCCTCAATCTGGCGCAGCTTGGTTTTCCTGAAGAGAAAGACCCTCAACTCACCATCTATCTTGACACCAAGACCCTGAAGCAATGTGCTGAGCTTGCCGTAAAGCTTCCTGCCCTCGCTGTCAAGGTCTGTGAGGATGACCACCGCATTGTACCTTTCAGCCACTGTTTCTGCAACAGCAAACAGAGGCTTCCTGCTGAGGACGAAAACACGGCTGCCACTAATGCCAAATGCCTCCAAGGCTGCCCTGTCCTTTTTGCCCTCGACAACAACCGCAACATCATCAGCTTTGCCAAGCTTTTGCAGCAACAGCTCAAGCTCCCCTGCCACTCCCGGAGGAAGCACCATAGAACAATACAAAATCAGTCCATTAATAAAGATGCTGAACAAGCTCGCTGCGACGAGCCACTTAATGGCGTTGTCATCGGACAACTTATTTAAACAAAACAGCCATTACGCTGACTTGATGATACACCTAAGTAAATCGCTCTCATACTACAAAAGAGAGGACGTGCAGCGCGCACTGGTTGAGCACGGAAAGGACAAGGAAGTCGCGGCAAGATACAACGACAGGTTTGGAAAAAGGCCTGACACGCTCACGTACCCAGGAGACGTCCTTGAGCTTGCAAAAAAAGGAGCGACGTCATTCCACTGCTCAGAGGAGCTCTGGACAAACCCGCTGCTGCTGGCACCACAAATGCCAAAGGCAGAGCTCGACAGGCTGCGCAAGGGATGGGACCTGCTACTCGACATAGACACGGACGCCGTGGACAAGGAAGCAGGCTTCGAATACTCGAAAATGGCCGCCAACCTGATCGTAAAAGAGCTGCGGCTGCAGGGAATAAAAAGCGTGACGGCAAAGTTCTCGGGAAACAAGGGCTTCCACATCGCAGTCCCGTACGAAACCTTCCCGAAAGAAGTGAATGGCAAGGAAATACGCGACGAATTCCCAAATGCCGCCAAGAGAGTGGCAATATACCTCAAGGAAAAAATAAAGAAAAATCTCGGGGAAGAAATACTCGGCCTGGAAAACAACTCCTTTGCAAAAGTGGCTGCCAGGACAGGCAAGAAAATCAGCGACCTCCACCAAAAGAGCGAAAGCGCCAACGTGACAGCAACCGAAAAGCCCATACTCAACGCAGAGCCATTCCTCGTGATAGACACAATCCTGATATCCTCAAGGCACATGTACAGGATGCCATACTCACTGCACGAAAAATCAGGACTGGCATCGGTGCCAGTTGACCCAGACGGGATACTTGGCTTCTCAAAAGACCAGGCTGCAGCCGAAAAAGTGAAAGTTGGCGAACACAGCTTCCTTGACAGGGAAAACGCAACTGAAAACGAAGCTGAAAAGCTGTTCATAGCAGCCTACGATTTCGGGAAAACCCAGATGGTCGAAGTCAAAAAAGAAAACAGGGAGTTCTCAGGCGAAATTGAGGAAATAGAAGGCAAAATACCAGAGCAATACTTCCCACCGTGCATCAGGAAAATGCTGGAAGGAGTTGCTGATGGAAGAAAAAGGGCACTTTTCGTGCTGGCGAATTTTCTCAGATGCTGCAATTATGGAGACGCCGAAGTTGAAGCGATAATAAAAGAGTGGAACGACAAGAACAGCAAGCCACTTCCGCCCCTGCAAATAGCCACCCACCTAAGCTACACCAAGCACAAGCAGGAAAAGATATTGCCGCCAAACTGCAGCAACGTAGCATACTACAAGGAGATAGGAATAGAATGCACTCCAGAATGCGGCACCTGCAAAAACCCCGTTGCCGAAGCAAAGCAGATTTACAGGAGGGCGATGAGAATTGCGGCAAGCGCCCCAAAGCAGAAGGAAACCAAGCCACACAAACCACAGTAACCTTTAAATACCCCCTGCCGATTTCCCCCCTCATACGCCCGAGTTCTGGGAAGAGCGATTGAGGGCGAAAAGGAAAAGTGTTCTTCTCAGGCAAGTTTGCAAGGCAAAATGGAACAAGACCAAACACAGCAATTCAAGCACATCGTCCGCATAGCGAACACGGACCTTGACGGCAACAGGAAAGTATCAGACGCCATCAGGAAAATCAAGGGGATAGGCTTCACATTCTCACACGCAATATGCCACCTTGCCCAGATTGACGGGGCAAAAAAAGCAGGAAACCTCCTTCCAGAAGAACTCAAGAGGATAGACGAGGCGATTACAAACGCAAGCAAGCTCGTTCCAAACTGGATGCTAAACAGGAGAAAGGACCTGGAAGACGGAACAGACAAGCACCTAATAGCAACAGACCAAACATTCACGCAGGAAAGCGACATAAGGTTCATGAAACAAATAAGAAGCTACAAGGGCGTAAGACACTCAATGGGAGCCCCAGTCAGGGGACAGAGAACAAGGTCAAACTTCAGAAGAAACAAGGGAAAAGTCATCGGAGTCGTGAAGAAGAAGGAAGCGGCACCTGCCGCGCCAGCCAAGGAAGAGAAAGGAAAGAAAGAAGAAAAGAAGTAATGATGCAAAATGGGAGACACCAGACGATTCAAGAAAAGCTACGCAAAGCCGTTCAAGCCCTGGGATGAAACAAGGATAGCGGAAGAAAAAATCCTCCTCAAGGACTACGGGCTGAAGAACAAGAAGGAGATATGGAAGGCCGCGACAATGCTCAGAAGGTTCAAGGCACAAGCCAAGAAGCTGATAGCAGCCAGGGGACTGCAGGCAGAAAAGGAAAAGCAGCAACTCCTAACAAGGCTGACTTCCATGGGACTGACATCAACAGGCGCAGACCTGGATACAGTCCTGGGACTTACAGTAAACGACGTACTGAACAGAAGGCTCCAGACAATAGTTTACAACAAGAAACTTGCCAGGTCAATAAGCCAAGCAAGGCAATTCATAGTCCACGAGCACATAGCAGTAAATGGAAAAAAAGTGGCAGTGCCATCATACCTTGTCAGGAAAAACGAGGAAGAAACACTCTCATTCAGCCCGGAATCGGGGCTTAACGATGCAATGCACCCTGAAAGGGTCCCGAAGGCAGTTGAGGCTCCAAAGGATGCACCGGAAGCTGAAGAAAAAGCTGCTGAGGCAGAAGTGAAGGCAGAGGCACAGTAAAAATGATGGAACGCGAAAGAACAACAAGATGGGGAATAGCGCACATATTCAGCTCCTACAACAACACAATAATCCACATAACAGACGTAACAGGAACAGAAACACTTGGCAGGGCAACTGGCGGGATGGTAGTAAAAGCCGACAGGCTTGAGGGCTCCCCAACAGCAGCAATGGCCGCAGCCAAAAGGGCCGCAGAGCAGGCAATAGAAAAAGGCATAACAGGAATCCACGTCAAGATAAAAGCGCCAGGAGGCCACAATGGGCCAAACACTCCAGGACCAGGCGCGCAGGCAGCAGTAAGGGCACTATCCAGAATGGGCCTCAGAATCGGAACAATAGAAGACGTCACCCCAATGCCGCACGACACCTGCAGGAAGAAAGGCGGCAAGAGAGGAAGAAGAGTCTAAGGTGGTTATGATGACTGAAATAGAAGTGCTAAAAGCCGACAAGAAAAACAACAGGCTCACCATCCTGATAAAGAAAGCAAGCCCTGCACTGGTGAACTCAATCAGGAGAGCCATAATCGAAAGCGTGCCAACAATGGCAATCGAAAACGTTGAACTAAGAAAGAACAGCTCAGTCCTTTATGACGAGCAGATTGCCTTGAGGCTTGGACTGCTCCCCCTGACAACAGACCTGGAATCATACAACCCCCCGTCAAAATGCAAATGCAACGGCGAAGGCTGCGCAAGCTGCCAGGTAAAGCTAACATTCGAGGCAGAAGGGCCAGGCGTAGTGACAGCATCCGAGATAAAATCAAAAGACCCTAAAATCAAGCCCGTATTCCCTGAAACCCCGATAGTGAAGCTGCTGAAAGGGCAGAAAATCGAAGTGGAGGCCACGGCAGTCCTTGGAACAGGAAAAGACCACGCCAAGTGGAGCCCGGCACACGTATGGTACAAGCACAAGCAAATCGTCAAGATAGGCAGCGTGCACGACCCAAGAAAAGTGGCAGACAGCTGCCCGCCAGGAGTATTCGAGGTCAAGAACGGAAAGCTCACGGTAAACGAGGACAAGCTCCTCGTAACAGACCTTGCAGGACTTGCAGAGGAAGCAAGCAATGGCGAGGTAAAAGTGGAAAACACCGACGACTTCATTATGTTCATAGAAAGCTTCGGACAGCTCAACTGCAAGGAAATACTCGAGCAGGCCGCAAAGGCGCTGGACGACAATCTTGAGGAATTCGAAAAACTCCTCAAGGAGGCAAAGGAGTAAAAAGCCATTCACGACGCGGGGGTGGCAGAGCCTGGTCAAATGCGCTACCTTGAGGACGACCTTTTATTCGCTTGCGAGCGAACAAAAGCTCGACCAAAACGGGTCAAAAGGGTAGTCCCTTAGTGGGTGCGCGTGTTCGAATCACGTCCCCCGCACTCCACCTTTTATTCGGCTGTTGCCGAACAAAAGCTGGACCAAAAACGAAACGAGAAAAAAATGATAACAACAAACAATTACCTGCAAACAATTGGAACGCTAACCGTCAAGTTAGGCGAAAGAACGCCAAAAGACGTACTGACTGAAGAAGCCCAACTGGTCAAGGCAGCCCTAGGATGGGACACTGCCAACGTAACATACAGCGGCCTGACAGCTTACATAAAATCAGGAAATGACGGACTTGAACTAAGCGCAGGGCCCACTAAAGCAAACGGGCTTGAAGTCATACTCACCGCAACAGCGACGTTTAGCACAGAAGGGATGCCGCTCAATAGTATAGAAACACCCAAAGCGATTA
>JACPBZ010000041.1 GCA_016180105.1 Candidatus Woesearchaeota archaeon | reverse complement strand
AGCAGCTTCGGCAAAATCGTGGCTGAAAAAGGCCAGCTGAGGCAAATAAGCGAAAAACCCGATGACAGCGGCAGCGGACTCGCCAATACAGGCTGCTATGTGCTGCCGGGCAATGTTTTTTCGCTGCTGCGCAAGCTTAAAAAAAGCAACCGCGGGGAATACGAAATAACAGATGCCATACAGAACCTCCTTAACGTTGCAGTTGTCGAGGCTGAGTTTTGGCAGCCAATAACCTACCCGTGGAGCTTGCTAGAATCCAATGAATCCCTCTTGAGGCAACGGGAAAAAGACAAGCCAGAAATATCAAAGTCGGCTGTTGTCGAGAAATACGCCACCCTGAAAGGATTCGTCGCCGTTGGAAAAGGCACGCTGGTGAGAAGCGGAGCATACATTGAAGGGCCTGCCGTCATTGGGGAGAACTGCATCATAGGCCCAAACTGCTTCATCAGGGCTTACACCTCCATAGGCAACAACTGCCGCATCGGGAACGCAGTCGAGATCAAAAACTCCATAATAATGGACGGCACAGTGATAGGCCACTTAAGCTACTGCGGCGACTCAGTCATCGGCAAAAACGCCAATTTCGGGGCAGGCACAATAACCGCGAACCTGAGACACGATGACGGCCACGTCAAGTCAGCAGCAAAGGACACACTCATTGACACAGGAAGAAGAAAATTCGGCACAGTCCTGGGAGACAATGCAAAGACAGGCGTACACACGTCAATCTACCCAGGAAGGAAAATATGGCCGGGAAAGGCGACGCTGCCTGGTGAAATCGTCACTAAAGACATTACGTGACTACTTCTTAACCTTCCTGGCAAAAGTCAGAAATCCTGAATGCCCAATCTGCTGCGATAATGGTCTGACTACCCTCTCGTTGAACTCCCACTCGCGCTCTATTATCTCGATTGTTTTCAAGTGCTGCAGCGACTTGTTCTTGGCAACAGCAGATATGAAATCGCTCACCTGTGGAGTTGTTGGGGAGTAAGACACAATGAATCCGCCCACTTTCAGCGCCTTGGCAGCGTGCTCAACGGCCTTCCAGGGCTCCGGCAAGTCCAAAGTGACAACGTCCACATTTTTCTCATCAATCCCGCCATAGATGTCCTTTCTCTTGACAGTGAGATTCTTCAATCCAATGAACTTCACGTTCTCCTCGGCAACCTTTGCGAAGTCATCGCGAATCTCATAGCTGACAACCTTCTTTGCAACATTTGAAAGAAAAAGCGCAAGTGCCCCAGAGCCAGTGCCGGCATCGACAACAACGCTGCCCTTTCCAATGCCTGTTTCGGCTATAATCGCGGCAATGTCCTTTCTGGGTATTATTTGCGGAGCGCGCTTGATTCTCGAATAAACGTCCATAAATGATGGCTCAAAAACACAAAGCTCCTTCCCGGTGTTCGTCTTCAGGACATCCCCCGGCTTGGCCTTCGCCAGCGCAGCCTTTGCAACAAACCCAAACTGGGTATGGAAGTCCTCAGTCAGGCTCCGAATGAAAAACTTCTTCCCGTCATCGGCAACAAGGATTTTCTTGATTGAGTCCATAACAGCCTGGCTCCAGTGGCGGTATAAAAAACTTTGTCAGGGAAACTGAAAATAAAAGAAAAAGGAAAGGCGACTACCATTCGTCGTCGTCGCCTGAAGCGTCGTCGAAATCATCCTCGTCGCCGCCCTCGTCATCAGTATTATCCAAATCATCCATTTCCTTTTTTGCTGCCATTACGTAAAACTTCTGGGCTGTCATTCTACCACCTCTGAGCTTTGCTGCCGGGCAACTATGGCCGTATTTAAAGGTTTTGGTGAGTGGTTGGTGGTTGTGAATAGTTAAGTTTATATTCGAATTTAGAAAGGTTTAAAAGCTAAATTAAGCAAGTATGTCCTGAATGAAAGCGGAATACATCTTTTTTACCATTGGCCTCATATTCCTGTTCTCAACAATAGCTTATTTTTCTTATAACTACCTTTTTTCCATGGCTAATTCGGCAAAAACTGGCTCCCTCTTGTTATTAACTGTAGCATTTTTCTTCCTTGGGAATGTCTTGAAGCAGAGGGACGTATGATGGTAATATATCAAGCAATTGGCGTGGTTATATTTTTTAGCGCATGTGTGGCTGCACTCACACTTTATGTCAGCTTTAAGAAATGGTATCCGATATCCTACTTATGCTCCGTTTCCCTTTATATCTTTACGGTAGCCTTTGCGATAGAAGTCTTTCATCTTGGCTCTAACATTATCCTTGCTATTTTGGCCTTTTCTACATTTTTAATGCTTGGAACGGGCCACTATATGACCCGCAAACTAAAGCTGAAACGTAAATAGCGCAAGCAAGCATGAAACTTGACCGGCTTTGGATTAGCGTAATCTTACCAATCTTGAGCATAGTGGTTATTGCTACTCTTAGCAACTCAGGGAAAGAATTGTTAATTGAAAAGGAAGACATATCCCCAATTGATCGCCAATGGATTATTTACGAGCAGAACTATATCCCCATGCCATATGTTCCTATACAAAAGATAGAAATAACTAACGATTTCATTTTTCCAAAAAAATACGTGCTTCCAACCCTGGTTGGATGCCTTGACATTCTTGATGAGAGAAACGGGCCACTTATGATAGTTTATGAAGAAGAAAACTCTAAAAGGCAACCGGTAGATGAAAATAATCCCTTCTTTTACGTTGTTTCAGGCTTGGATGTAAACGGCGGCCGAGAAATAAACAGCATTGACGTTCCCCCAAAAAGCAAGAAGCGGCTTACTGTATATGTCAAGCCCCTTGCAGTGCATAACTTTAAGGATAAAAAGGAAATTTATGAACAGGCAACAACACTCGTATTGGTAGGGTCAGCGGATCCTTATGAAAGTTCTTGCAGAACCCTGCCAAATCTAGAAACTGTTGAACATATAACTTTGTATTAACCCTTAAAATAGCTTATGCCTTCACTTTTAAGGAGCTTGACTACCTTTTCCTTCTCTTTTCCTAGCCCCTTCCAGTCAAGCGCTACTGACTTGGCACCGCAAGCTTTCATTGCGTGTTGAAGTAGCTCCTTAGTGAGGCTTTGAAGATGATGCTTGGGGCAGATGTGGCCAACAGCATAATCTGTTTCAAGCATAAGCTTCCTGAAGCTTTCAGCATAATGCATCCCGCCCAATCCAACAACAGGCGTGAAATCATTTTCAAGCGCAACAAAGTCACCCAGGCCGCCAATCAAGGAATCAGCGACCATTGAAGCGAGCTTTTCATCCTTCCATTCACTCTCACTGCTGCCAACCTCTATGAACACTGTCGGCTTTTCAATGAAAGGGCCGTGATGCGTTGACTCCTGCACGACCTCCCCCGAATAATCCCCGCTTTTGGCCACCGCAGCAAGGTTTTGCAGGAAAAGCTTGAGCAAATTCGGGGACGTCGGGCAAATTATCCCATCGCGGCCGCCAAAGTCAGCCTTACCCCAGTTGCCTATCGAATGGGTTGTCAATGCCGGAACTCCAGCCTTGCTGACGTGCCGGGTGGCAAAAACGAAAATATCCGCTGGTATTCGTTTATCAATATCCTCGCAGTTGATTGAATCCGTTGCTGTCGTGTAAAGCCTTGCTTCCTGCTCTTCAATCGGCAATGTGAAGACAGGGAAGCCATCAAACTTCTCAGGCAACTCGACAAAGCCGTAATCCTTCAAAAGCTGCTGCCTTATCGCCACGCCAGCAACATCCCTTGCAGATGTGATGATTGCTATCATTCCGAGCGTCTCGCATTACTTGGTTAATAAAGTCAATGCCCATAGTATATATAAGCGTAATCTTTATATATAAGTATACCCTTTAGTATACTGTAGTTTGAGGTGTGCGATGACAAAAAAGGTAAGCGAAGCCTTGGGCGCAATGAATTACGAAGACCTGATTGAGCTCCAGAGAGACCTCTTTTCCGGAGGCACGTTAATCAAGCAACTTGTCGCTGGAAAGATAAAGGAGATAAACGACAGCCAGACTAGGGTATGCGCAACCTGCGGCGGAACAGTCAACCTGAGCGTCAATCACGAATACACCCTGATATTTGGGCCAAAAGACTTCAAGAAAAGGGCATCCTTCTGCGCAGTTGACTGCCTTGAATACTTCTTTATCCAGCTCAAGCAGCTTAGCGAGAAAAGGTTGCAGTCCTCAAATCAGGAAAGGTGAAATCTGCTTTTTTTGTCATTGTAAAGATTTTTAAAACACTGCCCCATTCCTGAAAATCATGGCAGAATACTCATACGAGCTCAAGATACCATTGGCGAGAATCGCTGTAGTGATAGGAAGCAAGGGAAACGTCAAAAAAGACATAGAAGAAGCGACCAACACGCACCTCCAAATTGACTCTGCAGAGGGAGACGTCTTCATAACAGGCGACGACGCCCTGGGACTTTACACAGCAAGGGAAGTGATTTCAGCAATAGGGCGCGGCTTCAACCCGGAACTTGCGAAACTCCTGCTGAAGCAGGACTACGCCACAGAGCACATAGACATAACCGATTACGCAAAGACAAAGAAACACGAGCTGAGGATGAGAGGGCGAGTAATCGGGGCAGAAGGCAAGGCCAGGAAAGTCCTGGAAGAGCTCACAGAGTGCCACGTTTCAGTTTACGGCAAGACAATAACCATAATTGGCGAGATTGAAAGGGTCCCGATATGCAGGCAAGCCATAGAAAAGCTGCTGGCTGGCAGCCAACACTCAACAGTCTACCGCTGGCTTGAGAGGCAGCGCCGCGAGATAAAAAAAAAGAAAGCCATTGAGGGAATTTAATAATGGAAGAACCTAAGGCAGCAAAAATTGACACTGAACTAAAGGCAGAGGAGCTGGCGCTAAGGCAGCGCTCAATTTCCATTGCAGAATTCTTCGAGAAGAACAGGCACCTGCTCGGATTCGACAACAAAAGAAAGGCACTTCTCACCGCAGTAAAGGAAGCTGTCGACAACTCCCTTGATGCGTGCGAAGAGGCAAGAGTGTTGCCGGAGATTACCATATCGCTGACTGAGCTTGCCGAGGACAGGTACCAGCTGGTTGTCGAAGACAACGGGCCCGGCATAGTGAAAACACAGATACCACAGGTATTTGCGAGGCTCCTTTACGGCAGCAAGTTCCATAAGCTTTCACAAAGCAGGGGCCAGCAGGGCCTCGGCATAAGCGCAGCAATACTATACGCGCAGCTGACGACAGGCAAACCAGCCAGGATAGTCTCGAGAATTTCCCCAAAGAAGCCAGCGCACCACTACGAACTGAGAATCGACGTCCAGAAGAACTCCCCCGAAATCCTGAAAGAGGAGGAAGTTAGCTGGAACAAGGAGCACGGCACCAAGATCGAAATCGAGCTGGAAGCCACTTACCTCAAGGGATTCCAGTCAGTGGATGAATACCTGAAGCAAACCGCAATAATAAACCCCCACGCGACCATAATCTACACCACGCCAAAAGCAGAGAACATAATATACTCAAGGGCAACCGAAAAGCTGCCGCCCCTGCCCAAGGAAATAAAGCCCCACCCATACGGCGTTGAAATAGGCCTGCTGATGAGGATGCTGGCTTCAACCTCAAGCCGAACACTTCAATCCTTCCTGATGAGCGAGTTCTCAAGAGTGGGAGCCGAAACAGCAAAGGAGATATGCACAAATGCTGCCATCCTGCCAACACAGAAGCCATCCTCAATCGGAAGGGAAGAAGCTGAAAAGCTCATAGCTGGCATAAAGGCAACAAGAATAATCTCCCCGCCAACAGACTGCATATCACCAATTGGCGAAGAACTGATTGAAAAAGGGCTCAAAAAAGAAATTGCAGCTGAATTCTACTGCTCAACAACAAGGCCGCCCTCTGTTTACAGGGGCAACCCCTTCGCGATAGAATGCGGCATAGCATATGGCGGCGAGCTTCCCCAGGACCAATCAGTGACCGTCCTGAGATTCGCAAATAAGGTCCCGCTGCTCTACCAGCAAGGCGCTTGCGGCATCACAGAGGCAATCACCGAAACAAACTGGAAGCCCTACGGGCTGCAACAATCAGGCAACTCAGTACCTTCAGGGCCTGCAGTAGTGATGGTGCACATGGCCTCAGTGTGGGTGCCATTCACCTCAGAAGCAAAGGAAGCGCTTGCACACTATCCTGAGATAATGAAGGAGATAAAACTGGCCTTGCAGGAGTGCGGAAGAAAGTTGTCAATCTACGTCAACAGGAAACACCACGCCCAAAGGCAGCTTGAAAGGGCAAACCTCTTTGAAGCTTACATTCCTGAAATCGCGGACTCGCTCTCATCATTGACGGGAGCAGCAAAGACAGCCCTGCTCGAAAAGCTCAAGTCAACGCTAAAGAAAGAAGAGATACAGGCACAGCTGGAAGTGAAAATCCCAGAAGTGGAAGAGGAAATGAGACTGCCCTCAAGGCACGACAGCGAAGAAGAAGAGGAAAAGCCAATTTCAGTCACTAAAAAAAGAAAGAGCGAGGAGCAAAGGAAGCTAAAATGACATCCAAGGAAAAAGAAGCAGCCCAGGGCAAGATCGCGCAGCTTGGAAAAAAGCTCGTTGCAGACATAGAGAAAGGCACAAACCCAAGCATAGAAGTGCCGGTAAGGTCACTGAGCAACATAAGCTTCGACACCAAGGCGAAAACATTGGTCCTTGGGGACAAAAAGGCAAGGCGGTTCTTCTTCAACATAGGACACGTAAGAAAATTCGTCCAGACTCTGGAAATCGCGAAGATAACAAAAACACTCCTTAACGCAGGAAAACACGCCAGCCTCAGGGACGTCTACTATATGGCAAAAAGGACGATACCGCAAACCAGCATCAACATTGTCGACGAGCAGTCCGAAACTGACAACGCAATAGAAGACCTCGAGCTGATAACAGACCTCAGCAGGGAGCAGCTCCACATGAACGCCAACAAGATGGGCTCCGTGGCGGGCAAGGTAACCATCGAGGATAAGGGAGACACGAGTGACTGGGGCAAGCTCGGCTCAGGGGGCTGGAGCATCCCAAGCAACGTGGAAGAGATAGAGTTCAAGAAAGTAACCGGACAATACGTCATCTATATGGAAAAAGCGGCAGTCTGGGAAAGGCTCCACGAGGACAAGTTCTGGGAAAAGCAAAACTGCATAATCATGAGCTCCCAGGGCCAGACAACAAGGGGAGTGAGGCGGCTGCTGCAAAGGCTGCACACCGAGCACAAACTTCCAGTTTACGTACTGACAGACTTTGACAGCTATGGTATCTACATCTACAGCGTCCTTAAGTTTGGCTCCATAGGCCTTGCCCATATGGCAGAATCACTGGCCATACCTGATGTCCGCTTCCTTGGAATAACCGCGGACGACATAAACAACTATGACCTGAAAAGGCACTTTATCAAGATGAAGGACGTGGACATAGCCAGGCTGAAGCAAATCGCGGACTACGACTGGTTCAAGAGCAACAAGGCCTGGCAAAGGCAATTCAAGATGATGAAGGACTTCGGCAGCAAGGTGGAAATCCAGGCCCTGTCATCAAAAGGCATCACGTTCATTTCTGACAGCTACCTCCCCGAGAAGATAAGGAAGAAGGACTTTATTGACTGATTTCTTCATTGGGTTCATACCCCACAGCTTGCTGTGGTTGGGTGTTTGATTCTTGCAAAGCTTTAAATCCTACCGTGCCGGAAGACAATCCAATGCACATCTGGCTGCATAAAATAGAGGTGTTGATTGACAAGCTCGTGGCGCCAATCCTGGCCGCCCTGCTTGTAATCATAATAGGCGAATTTTTCTTCGCGCACCAGTTTGAGATTTACAAGCACTACGCAGACTGGTTTGATGGATTTGTAGTGCTCATATTCGCAATAGACCTGGGTTTCAAGTACTCGAGGGTTAGGAAGCTGCCCACATTCGTGAAGAAATACTGGCTTGAAATACTGGCAACCATCCCATTCTTCCTGGTGTTCAGGCTGATGGAACTTTTCAGGCTGACATCGCTAGTTGAACAAGGACAGGCAATCGCCCACGAGGCAGTGGGAGCAAGCCGCATAGAGAAGGAAGCCGCCATCCTCCTGAAGGACGCCAACGCATACGATGTCAGCAGGACTGCAAAAATGATAAACACCTTCAGGGCGGCAAGCAGGTTCCCGAGATTTCTCAAGGCCGTGCCTTTCTACGAGGCACCGAGCGGAAAGCACCATTGGCACGAGAAAAAGAAAACTTTAAATAAGTGAGCTCACTTATTTTCTAAAAATGACAAACATAACGCTTTCCATAGAAGATTTAGTCTACAAAAAAATGCGTAAGCACTCAGAGGTGAAGTGGAGCGAATTTGTGAGAAAGGCCATTATGAAGCGCCTGGAGGAGCTGGAAAAACTTGAAAAAAGCCAGGAGTACGAGAGTGTACTCACAATGCTTGCATCAGAGGCCGTGCTGAAGAAAGACTGGGATAACAAGGCCGATGAACGGTGGAACAATGTATGAGCAAAAAGACGTTGTGTTGATACCTTTCCCTTATTCTGATCTTACCGGCTCCAAGTACAGGCCTGCCCTCATAATCTCGAATGCCCTTGTCAACAAGACAGAAGACAGGGTATGCTGCCTGATAACGAGCCAGGAAACAACCGAGGGCATTCCAGTCGTGGAATCTTCCTACGAAAAAGGGAGACTTCCGTTCAAAAGCTGGGTGAAGCCTCAAAGATTATTCACCATCAGCGAGAAAATAATAAAGAAAAGGCTATGCACGGTTAACGATGGTTTTCACGACAAAGTTTTATTCAAGCTGAACGAATTTCTGAAGCGTTAAGCCTTATCAACAACTTTAAATAAGAAGTCGAAGAAACGTTCTCATTAAGGACCTGTAGCTCAGCCCGGACAGAGCGGCAGCCTTCTATTGAATTTTAGAAGCCAGCTGAAGGTCGTGGGTTCAAATCAGCAGCGAGGCAAATATTGCCTCATTGTTGTGAACGTCCCATCAGGTCCGCTGCGCACGTAGCCAAGTGGCTAAGGCGATCGCCTGCAGAGCGATTATTCGGGAGTTCGAATCTCCCCGTGCGCTCTCATTTCTTCCTGATTTTAGGAATAATCTTGTAGGCTATTATCGCGGCAATTATGGAAACCAGCCAGAAAGTCGGGGGAGTGATGAGCCTGAAGACCATGCCGAGGAAATTGATGATGACAACCGCAGCCAGCGCAAGGGCCAAGACTTTTGCGGCATTCATCGTTTCTTCTCCCTTGCCTTGGCAGAAGCCCACATCTCCTCCGCCTCAGCCAAAGTCACCTTTTGCCCAGTGAAAAGGAACGGCTTTCGCCTGCGCATCTTCTCAATCAGGGCCTGAAATGGCTCGGTTGACCTGAACAGCCCTTCCTTTTCCGCAATAAGCATCACCATAAGCGTATCCCAGAACAAGTCACCAAGCTCCTCCTTCAAATTCTCAGTGTCATTGCTGTCAACAGCAGCCACGACTTCCTTCGCTTCCAAGGCAACTTGCTTAGAATAATCCCTGACAGTCTGCAGGTTGGCCCAGGGGCATTCCACAAGGGTCTTCCTTGCCAACCTCACAAATTCCTCAAAGTTCTTTTCCATTGTTGATCAGCTTTTTGGTCAAGCCACAGTCGACATAAGTCTCCGTGAGTTGAATGGACTCGCCGGGAATTGAACCCGGTGTCTCATCCCTGCGAAGGATGCGTCATACCGGTAGACCACGAGCCCAATGTCAAGAAAGCGACTTCTGGCTGTTTAAAATACTTTTGAGAACGAATCAGCTTGCGATATACAGCATATCCTTGGCAACTTTTCGGCTGTCCTTGGACTCAAGCTCGTCAGCGTCAGCCTCGCCGCCGACAAAGAGGCTACTGTCTTCCGAGCTTCCCTCAGCGTAATCATCATAGTCTTCAATTGGCTCGCGCTTGTCTACGGGCAAAAACCTGTCGTCTTTCAAAATTAACACCTTCTTTTGGATTGGGATATGCTTTGGTACTTTATATCCTTTTCCCCAATACTATAATTTTTCCAGAAAAATTGAAAGAACGCATTACTTTTTGATATTTGTGATTATAAAATTTATAAATTATATAAAAGCGAGAAAATTAAATGTTTTTTGCTTTCCTGATCTTTACAAGCCTGGTGAGATAACCTGCTATGGTGTTCCTTATTTTACTGGAGTAAACCGAAAGATGCTTGTTGACCAGCTCCTTGTTTGATGAAAAGTCCTCGCCAAATTGCCCTGGGAAGCGTGACAAAAGCTGGTTTGTCGTCCTCTTAACTAGCTGAGTCTTGATTCGTCCCATTAAGTTCACTTCTTCCCTTTCTCTTCCTTCTTTTCAGCAGCGGCAGGCTGTGCAGCTCCGGGCGCAGCGCCTGGCTTGCCAGCTTCACCGGGTGCAGCGGCTGTGGCTGCCGGCAGCAACTCGTCAATTATCTTGGTTGGCACGGCTGCCTCAACAAGCTTTGCCTTAATCTCGCCACGAGGCTTGCCAGCCATTGCCTCGATAATCGCCTTGGCCTTGGCAAGGAACTCCTCGCGCCTTCTTTCGATCTCCTCGGCGAGCTTCTTCCTTTCGGTTTCGAGCTCCTTCAGCTCAGCAGCAGTCAACTCTGTCTTTTCGGTCCTTATCTCCTCTGCGAAAGAACCTTCATTGACCATCTTAACCACGTCAACAGCGGGCTTACCCTCGACAAGAATGCCCATTGAATTGCACGTCCCCAAAATCTCCTTAATCTTCGATTTCAAGCCCTTGCCCAAAAGCTGGGTGTCCTTCATTTTGGCAATCTTGATAATCTGCTCAATCCTCAAGTCAGCAACCTTGTCCATCAGCGGGTTGCTGGAGCCCTTCTCAATGCCTGCTTCCTTTTTCACGAGGGCACTTGCAGGAGGAGTGCCAACAGTAACCGAGAAATCCTTCGTTGCGGTGTCAACGTGAACCTTTATTGGAACCTGCATTCCAGAAAAAAGGGCGGTCTTCTTGTTGATTTCAGCCACTATCTGGCCAACATTAATGCCTAATGGCCCGAGGGCAGGACCGAGCGGGGGAGCGGCAGATGCCTTTCCTCCTTCCACAAGCGCTTCAATAGTTTGAGTTGGCATAAAAGTTTGGTCCAAGCAGGCTCTATATATAAGTTTCTGTGGACTAGTCCTCCTGGTGATTGGATGCGTCTCCTTCTTCAGATTCCCTCCTAACGACCTTGACCGCATCCATCTTAAGCGTGATTGGTATCGGGACAGCTGACTCAAGCAGCTCCACGACAACCTCCTCCTTGGTCTTGTCAACCCTCGTGACCTTGGCCTGCGAGTGCTTAAAGGCAGCCCCGCTTATGATTTCAACAATGTCACCCTTCTGGATGTTGACCTCGACTTTCTTCGAGGGCTCAAGCATATGCTCAATCTCCTCATAGGAAACTTCCTTCGGAAGAAGACCGCGGGCATAAGGAACGCGGAATGCGGCCTGCTCGGCATCCTGCCTGTCCTTTGCCTCCACGAAAATATACCCTCGCATGCCGTGAGGGTGCATAAGCGAATAAACTCCAAGCTTTTTCTTCTTTGCATTGGATGAAATGAAATCCATTACCTGCTCTTCCCTGTTGGCAGTAGTCCTCAATGCAAAAATCGGGTATCTCTGCTCAGGCTCGGCCTCAACAGGCTTTTCGACTTCCCGCTCAGCGGCCTTCTCCTTCTTGGCTGCCTCAATCCCAAAAACATCATCAGGATCTGAATCATCAACCTTGATTTCAACGTCGCCAATATCCTCGTCAGCCATCTTTAAATCCTCACTGGAACAAAAGCCTGTTGGTAATGTGCAGCACAAAGCCTATAAGCCCGATAAGGGCGATGCCTATGCCGGAGACCTTGACAATGTTCATAAGCTCAGGCTTTGTGGGCTTCTTTGTAACTGTCAAGACTCTCTTGCACTCGCCCCAAAAACTCCTAAGCTTCACGAAAACTGCAATAACCATAGTTTAAACCTTCCCTAACTAGCCGCCATTTTTTCGATACAAAAAACAGGACTAAACTTGATATCGAGGCAGAGTAGAAGCCCCTTTTTTAAAGCTTGCGGTTTTTCAATCAACGAACTCAATGCCGAGCTCGTGCTCCATTTCCTTCTTGGCCTCAACGAGCTTCCTTGCGCCCGTAATCTGGGAAGACTTGACACCAGTTACGATGAGCATCGCCCTCACTGTCCTTGCAAGGTCCTCGTAAATCTGGGCTCCCCAAATGACTTTCGCGTCAGCATCAAGCTTCTGGCTCACGGTCTCAACAACCTTCCTGGCTTCCTCAAGGGTCATATCAGGGCCGCCGGAAATGTTAATCAGGGCTCCAGACGCTCCTGAAGTGTCAACATCAAGCAAAGGATTGTTTATGGCCTTCTCAACAGCTTCCACAGCGCGATTCTCAGAGTCAGACTCGCCAACTCCAATCAGGGCCACGCCTCCTCCGCCCATCACTGCGCGAATATCAGCAAAATCAAGGTTAATCAGGCCAGGCTTCGTGACAAGCTCAGCAATGCCCTTCACGGCATTAGTCAGGATTTCATCAGCAACCTTGAAAGCAGTAAGCAACGGAAGGTCAGGCGCCAGCTCAAGAAGCTTGTCATTAGGAATGACAATCAGGGTATCGGTAACCCCCTCAAGCCTTTCAAGGCCGCCAAGGGCATTCTCATACCTCCTGTTGCCCTCCATTGAAAATGGCAGCGTGACAACGCCAACGACAAGGGCGCCCATCTTCTTTGCAAGGTCGGCAACAACAGGAGCAGAACCAGTGCCAGTTCCGCCTCCAAGACCGCAGGTGACAAAAACCATATCCGCGCCCGTAATCGCTTCCTTGATGTCGTGCTCGGTTTCCTTCGCGGCTTCCTCACCAATCCTTGGGTCAGAGCCAGCACCGAAGCCGTGAGTCAGCTCCTTGCCAATCAGGATTTTTCTGTCAGAAGTGGTGTAAAGCAAGTCCTGGGCATCCGTGTTCACCGCTACGGTCTCAGCACCGATAATGCCAACCTCGGAAATCCTCGTAATGGTGTTATTCCCGGCTCCGCCGCAGCCGACAACCTTAATGGTTGCGCGGTGCTTAGACAGCAATTGCTCAAGCTCGGCATCTGCAGTGTTCGACTTGCTAAGGGAACGTACAGTGTCCTTTGTTGAAAGCACAACGCTACCCATTTCAAAAACTCCCCATACGCTCTTGGAAAAAAAAGAGCAAGGAAATTCGCCGCACACTAATATTTATATTTTGTCTTAAGCGAGAAAAATTTGCCTTAACTTTTCGTTTTATGCAGTGACGAAATCATTTCTGAGGCTGTGGCGCAACACCGTCTTTTGCATCTTCAGCTTTCGCCTTGACATTGAATGAAACTGCCTTAAGCTCGGGAACGGCTGCCTTCAGCTTGTCTTCCAGGTCCTTTTTCAGCTCAGCAGGAACTTCCTGGGGGAATT
>JACPBZ010000040.1 GCA_016180105.1 Candidatus Woesearchaeota archaeon | reverse complement strand
GGAAAGAAAAAGAGAGAAAAATAGTCCTTTGGTTTAAGAGAAGGGAACCTTCAGCAATAGGCTCAATCGATGCAATAGTATCAGCTCCTGGAGCGGATTTTGGAAGCCCGGAATGTGCGAAAGGCGTTATTAAGCTAAGTGGATTTTCTGATCCCCGCAAGAGAGGTCATTATTTCCTTCCTGAATTTTCTTACAGTGATCCTACAACTGAAGGAAAAAGGCAGCTCTTTTTTCCAAGTTCAAGGATTGAGGCTTATACAAGAATATTTGTGATGAAGCCAGATACTGCTTGATAACTTCAATAAATGTTCTAAAGAACAAAGTTCAGCAGCAGCCAGGAATGGCTGAAGCTGCCCGCAATGACTAAGACGTGGAAGATCTCGTGCATCCCAAACCACCTGGCGCGTGGAACAATCGAGTCAAGACTGAAAAATGCGGCGCCCAACGTGTAGAAAATACCGCCTGCCAGCAGCCACCAAAGCCCTTGCGCAGGGAGCTCCTGAACCAATGGATAAATTGCAACGACGCCAAGCCAGCCCATTGCCAGGTAAAGCGCCGTGGACAACCAGGCTTTCATCCTCGTTGCCGAAGACAGGGCAATGCCAGTGACTGCAATGGCCCAGGTGACGCCCAAAAGGCTCCAGCCCCACCAGCCGCGAAGGACAGTAAGGCAGACTGCGGTGTAAGTGCCAGCAATGAGGACATAAATCATTGACTTGTCAATCCTGCGGAAGACTTCCTTGGCCCTGCTTGATGACGGCACCAAGTGATACAAAGTGCTGAAAAGGTAGAGAAGCATCATACTCGCTCCGAAAATGGAAAACGCCACTATCGCCCAAGCATCTTTATGCCTTGCGGCAAAAACAACGAGAACCACTAAAGCGGCAATGGCAAGAAAAAAACCCGCTAAGTGGATAAGGCTGCTAAGCGGCTCGTTTACAGCTCGCTTCATCTGACGACTCTCCCAATTCGCTTCATCTCCTCAACCAACTTGCCCTGGATTTCAGGCTCGCTGCTGGCGTGGCCTGCAGTCGCAAAGTGAACCCTTGACCTTGGCAGGGCCTTATGAAGAAGCCAGGCCTGCAATGGAGGGCAGAGAGCGTCATAGCGACCCTGAACTATTGAGACGGGAACACTCAACTTCCGGATCTTGCCAATGTTCTTCAGGATATAATCCTTGGTGAGAAAACAATTGTGCTTCATATAATATGATTCAATAAAACCCATTGACTTGTAACTGAAGCCCTTGAGGTCTTTCCTGATTTCTTTGTCGTTGGTTGAAAGCTTCAAAAGGGCCATTTCATAGTACGCAAACTCAAAAGCAAATTTCCCAGCAAGTCTCCTGTTCGATGACTGCATCATCCTGACATAATAGCCAATGACACCCCTTTTTCCCTTCCTGAAGCGCTTTGGCACGTGGCTCACGAACCTTTCCCAGGCGTCAGGAAAATACTCCTCAGCCCCGCCACCATAAGTGTATAGTATGTCGTGCTCCCTGCCAAGGAAAATCCCCCTCAGGAGGAGGCCTGTTACAGTTTCAGGATGCTTGATGGCATAAACTAATGCCAGTGTTGAGCCCCAGCTGCCTCCGAACAAGAATGCTTTCTTTATGCCCAGGAATTTCAGCAGCTGCCTGATGTCTGAAGCCAGCTTCCAAGTGGTGTTTGCTTTCGTTGAGCAGAATGGCTTGCTCCTGCCAGCCCCGCGCTGGTCAAACAGTATGATCTTCCAAACCCTTGGATTAAAATAGCGCCTGCTTCCCTCCGTGCAGCCAGCGCCAGGGCCGCCGTGAAGATAAAGGACAGGCTTGCCTTTGGGATTTCCGCAAAGCTCGTAGTAAAGCTTGTGGCCATCGCCAACATCAAGGTAGCCCTTGCGGTAAGGCTTGATTTTCGGAAACAGCTTGTGCACACGCATAAGGCAAAAAACCCGCTTAGGATGCTTATATACTTTTCTTAGCAAACGTTAAATAAAAGCCGCACACAACGCAACCATATGGACGAGAAGGACGAACTTGAAATCAAGGAAGAGAATCAAAGTCCTGTAATCAACATAGCCCTTGACACGGTAAAAATCGGCAAGCAGGCACTTGTCTTCGTCGCCACAAGGCAGTCTGCCGAGAAAGCAGCCGAGGAAATAGCCCACAGCCTGAAGCTCAACAACGATGCCCTGAATGCAGCCGCAGAGGAAGCTCTCAGTGCCCTGGCAAGGCCCACGAAGCAGTGCGAAAGGCTTGCAAGCTGCATCAAGGGAGGAAGCGCATTCCATCACAGCGGACTTACTTCAAAGCAAAGGCAGCTCATCGAAAGCAGCTTCCGGAATGGCACGATAAAAATCATCTGCTGCACCCCAACCCTGGCTGCCGGCGTTGACCTGCCAGCCTATCGCGCAGTAATTCGCGACTTAAAGCGGTTTTCTGAAAGGGGAGACTACGGCTACGGCGGAATGGGATGGATTCCAGTGCTTGAATACCTCCAGATGTGCGGCAGGGCCGGAAGGCCAAGCTTTGACAATGAGGGCCAGGCCATAATATTCGCGGACTCGCAGAGCGAGGAGAAAGAAGTCAGCCAGCATTACATCCACGGCGAGCCAGAGGAAATATACTCGAAACTGGCAGTGGAGCCTGTCCTCAGGACACACCTGCTTTCCCTCATAGCAACGGGAATGATTGGCAACAGGAAGGAAATGATGGACTTCTTTTCAAAAACCTTCTGGGCGCACCAGTACAAGAACCTTGACCAGCTTGAGTCAACCATTGAGCGAATCCTTGGAATGCTCAGGGAGTGGGAATTCATAAGCGGCAGCCGGGAAGACAGCCTTTTTGTCACGGCAGATAAAATAGGAAACGAATCAAACACCCAACCACAGCAAGCTGTGAGGCATGATAGGGTGTTTGGTCCTTCACTGGGAAACGATATCGCACCAGAGGTGCGGGGTATGAACCCAATGAAGAACTCAATAAAGGCAACGCCACTTGGGCAGAGGATTGCGGAGCTTTACCTTGACCCATTGACTGCGCACGAACTCATCATTGGGCTTTCAAAGGCAGAAAAGTGGCAGGGAGAGATTGAGCCTTTCAAGCTGCTCCAGCTCATATCCTCAACGCTTGAAATGCGGCCGCTATTGAGAGTCAAAACAAAGGAACTTGAGGAAATCCAATCAGCGCTGCTGGAACAGGGCGGCTCCCTTCTCGTCGAGGAACCCTCAATGTATGAGGAAAAATATGAGGACTTCCTGGCCTCCATAAAGACATCCCTGTTTTTCCAGGAATGGATAGACGAAAATGACGAGGAATACCTCCTTGAGAAATACGGCATCAGGCCAGGGGAGATTCACGCAAAGGTGGAAAATGCCGACTGGCTCCTTTACTCATCTGTTGAGCTGGCAAAAATCCTAAGATTGCAGAAACTCCACAGGACACTGGCAAAGCTAAGGTTCAGGGTGCAATACGGCGCAAGGGAGGAATTGCTGCCCCTGCTGCAGCTCAAGGGCATTGGCAGGGTAAGGGCGAGAAAGCTTTTCAACAACAAGGTAAAGACGCTCGGGGACGCAAAGGCTGCAGACGTAAGCACCCTTGCCCAAATCCTCGGAAGCGGAAAGCTAGCGCTTGACGTGAAAGAGCAGCTCGGTCAGAAAATCGAGGCAGTCAGGGAAGGCAAAAGAAAAGGGCAAATCAACCTTGCCGACTATGAATAAGCAGAAAGTTTATAAAAAGGGCTTCTGCCCCATCAGCTAATAAAATTTCTTGGGGTGAAAATCATGCAGGAACCTATACAAGATTCAAATCTGGAAACCATGAAGGAGAAGCTTCTTGACCTGAAGCGCCAGTTGATGACGTTTGAGTGGGACAAAAGCCACAGCCAGCTTAATTCCGGAATGGAAGCCAGATACATCCAGGTAAAGGCAGAGTTCGAGAGCCTCAACAAGAAAGTAGAAGACCTGAAGGCCGCTGCACAACTATAAAATCTTAAGCTTGCCGGTCACGTTATCTATTTTTTCTTCCCTGTCCGGGCCAACGCCAAGGCAGGTTACCGTGCCGGGCTCGACAGTAGTGTGGCCGGCATCCGCTATCAGGGCGGTCACGAGTTTCTCGCTCCTTGCCAGGGCTTCGTACTTCTTGAGGTCGCTCAAGGATTGAACTTCCAGTACCACTTTCTTGCCACCTTCAGAGCGCCACTCATCAAGCTGGCTTCTTGAGGACTTCATTGCCGCTTCAAGAGAGGCGTGCGCTACCTGGACTGCCAGCTTCCCCTTCGGAAGCTTCAAGTCAGCCCTGACCAAAATCACCTGCTTGTGCATAAAGCGCATTTCCTTCACGGCCAATTAAAAACTTTTCGTGCACAAGTTTTAAATATCATAAAACCCAATGAGCATAATCTTCCAGCCTTGCTCATCAACAACGCATAATCGCTTAACCGGGGGTGTCGTTTATTGCAAACAGCCTGATATTCATAGGTACAAAGCCTCTGATGAACTACGTGACTGCCGTTGTAATGCAATTCACGACGAACAACGTAGAATCTGTGACTGTAAAAGCTCGCGGCAAATTCATAAGCCGAGCAGTGGACGTGGCAGAAGTTGCGACAAAAAGATTCCTTGAGGGCCAGGCTGAAATAAGTAACATTTCCACAAACTCAGAGGAGTTCACAACGCCTGAAGGCAAGCGCATCAGGGTCTCCTCAATAGAACTGACTGTTAAGAAAAAGCATTAGCCCTTGCTATGTCAGAATTCTAAAAATAGCGGGCGCCAAGAAAGTAAAAACCCATATGTTGAAAAATATGTGCGTGACAACAAAAAAAGCGCTCCTTCCAAAACTGCTTCCAAGCAACAAATAGCCTGGAATTATTATTGCATCATAAACCACCGTGACAATTATGCCTGTCGAAGTTATGCTTCCTGCCTGATTAAAGACGTTGGGCGCTATTAACGCGACCACGCATACACCAATAAACGAGACAAAGGTGGAGTAAGTGAACCTTTCGGAGATTACCTCCGCAAGGAAAAGCCCGACTATTCCGACAACAAGCCCGGGAAGCCTGCCAAAGGCTACAGACGTGATAACCAGGCCAAGCATTATGAGCTCCACACCGATGGAGAGCTTAATCCACTTGTTGTAGAGCATCGACATCGCGGCCAGGGCTATGAAGATGCCCATCACTATCAAAACTTTCAAGTAACTCCAGAAAAAAAATAGGAGAACAACGGCTGCAACCAGAAACAAGATAAAAAGCCTTTTTTGGAAAATGAAACGAATAAATGACGCTACATTCTCAAGGCCGGGAACCTTTGAGTGCGCAAATCGGAGCAAGTCCGATTGCGCACTTCGCCGTCCGCGAAGTTGCGCCCAAGAAATTATGTCTTTCCTTCCTTCCGCCATTTTTTTGCCCTTGCTTAGTGAGCCTGTTGGGATTTGAACCCAAATCAATCGGTATCTGCGTTTTTGGTGAAGCTTTTGCTCGCTCGCAAGCGAGTAAAAGGTTCTCCGAAGCCGATCGCACTGTCCGGATTGTGCTACAGGCCCATAGCCCGATGGTTCCCGGCTACTATTTAAAGCTATACGGCAACCTTTTACCTTTATCGGGAAAAAACAATATAAACTGCCCAAAAAATGCCACTCTCATGCCAAGCCTGAGGCGTTTAATCAACGTAAACCCGTTCTCAACGAAAAATTTCACGAGAAAGCAAGCACTAATTGCCTTAGCAGCCGCCTTGGCGTCCGTTGTCCTTTTTCACAATTTCCTCAAGGCGTTGGCATCCATAGCCGCGCTTTTTCTCATCGGGGCATTCTCAACAGCGTATAAGAGAAAACTGGAGGGGTTCGGGGCAATAGGCTTTGAGCTCGTCACATTCACGACAGTCCTGGCAGGCATCGCTTTTGGCCCATTTAGCGGGGCATTGTTCGGCTTCGCAACAGCGTTATCATCTGTGGTGATATCGAAGGACGTCGGCATAACCACCCCCTCTTTCCTGTTTGCCACTGCCGCAACTGGCGGCATGGCACTTCCACTTAGCGCCAGGCTTGAGATCGTTCCCCTGGGCCTTCTCCTGGTTCTTTTCTCCACGTTGACCATAGTCGCCTTCACTTTTCTCTTTTACGGGGATGCCGAAATAAGGGCAGCAGGAATGTTCGGCATATTGACAAACCTGGCAGTGAATTATGTTTTTCTGGCCTATCTTGCCAAGCCCATCCTGGCTCTCATATCATAAATCACACGGCAATGCCCTTCACGAAATTCCCGAGCAGGGTAAATGCAAGAAAATTGAAAGAAATATTCGTGACAATGAACGCAACCAGCTTAAACCGCAATTCAGCATCGCTCTGGAAGGCATAAAGGGGCTGCGCAACCAAGTTGTAAAGAACGCTCATTGACGTCCCAAGCAGCACAATGTTCGCTGCCGGGAAGAATGATGACGCAAATCCCACTGCGGCCCTTGCCGGGACATAGCCCACTATGAAGAAATCAATGCCTGAATTGAACACTTCAGCCACGATGGTCACTATTGCCCCAAAAATCGCGCCAACAATGGGGCCATAAGCCAGGCCCACAATAACTGTGCCAAACGTGATAAGCTCGATTGAAGGAGGCACCCTGGCAAACCTCTTGTAATAAGTGGAAAAAATGCCAATGAGGGCCAGGACTGCAATGACAAGAATATCCTTCAGGAAATTACGGTAGCTGACTGCCACGACAAGGCCAATGGCCGCGCCAATGGCGAGGGCCTTGTGAATCCGCAAAAATGAGAGGAAAGTGGAAATGTCATTAAGCAGTACGCTTCTCGCCTTTCCCAAGTAAACCGATGCCACGCGAAGGGTTGTAGCGAAACCCGGATATAAACATATCTTATTAACACTATATAACCTGCCAGGGATTATAAAGCTCAAACAATGTTCCTGAGAAGCACGAAGAGGGGCTCTCCCACAAACTTGAAGATTATGAAATTCAGCGGAATGTTCAGAGAGCTGAAATAAACTGACTTTATCCTCTTTTCAGGGTCTGTCAAAAGCCAGTAGACAGGCTGCTGAAGGACATTGTACAGGAGCGACATAAGAAGGCCAAGAAGGCCAATATCCATGCCGCCTGCAAAAAGCCACGGCGAGACGAATGCAACGGCAATCCTCGGGAAAATGTACGTGACGCTGAACGGGTCAAGAGCCTGAGCCATTACCTCTGACGTAATCGTAATGACGAACGTGAAAAGGGCGCCCACTATGGGGCCGTAAAAAACGCTGACCGCAACAGTCGTCAAAGTCGTAAGCTCAAATACCGGCGGGGCCTGAAGAACCCTCTTGTAAAGCGTTGAAAACGTCGCCAGCAGGCCCAACCCGGTTATTACGAAAAAGGCCTTGACCTGGGCAGTGAAAAGCACAAGCATAATGGCAAGGGTAACTGAGAAAATCACGTACCACTTGTGCTCCCGCATCACGGAGAAAAGCGTGACGAGCCAGGCCTTGACCATGGCTCAACTCCCCTGATTCAAGGCATTTAAACCTTTGTAAACAACAGAATTCCACTCATCAATGAGCGGTGGTTCCGCGCGCTCAAAAATACCTGTTCGTGGAATTCTGAGTGTCAAAAAAAAACCATACCACTGGTAAGAGACCGGTGGTTTTTGACAAACATTTAAATAAGCCCCGAGGGAAACCAGCGGCAACGATGACTGAAAAAAACAAGAAAACCGGCGACGCCGGAAAAACCATGGGCATCTCTGCCAGGAAATCAGAAGACTTCTCAGAATGGTACACGCAAACTGTGACGAAAGCAGACCTCGCAGACTACACGCTCGTCTCAGGGTGCATAGTCTTCAAGCCATACAGCTACGCAATATGGGAAAAACTGCAGTCCGAACTTGACTCGAAATTCAAGCAGCTTGGCGTGCAAAACGCATACTTCCCGCTGTTCATACCAGAAAGCCTGTTCAAGAAGGAAGCTGAGCACGTGGAAGGATTCACGCCAGAAGTAGCCTGGGTAACACAGGCCGGCTCGGAGACGCTTGGCGAAAGGCTGGCAATAAGGCCCACTTCAGAGACAATAATGTACGACTCATTTTCAAAATGGATAAGAAGCTGGCGAGATTTGCCCCTGCTGATAAACCAGTGGTGCAGCGTAGTAAGATGGGAATTCAAGTACGCAAAGCCATTCATCAGGACCAGGGAGTTCCTGTGGCAGGAAGGGCACACAGTCCACGAGACAAAGGACGAAGCGGACAAGCAGGTAATGCAAATGCTTGAAATCTACCGCAGCACAGTCGAGGACTACCTCGCGATTGCAGTTGTCTCAGGAAAGAAAAGCGAAAAAGAAAAATTCGCAGGCGCAGACTACACCACGACAATCGAAGCCCTGATGCCCGACGGAAAGGCGCTGCAGATGGGAACATCCCACCAGCTCGGACAAAACTTCGCCAAGGCGTTCGGCATAAGCTTCCTCGGCAAGGACGGAAACAAGCAGGTTCCCTGGCAAACCTCCTGGGGAATGAGCACCAGAGTCATCGGTGCACTGATAATGAGCCACGGCGACGACTATGGCCTCGTGCTGCCGCCAAACATAGCGCCAATCCAGGCAGTGATAGTGCCAATAATATTCGAGGATAGCAAGAAAGAAGTCATTGCAGCTGCAGAGAAGCTCAAAAAAGAACTGGAAAAAGAAGGCATCACAGTCAAGCTCGACGACCGCGAAACCTATACCGCAGGCTGGAAATTCAACGAATGGGAACTGAAAGGAGTGCCAGTCAGGATTGAAATAGGCCCAAGAGACATCCAGAAACAGCAAATCATCCTCTTCAGGAGAGACACAAGGGCAAAAGAAACCGTAACGCTATCAACAGCAGCCCCTGCCGCAAAAAAACTCCTCGATGAAATCCAGTCATCATTGCACAACAAATCCAGGCAGCACCTGGAGAAAAACACCGTTGCCGCAAAAAACATTGCCGAAATTACCGCAGCCGCGAAGGACAAGAAGCTCGCAAAAGGCCACTTCTGCGGCTCAATCAAGTGCGAGGAGGAATTAAAGGCAAAGGCTGACGGAGTAACTTCGAGATGTATGGCGCTCGATGCCAAAGAGAAGGGGAAATGCGTGGCGTGCGGAAAGGAAGGAGTTGCCGCTTATTTCGGGAAGGCTTACTAATAGAAGATGTTCTGGCGACTAGTTATCTTCTGCGTCCACGGCCAGTTCGCACAGTGTCTATCACACCTTCCACAACTACCCTTCGCACAGCGCCCTTTGCGATCTTGGCACTTTGGGCAAGCCTCATTTTGAGCATTCCTGCCAATTTTCCTTCGATTCTTGTCTGGTCATAACTTCGCCTGATTTTCAGTTTCAAGTTTCTAATGTCAATACTTTCAGCATAACGGTTAATCTGTGAAGCCCTGACTATGGCCTCTCTTGCAGCCCTAATGTGTATGATGGCTGCCCCAATATTGTGAGTTCTCAGCGATTCATACGCGGCATCGTAATTCTCCAAAAACTGTCTTTCTGCAGCAATAATCTGGTTTATATGGGTTTCAAGAGTGGTTCTGGTTTGGCTCAGGTTTGAAGTAACAATCCTTTGTTCCTTCAGCATAAAATTCATCTCGTGGTCAGCCCAATTGTGTGTTAAATTATTGAGTCTTCCTTCCCATTTATCTTTCCCCTTCTGATTTTTGGCATTATCAATCTCCTTTTGAATCTCTATTTGAAGCGCATCCTTGGCATCTCCAAGCGTTTTCTTAAGCTCGCTAAGCTCGACGTTCTCAAGGGCGTCAAGCCGCCTCGTTGCCGTAACCCTTGCCCCCTCCACGCTCCTTATGTTATCAGACAGAGTCCGAACGTGAGCCAATTTAGTCATTACAAACTCGCTCAAGTTAGTGGTCGGTCTCGCTCCGCTAAGCGCCTCAAGCAAGTCATCAAAATCCTGCAATATCGGCTGCCAATCCCGGTCAAGCCTGAAGGAAAGTCCCCTTATCCTGTCCAAAACAGCATTCTCCTCACTTTCCAGCCGCTCCCTTCTGTGTTCTTCGGTCTCCTCTTCAGCTTCAACACGGGCTTCCCTCTCGTCTTCAGCTGCCTCACGCGCTTCAGCTCGACGGACTGCCGCTGGAGGTGCGCCACCGCCTCCCCCCCTTAAACCCCTAACCATATTGATGAGGTCAATTACCAGCAAAACAACAAACACAAGGGCAAGTATGTCAATAATGGAAAATATCCAGTTCATTGAGCCGAGGGTGTCCCTCAAGCCCTGAAGGCGCGGACTTAGCATTGCATAAAAAGTGAGATAGAGAAGTGCCAAAATGAGCCTGCCGCCCCGCCCAAGCCCTAATCCGTTTATGGTCCTCCAAATCCAGAGGCCAAGGCCGAGAACGGCAATTGCCAGCGCAAGAGGGGCAATTTCCTTAAGGTTGAAACCTATCGCATTTTCAGCAAACACCGCGCCAATGCTAAGCACAACAGCAATCACGCCGCCCATCCTTCCAGCGTTTTGGAGGCCAGCCCTCTCAGCGCCGAGCCTGACCGCTGCTGTCAAAATCAGCATAAACACGATGAAATCCCAAAGCCACCAGAACTGGTCGTAAATCTCCTCAAGCCTGTCAACAGTCAGGTTCTGCAGAACAGGAATGTTCTGTATCGTATCAACAAGATTCTGCGCTGCAACAGAATGTATGACCAGAAGCGAGAAAACTAAAAGTAACAGCAGTTTCCTCTTGTCATATCCAGCAAGCATCTTCACTACAGCACCAATTTTTTGAAAAACCTAAAATCCCTGCGTCCCGCCATAAATCAGCAGCAGGCCAGTGACGACGTAAAGCGAGTTAATCACGATTGTCGCAAACGCCGGCAGCGCAAAGCCAATGACGCCCATCCCGTTAAGGAGGGGAACCAGGCCGATTGCCAACAATGCGATTGCCATCCCAAAGGTTGCCATACGCACCATTTGAGGAAAACCACCAAAAGACATCCCCTCTGAAATCGCATCCCAAATCAGGAAGACAGCGCCCGCAATGCTCAAAACGTGAAGAACCACCTGAGGAATTCCAGAAATTGTAAAGCCAATCCTGCCAAGACTGTGCAAAATTGGAAGAACTCCGAACGCAAGGAAAGCCAATCCCATCACGAGGCTAATCGGCTTCCTGGGACCGCCCATTCCCATCCCGCCAATAAACCCTTTCCTTCCAGCAAGCAGTTTCAACAACCCAAACACCTCTTAAACGCACTTTTCACAACTTTTGCAAAACTATCTTTTTAAAGGTTTCGTTGAAAAACTTAATAAGCTGCAATAACCCCTGGTCGCCGCTGTGAGGCTTCGAAAAAGAGATTCCAACAGCCGCAAGGGCGACAACGGCCGAGTGCTGGTCATTGGAGGCTCCATAGACTACGTGGGCGCGGCCTATCTTGCCGGGATGGCGGCATTCAGGTCAGGCGCTGACCTGGTCCACGTTGCAGCCCCGGAAAAGGCAGCGTGGGCGCTCAATTGCCTCTCTGCAGACTTGATAACGAAAAAGTTCCGAGGAAACTTCTTCACCACTGCAGCGATTAACGAGCTTGTCTCAATGAGCAAGAAATTTGACGTTACCGTGATTGGCAACGGCATTGGAAAAGGCGTGAAGACGCTTAATTTCGCGGCTGCCGCGTGCAGAAAAATAACCAGGCCTAAAGTCATTGACGCCGATGCAATCTCCGCAATAAAGCTCCAGGACGTACAGAATTCGGTCATCACCCCGCACGCGGGCGAGTACCTTGTCCTGATGAGAAACAGCAACTGCGATGGGAACTTCGGACAACTGCAAAAAATCATTGGCAGCAACGTCGTGGTGCTAAAAGGCCACGTTGACAAGAAACTTGGAAGGGTAAACGTGATAATCTCCAAGGATGATGTTGCTTATTCCAAGGGAGGGAATCCGGGAATGACAGTTGGCGGCACAGGAGATGTCCTGGCAGGCCTGATAGCTGGCTTAATGGCGCAGCACAACGACCCATTGACATCTGCAAAAGCAGCGCTTTACGCGAACGGAAAGGCGGCTGACAAGCTACTGGCGAAATACGGCTACGGCTTCACGGCAAGTGACTTATTGGAAGAAGCACCACAAGCACTGAAAAAAATACTTTAAATTTTAGTAAAGTTTATAAATACTATGTTTCTTAGTAAATTCTGTGAGCAATATGACTGTCGTGACGCGGGGAAGCCAAATCACCCTGACAAAGGAGATAAGAGAGAAAACAGGCATCACGGAAGGCGACAGGGTAACCCTGAATGTTGTTGGAAGCACTATTATCATCTCAAAAAAAGATCCTTCGGTATTTCGCAAGCTTAAGAGATTTCTTCCTGACAACTTTGAAGCGATTTTCGATAATGGAGGCGCTTAGCCCTTGAGAATCTTCCTGGATACAAGCATCTTGATTGAAATAGAAAAGAAAAACGAGGAAGCGCTCAAGTTAATCGAGGCAATGACTTCAAATTACGAAGAGTTAATGATAAGCTCAGTGACTGTTTCAGAAATATTGAATGGAGCGTATTTCTTGGGCGGCGAAAACGTGGTGGCAGCAAAAACTTTCCTGTCTCAGTTTAACATTATTTCATTGGATGCAAAAATTGCCGAAAAAACCAGCCAATTCACGCATTGGATGCTAAAGAACGAAAGCAAGGCAAACTTCAAGACTGTTGCCATAGCAGCCACATTTGCAGAAACAAAGGCAGATTTCCTGATAACCCAGGACAAGCGGCATTTCGAGATTTTGCCAGAAATCGGCAGCAAGGCCAAAACAACATCAGAGTTCAGAAAAATATACCGGTAAAACATTTATATAATAGTGTATCTTTTAGTATACTGAAAAAGTGGTGCAAAAAATGGCTGAAGGACACGGCGGTGGCAATCTGCTGGCAAGGTACAGGTTTGGAAAGGAAGAACAAGCCGAACTTGTCAGCGGCGTAAAGGAACCCACAGGCTACCCAGACCCGGCATTCCGCTACAGGATTTCGGTCGAGGCAATCCACGCTTACCTGGAAGAGGCGTACTATTGGACCCTTGATGAGCTTGAGCTTGGATGGAGCTTCAACAAGTTTGACAAGATAGTTGATATTCACGCGGCGTCAGAGCAATCAGCCTTCTTTGGCGTTTCCGAGCAGCGCCTCGGCCTCCAGCAGGACAAGGCATCGCAATACCTCAAGGGCATAAGCGAAATGCTGAAAGCCTTGTTCCAGATAGTCCGCGAGCTCAGGATAATAGACGAAAGACTCGGCTACTACAGGCACACTTTCGAAAGGAAAAGCGATGATGAGTCAGTTGGCTCAGACATCACCCTCAAGGGCGTATGGGTGGACCAGGTTGAGGGAGGCACAAAAAACGCAGCCTCAGTTTACGGCCTCGCACAGACAGTCGGGTTTTCCGTGCTGCCAGACCTCTTCTTCAGGATAAGGGCAAATGACCAGGGCGGCAACAAGATAAAGCCAGAAGAGTATGATGGCTTCGTGAAAAAAGTCCTCGAGGACGTTGACCAAAAAGTCAGCAAAATGGAAGGCTTCAACGAAAAGGTAAAAGAGGTAGTGAAGAGGAAGCTCACCCAGTATTACATGTGGAAACTCCGCACCTACAAGGAGCTTGATTCCAGAAGGAAATTCACCATAAAATACCTCAGGCAGCATTATGACACGATAAAGCTGTATATGGGATGGATAAAGCCCTACCTCAGGAACATAATGAAGCTGCAAATGGCGGAAAAGCTGCTCAAAGGCGAAAAAGCCCGCGAACTGGTCACTGCCTTCGAAGGCTCCCTGATAGAAGTCGAAGTGTTGTCTTACAAGCGCAGGGAAAACAAAAAGTTCCATCCTTGCGTGCTCGTCAACATATTCTACAGGACATCACCGTCAATGGTCTACGTGCAGGAAGGCTACCAAAGAGGCCCGGGACACACCGGAAAGTTTGACCTGACACTTCGGGGATACGTCTGGAATGACGAGCAG
>JACPBZ010000039.1 GCA_016180105.1 Candidatus Woesearchaeota archaeon | reverse complement strand
TGAGGTGGTAAGCCATGAGAAACGCAGTCTTGATATCTGTAATCGTTTTCGCTGTTGTAGCGCTGCTGACGGCAGGGGCAGCGTACGCAGCGTACAATTACTTGTCTATTCAATCATTCAGGCATGCACAGCCGCAGCAGCAGGCACCGCAACCGCCCCAGCAGTTATCCCCAGTGGCATCCCCGCCAGTTCCGCGTGAAGTGGCAGGTGTTGAGAAGACTGTTGAAATCTTGGCTTTGGGCTTCAGCCCGGCTGCTGTGAAGATTAACGCTGGAGATACAGTAACGTGGATTAACAAGGACTCTGTTGCCCACTGGCCTGCGTCAGCTCAGCACCCAACCCATACAGTCTATCCTGAAGCAGGAGGCTGCATTGGCAGCAGGTTTGACGCCTGCCGCGGATTGGCAGAAGGCGAAAGCTTCTCATTCACGTTCAACAGGGAAGGTGAGTGGAAATACCATGACCACGTGAACTGCTGCACGGACTCAAGGTTTTTCGGGACAGTGATTGTGGGTGAAGAAGGAGCCGGTGAGGTTGCCAAAGAGCCGCCGAAGGAAGCAGCTAATCAGGCCGCTGCTTCAGTGGTTTTAAAATCAGCGCCAAAAATTGCTGCAACAGGCACCGAATTTTCAGTGTCATGGGGCATAACAGGCGAGCCCGGAACCACATCGCACACGGCGGTTCATTATGGCAGGCAAAGCGTTCCCGATCCCAAGGCGCCCTCTGACTACCCTTTTGCGTCGCATATATTCTGCACTGGCTCGCCATGTAAGGTTCCGAATAGTTTCTCGGCGCCCATAACGATTCCGGATGAGGGAACTTACTACTACCGGGCGCATGCCATCGTTGGCGGTGAAAACATCTGGTCTGATGAGAGAACAATCGCTGTGGAAAAGGCGCCGGCAACCACATCAGGTGGCAGCAGCTACGGAGGAGGAGGCTATTAGGATGTGGTAAACTATGAAAAAAATACTTGTTTCTATTGTATCAATGTTGGCGGCTACTTATATGGCAAGCGCAGTTGGTTGTACGCCAAAGCCGTCTCCTGCTGTGCCGACTCCCGCTTCTGAGGAATACTGTGCACAGATGAAAAAGGAGGAGGTTGTGCCGTTTGGCGGTTACGTAACAATAACCGATATCCTTGACGGCGAGCGGGTGGATGTGTTTCAGGCGGTAATAGTGGAGCCAACAGCTCTTAGGGCTGATGTCGTGATGCGTACTTCGCCAAACACGCTTGATAGCATCATAACTGCTGATGTTTCAACAGGGTTTATAGAACCGGGTGATTACTTTCAGGGCGTTGATGTTGTTGTTAATATAACCAATGCGGCCTTTGTATATGAAGGCAAAAGTTACATGGGAAGAAGCTACGCTGTGCACTTAGACGGGGTGATTGGAAACGGGGCGCGGGTAGTTTACGGTCCTCTGCAGTGCTTTGAGTTTGCAAGTGAGGTGGCGTCATCGTGATACGCCAATTTTTACTGCCCCGGGTAAGGCTGGAGGCAAGATACAGCATGCAGCTTATTGACGGCAATGGAAAAACAACTGCTGACATGGAGCAGGTTGTACAGCTCTGGAATAAAAAGCAGGCGAGGTGTGAAGGTGATGTGGCATGACTCTTGATGATTACGAGGGGGGTTATGACTTGGAGGGTGTTGCGTTTAAGCTCAGGAGCAATGGGGAGTGGCAAGTTTTTTTCGATTTCAGGCTTTTCAACTCGTTTGTCGTAAGGGAAGTTTTACCGCGGCTGAAACAAAAACGGCAGGAGATGCAAAATGAGCCTGCGTAAAGCCATTGGGTATGCGGCTGCCACTGGAGCTATAACGCTTGCTTCTCTGGTTTCTGCATGCGCTCCGAAAGCCGCTGCACCAACCTTGGAGATCAGTGAGGCGGTTACTTCTCCTGACAACCCCTTCGCGGCATTCCTTCCTGCCCACTGGAATGATGTACGTGCTGCCAAAACGTTTAATTTGAGTCCCTTGGAATGTTCAGTGGCTGATGCAAATGGCTGAAGAAAAGAGGAAGCTGAACCTTTTTGACCGTTACCTCCCGCTGTGGGTGGGGCTGTGCATGGCTTTTGGCACGGCTTTGGGCTTTTTTCTCCCAGGCTTTGCTCAGGCGCTGGCCGGGCTTGAGGTTGCCAACGTTTCGATTCCCGTTGCGGCAGTCTTGCTGCTTATGATGTATCCAATCATGCTCAAGGCGGATTTTGGGCAGATTGTGAGCGTGAGGGCCAATTCAAAACCGCTGCTTCTCACCCTTGTTGTGAACTGGGCCATAAAGCCGTTCACTATGGCAGCCATCGCGTGGCTGTTTATGAGGCTGTTTTACTCATCAGTTATTCCGGCAAACCTGCAGTCTGAGTATATCTCTGGCATGATTCTTCTGGGGCTTGCCCCCTGCACCGCGATGGTTCTTGTCTGGACTTACCTTGCAAAGGCAAATGTAAGCTACGCCCTGGCCCAGGTGGCAGTCAATGACATGGTGATTCTGCTATTATTCGCCCCGCTGGGGAAGCTGCTTCTGGGCGCCGCAACCGATTTTCCGGTGCCTTTCGCAACAATGTTTTTTGCAGTGATTTTCTATGTTGCACTGCCATTGGCGTTGGCGGTTTCTATGCGCAGGTTCCTTGTCAGAATAAAAGGCAGGGAGTGGTTTGAAGGCAGTTTTTCGAACCGGATTAAGCGGGTGACTCCTGCAGGGCTGCTTGTGACGCTTGTCCTGCTTTTCATGTTCCAGGGGGATGCAATAATATCAAATCCATTGCACATCCTGCTGATTGCAGTCCCGCTGGTTCTGCAGACGTACCTGATATTTGGCGTTGGCTGGCTCGGAGCCAAGACGCTGAAGATTCCGTTTAGTGAGGCTGCGCCCTCTGCTTTCATTGGCGCGAGCAACTTTTTTGAATTGTCGGTTGCTGTCGCCCTGATACTTTTTGGCATTAATTCAGGAGCTATACTGGCTGCTGTAGTTGGGGTGCTGGTGGAAGTGCCTGTTATGCTTTCACTTGTTAAAATCATGGAGGCCAGCCGGGGAGCGTTTGCGTTTCCTGCTAAGTGAGGCGTATTTACTGCCCGCCTTCAAAAAGCCTTTCAATGTCTTTTAAGTCTAGGTGAATTGCGTTTATTTCCTTCATTCTGGATAGCGCATTTTCTGTAAACCCGCTTTTTGATATGAGCAGGAACTTGTATTCCCCTGTGAAATTGATAAGCTTTGATTTTCTCATTAGGGACTCAACAGTCTCAACGTCTGTTTGCCTGTTCGTCCATTTGACTTCTCCGACAATTATCTTTCTGGATTTGTGGTTGTACGCTACAATGTCTATTTCTTCTCCTGAGCGGTTCCACCAGCTCCCTATGTTTTCAAAATCCAGAAGGTATCCTTCCATCTCTTTGTTTAGGTGTGCAACAAGCAGTTCCCTGCACACGTCCTCAAATATTTTTCCTGTGTAAGCGTTAAGGTTTTCCTTTATGCTGTCCGAAACCAGTGTGGTATTTCCGATGTTCAGCGCAGTCTGGTTTGGGAATATGAACCTGTACCAGAATCGGAAGAAATTGTCTTTTAAGCCGTACCGCCCAAGCCTTTCTTTCCCCAGCACAGGGCCCTTTCTTGCTATCAGCTCAAGCAGCTCATCAAGCCTTTTGATGTATGCAGGCAGGGTGTTTGCGCTTATTCCTGTGAAGTCCTGCATTTCCTTGAGATTTTCTTTGCCTTCAGCTGCCGCCTGAAGAATGGAGTTGTATTTTGCGTGCATCCTTACATTTTCGTATTCCAGCAGGTTTTTTGGCTCTTCAAACAAGTCTGCGCCTTTCTTTAGCAGCAGCTCATGTATTTTGTTGTGAACGTCGCCTTGCGTCTTTTTAACCTTCTCGAGGTAATAGGGTGTTCCGCCGAATACAGCGTAGGTGACTATCTTTTCTTCTTCTGTCATTTCCCGGAACATTTGCCTGAAATCCGCATATCTGAAGGGTGATATTTTTACTCTTGCTGCCCGCCCGTATAGCGCCCCTGCCTTGCTGCTGGTTATTTTTTGTATTATGCCTATTGATGAGCCAACCAAAATGAGGAGAAGTTTCAGGTTTTTCAGCTTCCAGTCCCATTGGTTTTGAAGCTGTGTTATAAACTGGGGTGCTGTTTCAAGCAATCGCTGGAATTCGTCAATGACCATGGTAAACCTTTTATCAGATTTTGATGCAATGAATCCCAGAAAGTCATTGAAGTCGCTGAATCTTTTTGTTTCGCCTATCTGTTCCTGAACAGCTTTTGAGAGTGAGTCCAGTATTCCCTGCTTCTCAACCAGGTCCACGTAGAAGTACAGTTTGTCTTGAGGTGCTGTTTTGATAAATTGCCTAATCAGCTCTGTTTTTCCTACCCTTCGCCGGCCATAAATGACAAGCATCTCCCCGGACTGCAGGTTTTCTAGCTTGTATTCCAGCATTTCAAGCTCTTCTTTCCTGTCATAAAACACCTTGTTCTCCATTTTACATTACCCTGTTAATGTTATAACATTAACGTGTTAATATATAAACCTTTTGGTAAGAAACATATTTATACCGTGCAAGTCATATCCCGCCACATGAAACCTCTTATGTTGGCATATGCTGCTGTGGCAGCTTTAGTTGCGGCTCTGCTCCTTCCTTTAACCGCGTCTGCAGAGGTGCAGAGCTATTCTGCGCAGTATGAGCTTGAGAGTGACGTGGTTTCTGTTGATGTTGAGGTTGGCATTGGCGGAAACGTGTCGCGGTTTGAGTGGATTGTTCCTGAAGATGCAAAATCCCTCGATAGCAGCCCTCCCCCTTTTGAGGTTGTGGAGTTGGAAGACTCAAGAAGGCTTGTGTTCAGTGGCAGCCTGCCTAGAACTGTTGCAGTAAAGTACAAGACCGCATCTTTGCTCCAGCACGCAGGCGGCACAAGCTTCTTCATTGCAGATGTCCCTGCTACTGGTGCGGATGGCGTTTCTGTATTGGTTGCGCTGCCTGAAGGTGCAACACTGAAGCACAGCGTTGATTCGCCAGTCAGTTCCTTTGTTCCCCAAACCGGGCAGGTAATCACAAACGGGAAGAGGATAATTGTCAGATGGGATGAGACTGATTTTGTTAGTGGAACTTCCATCCTTGTAATGTATAACACCGGCACTGAAAAGGGAGTGCTGTTGCCTTTGCTTGCCGTTGCCGCATTGGCGCTCCTGGCTGTGCTGTCAGTGTTTGTTTACATCCGCAGGAAAGGAAAGCCATTGGTCCTGAGCGCTGGTACAGTCACCGACGCATCCGCTTTGACCAGGAATCTTTTTGAAGGCGAAAAGAAGATTATTCAGCTTCTTGTGGTTGCAAAGGATTCAGAGCTTTGGCAGAAACAGATTGAAATAAGCACTGGATTTCCCAAGGTCACGCTTTCCAGGAAGCTGCGCAGCCTTGAGCAGAAAGGGCTTATAGAGAAGGTTCCTTACGGGAACGCCAACAAAATCCGGCTCAAGAAGCCTTCTCAGGCCTGATTTCTGGTTGTTTCACCTTGTTCCGCGTGTTAATTAAATACCTGTCTCCCCATCGCAGGTTGTATGCGAGGTGATTGTTATGACGAAAATTGAAGTGAAAAAGCAAGTTGGATTTGCGGTTGTTGCTGCGCTATTTGCGGTTTTGCTCGCATTCTCGGCTGTGGCTGATTCAGGCACTGCCGGCTTATCTGGAAAGGGTGAAGTAAATGCGGGTATTACGCCAGACTCTCCTTTGCACGTTTTTGACAGGATATTTGACAGTATTGGCCTTGCGCTTGCATTTGGCAGTGAGAATAAGGCAGGGAAGGCTTTGGATATAGCTAATGAAAGGCTTGCAGAGACAGAAGAAATGATAGCCCGGAACAGGCTTGATGCTGCCGGCGCCGCCCAAGCCGGGCACGGCAATGCTTTGGAAGTTGCCAGGCGTTCTGTTAGCGGCTTCAGGGGCAGTGACAACGCTGACTTGCTCGAAAAGCAGGTTAAGTTTGAGGCAGAGCTTGAGAAGCACGAAGTTAGAATCGGCCAGGTTAGGGATGGCTTAAAAGTGAAGCTTGAACTGGAAGATGGCATTTCAGAAAGTCAGCTTTCGTTTATTGACTCCCTGATGAGCCTTTTGCAGAACCAGACAGGGAAGGTAAAAGCGGAAATTGATGGTGAGAAAGGCAAGCTTAAGCTGAAGATTAAAAGCGAAGAAGGCAAGTCCGAGGTTGAGTTTGAAACAGAAATCAGGGGCCTTGAGGAACGGACTGGCCTTGCTGAGCTCAGGAGAGATAAGGCCAGGGAACAGATTGATGAGGCCGTTGAGGAGCTTGCAGAAGCCAGGGACCTTGTGTCCGGGAGTAATCTGACCAATGTTACTGGCGGGGCGGCCGTTGCAGGGCTTATTGCACAGGCAGACTTGAAAATTGCCGGTGCAAGGGCAGCATTTAACGAAAGCAAGTTTGGCGAGGCTTTTGGCCTTGCTGAGGCTGCGGAGCATCTTGCGAAGAACGCAAAAAGGCAACTTGAGCGCAGTATTGCAGCAGGGAGCGCTGGAAGGAATGGAGGCTCCGGTGAAGAGCGGTTGGAAATAAAAGCAGAAATTAATTCGACAGCCGAGGCAAAGGTTGAGCTGAGGTTCACGTCAGCCTCAACAAACAGGACTGAAATCATTAACGAGCTGCTATCCAGGCTTAACCTTACAAGGGATGACATTGACCGCCTTTTGGACCTGGAAAATGAGTCCGCAGCCGATATGGAATTCAACGACAGGCTGAAAACAGAAATCAGGATAAAGGATGGATTGGCTGGTGTCAGGTTTGAGCTCGAATTTCCCCTGAACACGACCAACCGCAGTGAAATAGTGGATGGAATCTTCAGCAGGCTGTCATCCCTGACTGCAGAAGGCCTTGAAAAGGCTTTGGGCGCAGAGCAAAGGGTTGATGCTGGAAGGGACGACGAAAGGGAGATTGAAATTGAGGTTGAAGATGGCACGGCCAAGGTGAAGGTAGAGGTTGGACGCGAAAGGCTGAGGTTTAATATGCCCTTCACCACCGAAGCAGCGGTGTTTAGCGAGGTATCCTCAAGAACGGGCATTCCGCTGGCTGATGTAATGTCCCTTGCTGAAGTAAAGATTGAAAACGGCAATGACGATAGCGGCCGTGGCGTGAGTGGCGAGGATGATGACAAGGATGAGGACAGTGGTCGTGAAAGGAAGCGTGGCAGGGGGTAAGCCGTGACGCAGTGGCCAGGACATCATCTGGCAGTGTATTGCACTAATGGGAAATCCCTTGCCAAACCGGGCCAATTAACGTCAGAGTTAACCACGGATGTTAGTGCTGCTATTTGGTCTTGAGGGATTATTTTTGGAAAGGCAGCTTCCACTACGCCTTCAGGCCGTTCAATCACCAGGCGCTGGATTGGCTTTCCCTGATACAAGGTAATTTTCTTTCCTCCAATATCCAAGGTGGGATTTGGCCATTTTGCAGGCAGTTCCACAGAGCCAGTTTCAGCAAGGTGCCTTATCTTCTGTTTTTTTATGTCCATTAATAGGCGGTGTTGAACTGCATCGAGGCCATAGCCTACGGAGACTAGTCTCATCAAATTTTGCCGTGTTTTTTCATAGCTTATTACGATGTCACCTTTTCTTATCTTGTTTTCGCAGTCGGCAAGCAGCTCTTTTAATGTTTCAGTGTTGGAAGTCCCAACTGCTACAGTTTCCCATTCCGTGTTATGTCCTCCCCACAGGCATATTGAAAGCTGGTAGACTGGCTCTTCGTTTCCTAGTCTTTCGACATTGAGAATTACCGGATATTCCATCAGCGAGCCGATTTGGATGATGCAGGATTGCGTTACCTCGTGGGCGCCATAATGGTGCTTTCCCGGCCAGGCTGACTTTGCGGCAAGAACCTGCCCGCTTATGGCTGCAATGCTGATATCGTTTACCGCGAAGGTTCTTTCATAGTCAATTTGGCTTTTGGCAGGCGCCCTGATTATGGTAAGCGTTCCAGAGGGTTCTATTGTCACGTCGTGCTCTTTTTCAAGCTGTTGAATGTAGCCTTCAAGGTCATCTAAAGGAATCATCACTATCCCCCCCAATATTCAAATCTAAGGGCCGCCGCGGGGAATTGAACCCCGTCCTAAGCCTTGCTGCGTTAAAAGGTCCCCCACAGGGCCGCATGCGAACCGGTACACTACGGCAGCCGATATGAGGTTTCGAGGCTGCTGCTATTATTTAAATATTCGCTGCCTTGGAAATGGCTTTCTCTACCAAGGTGCTCATTTTATATCCGTGCTTCTGGCAGTAATCACGAAAACCTTTATACACTATTGGATCCAGGGTAAAGTTTACCCTGATTTTATTCCCCCACCTTTTGAGTTTTCTGGTTTTGTCGTACTCCTCCAGCGCTATGAACATTTCAGGGTGGATATCAGGCATTTTTCTGGCTTTTTCAAAAACTTTTTTATTCAACGCGTTAATGGATTGCATTCTTTATCATCCTCCTTATCTTCTCAATGCTTTTTGTATCCTTGGCAATTGTTAGCACTAGCTTATCTATCTTGAACGGGTCATACGGTATTTTGTATTCTTCCAGTAACCCCGAAAGATATGCTGCCGCTGTCCTTTTATTTCCGTCTTCAAAGGGGCGGTCTGCGACGATGGCCCTGATTACGAAAGCTGCCTGCTTCTGCCAGTTTTTGGTGCGCTTCGCTGCGCTTTCTGCAAATTCCAGGCTGGGTTTATTGATGACTTTGCCTTCGCTGAATTTCTTGTTTAGTGACGTGAGCTCCTCAACTAGCATACACACTAGTGTGTATAACTTACATATAAGCCTTTTGACCGCAACAGTTTTAAAGCATTACACTTGTTTTGTTCGCTTATGCACCCTCTCAAGATGCGTTTTTCAGGCGCTGAGCTTCGCGACTTGGCCAAGGCGTGGATTGTAATCTCGCTGGCTTTTGCGATTTTGAACAGCGGCGGCTTTAGCCTCACACCGCGCTTTTTTGCTGCGGCCGTGATTTCTGCCATTACGGTGGGCGTGGGCTTTCTCCTGCACGAGCTGATGCACAAGTATTTTGCCCAGAAATACGGCTGCAGGGCTGAGTTCAGGGCTTTCGACTTTATGCTGCTGATTGCCTTCGTTATGTCCTTTTTTGGGTTTGTTTTTGCAGCTCCAGGCGGTGTTTTCATCCAGGGCAATGTTAATCCAGCGAGGAATGGGAGGATTTCTGCAGCAGGGCCAGCGACGAATATCGTTTTGGCTGCTGCTTTTATCGCGAGTGGGCTTGTTGCGGCTCCGGGTTCCCTTTTGGCGGCAGTTGCTGCATACGGCGCGTCCATCAACGCCTGGCTTGCCGTGTTCAATATGCTGCCTATTATGGGCCTTGATGGCAGCAAGGTGCTTCGCTGGAATTTTGCGGCTTACATTGCCCTTCTTGTGCTGTCAATTGCGCTGATGGTGCTGACTTTTGTACTGTAGTGGGCAATCACAACCTTTTTAAACATCCTAAAAATCCGCTTTTTCATGGCAGAATTCAAGGTTGTCATTTCCGACCCGAAGACTGGGCTCACTGTGCAGAAGGAAGTCAAGGACCCGGCCGCTAAGGCATTTCTGGGCCTGAAGATAGGCGACGCCGTAAAAGGCGAGACAATTGACCTTCAGGGCTACGAGTTTGAAATCACTGGCGGTTCTGACTTCTGCGGCTTTCCGATGAGGAAGGATGTTCTTGGTGTTGGGAGGAAAAGGATTCTTGCTTATTCCGGTGTTGGCGTGAGAAAAGGCGAGAAAGGGATGCTTCAGCGCAAGACAGTTTGCGGCAATACAATCCATAACAAGATTATTCAGGTTAACTTGAAGGCTGTCAAGGTTGGCGGAACCGACATTTTTGCGGATGCCAAGGCAAAGGCTGAAAAGACAAGGGGCGAAAGGGCTGCGAAGAAGGCTGGAGAAAAGCCTTCAGATGCGGCAAAAGCTGAAGCTCCTGCGGCTGCGACCGCTTGATTTTTCTTCTCAATAACTTTAAATACACTCCGCCTTTTCGGCATTTTTGGTGATTTGAATAACTAAAAAGCCCGATAAGGCGGAATTGGCAGAGCCGATTGCTGAAGCTGTTGCAAAAAGCGATGGTGCCGAGAGCAAAAGCGAGGCAATGCAGCCCGAGCTCAACATAGGGATGGTTGGCCACGTTGACCACGGCAAGACAACTCTTGTGGAAGCGATTACTGGCAAGTGGACTGACACTCATTCTGAGGAAATAAAGAGAGGCATTACCATTCGCCTTGGCTATGCTGATGCTGAATTCAGGAAGTGCCCGAAATGCCCGGAGCCTCAGTGCTTCACGACAGCTGAAAAGTGTGGCAGCTGCGGGGAGAAAACTGAGCTGGTAAGGAGGCTTAGCTTTGTCGATGCCCCGGGCCACGAGAGCCTTATGGCGACGATGCTTTCAGGCGCTGCCATAATGGATGGGGCATTGCTGCTTATTGCCGCGAATGAAAAATGCCCGCAGCCCCAGACCAGGGAGCACCTTGTGGCGCTGCAGATTGTCGGAATAAAGAAGTTGGTCATTGTCCAGAACAAGATTGACCTGGTGAGCCAGGAAGAGGCTCTTGAGAATTACAAGCAAATCAGGGAATTTGTCAAGGGCACGGACTACGAGAATTCCCCGATTGTCCCGATTTCGGCCCAGAGAAGAATTAACATTGATGCCTTGATTGGCGCGATACAGGGAACAATACCTGTGCCTGAGCGGAATCGGAAAGCGGATCCCGTGTTGTACGTTGCCAGGTCGTTTGACATTAACAGGCCGGGCACGGTTCCCAAGGATCTCCAGGGCGGGGTTCTTGGCGGTGCCGTGAAGCAGGGCGTTTTTGAGGTTGGCAGGGAAATTGAAATCAGGCCTGGAAGGAAAATGGAAAAGGCTGGAAAAGTTTCCTGGCAGCCGGTGCATACCAAAATCGCCGGAATCGTGACTGGTGGCAAGCCTGCTACCGAAGCATTTCCAGGCGGCTCTATCGGCATTCGGACTTCGCTGGACCCTGGCATCGTGAAGTCAGATGCCCTTGCGGGAAGCATTGTTGGCATTCCCGGAAAGCTTCCGCCTGTGCTTCAGGAGTTCAGGGCTGAGATTCATCTTCTTGAGAGGGTTGTTGGCGCGAAGGACGAGCTTGTTGTTGAGCCTTTGAAGAGCGGCGAGACGCTGATGCTTAACGTGAATTCTTCTGCAACTGTCGGCATTGTCGCTGAGCTCAAGAAAGGCGTTGCCTTAATCAGGCTCAAGCTTCCCATATGCGCAGAGGCCGGTGCGAGAGTCACTCTCTCACGTTTGCTTGGCAGCCGGTGGAGGCTCATCGGCTACGGGATTATCAAGGCGTAATAACCGAAAAATTTAAATATGATATTCACTAAATAGTGGTTACAATGATTGTCTTGCCAAATTTGGTTGAACGGCCTGTAATAAGAAGTGCCCCTGCCGCCCCTCCTGGTCCAGCCAGAGTATACAGGATGTCAAGCCTAAGCGATTTTACGTATCCCGACGGTGAAGCAGCAGAAGAAGGTGCTTCTGTCATTGAGCGCATTGTTGAAAAGGAATTCGGGCTTCAGAAGCAAGCTGTTATGAGAGGCTTGATAAAGCCCGGAACAGAGCTTCCTCCAAAATACACTCTGGAGATTCTGGACGATCCCACTGATCCCGATTTTGAGGGTTACAGCGTTATCGCACTTGCAGTTCCCTCAGGCCGGTCGGAAAGGGTCATTGGAATGGTAAGGCCTGGTGTTGGCAGGCTTAAGGATGGCACTCCTTACGTCAGGATGTTTTTTGGCCCAATTGTGGATGAGACCTTTGAAAAGGGCACGGCAAATGGAAGGCCAATTGAGACTTACCTGATGGACGCCGCATTCAATAGGGTTGAGGCCATAACGCGCGAGAATCCTGCTGCGTTGGTTGACAATCAGTGCGGGGTTAGCGCCACCCATCTCAGGAGTTATGGTTTTGGCCGCTTAATTTCCAGCGTTGGAGTGCCTAACGTGGATGCAGAAGGCCCTGGGCTCTATCACGCAGACAATCGCATAACACTTCTGGCCCGTTCTGGTGACGGGACTCAAAGCCTCCCGCTGAGCGTTGCGCAGCAAATGGCAAGGGGCCATATGGAAAAATGCTATGGTGTCCCGAGCACTGCCAGGCTAATCAGGCACGTTGAGGAAAGGCTTGAGCGAATGGCTGGCCCGGATGGCCGGGTTGCGCTTTCTTAAAAGTGGTCGTACACGAAAACCCACAACGCATTTTCTATGATCAGGAATATTCCAAGATAAGCCAGGAAGTTTGGCATTGCCATCAGCTTCGACAGCAGCGGCAGTGATGACAGCGTTACAACAGTCCATAGGTTAAACAGCTGCTGCAGTATGATTATGCAGCTTGCCAGCACTATGCCATTCGACAACATAGCCGAGAATTTCCAGAATGCGCTTTCGTGCTGGGTAAAGTTCTTTACAGTGTCAAATATGACGACGCCAATCATTGCAAAGACGTAATACTTGAACAATAGCAGTAGCTGCGGGTTGAGGCCCGCCCATTTTGCGGCCGCAACCAGGAGGCCGCCCAGCAGTATTGAAAGGTAGGAGTCCCACTTGTCCATAATGTGCTTTATCATTTATTTTTGCCGCCACTGCTTTTGCCGAGTTTTTCAAGGATGAGAAGCGCTTGTGCAAGTATTTCAGATCTGAGGTGAGTGCCTGCACTGACAAGCTCAAGCAAGATGTTTTTGCCTTCCTGGCTTGAAACGACCTCTTTCTTTACGGCGTGGAATATAAGTGCTGTAAGCCACCATACTTTTATGTTTTGCATTATAGCCACGTTGTAGACTGTAGCATCGTTGGTAAGCAATATGTCCTTTTGCATTTTTGCGATGGAAACAACAGCCAAGTCAGCCTTTTCCAATCCGGCAAGCTTAAGCGTTCCTTGCGCACCAACAATCTTAAACCTGCTTTTATTTTCTTCAAGGCTGAAAACGTTTTTGCCAAGCGCCTTGCCTTCCCCGACCACTTCACTCCACACCACGTCAGGGATGATAATGATTTCGCCTTTAAAGCAGTCGATAAGCAGGCTGAGCTTGCCGATGTTTAGCAACGGGATAAGCACGGAGGAATCGACAACCACCAATCTTATTCACCGATTGCCTTTAAATCCCTCTGCAAGTCTGACATTTCGTAAGGCTGGTTTTCTCCTACGATTTCAAGGACTTTCCAAAGCGGAACATTCAATTCCTTTGCAACCTTTCTAAGCGTTACTTCCCTGCCCTTGTATCTTTTCAGCCAATAAGCGGTTTTTTCCTCACTCACGGCTTTCGTCAGGAGTTCTCTCACCACTTCAGACCTCGATTTATTAGTAGCATTGCTAATGATATCAACAAAGCCACTTATATTGTCATTCAGCCTTACTGTTACAACGCCCATTATTTCACCACGATTACAAAACAACTAAACGTAATCATTCTTCTATTTAAGCTTTTCTGTTCAGAAGCCCGGCTCCATATTAGGCCGCACGTCATTGTGATTATTGAGGTCTATGAAGAATATTGCCAATCAGGTCTTTCGACCAAAAACTATTTATATCACTAATATACAGAATTGTATACTGACTGCGCTTGCGAGGCGTGGCCACAAGAGAGGTGAACACTGTTGAAGGCTAAGAAGGCTTTGAATGGTAGCAAGAAGGCTGCCAAGGCGCCAAGGCGTAATGTCTGTGAGTTTTGCTGAGAGTGAAAATGCTGCAAAGGAGTTTCGCGCTTTTAGCATTAGCTTTGTTTCTTCTGGCTAGCCTTGCCTCTGCGCACGGCGGCGTTTCCGATGGCGATGATGAGGGCAAGGTTTTGCTTGATGAGTCAATCCGGCAGGTAACGTTGAAGCTCATAATCTGGGGTGGCGTGGCCTTGGCTGGCCTTGTTCTTGGGGCTGTTTACTTGAAGCGCACGAAAAAGCTTTCACGCTCAGCCTCATACGTGATTTTTTTCCTTATCGTGGCTGTCATTGTTGGCGTGACTTCTTACGTTGCCAGCTCAACAATATATCTTAATGTCATTTCTGTCACGGGCG
>JACPBZ010000037.1:14565-16986 GCA_016180105.1 Candidatus Woesearchaeota archaeon | reverse complement strand
GATGGAGAAGTTGTAAAAGTCAATTCCGCTTTCATTGTCCTCGGACCTGAAAGCCACTTTCAAGCGGTCTGAATGATAAGTATAGCCGTTTTCAATTCCCTTGAGCTCCTGGGAGTCATTCACTTCCATCAGGGAAGGCGGCGTGCTGTCAACGTAAAAGGAAGTTTCGGCAGTTGCCTCCCTTGGGCCATCAAACACGCACTTGACATAATACCTGTATTTTCCCGGGTCAAGACTGAGCAGAACAAAATGGTTTACTGTTGTCAATGAGAAATTGCCGCCGCTTTCCTTGTATTCCGTGGTGTTGCCGTAGCTGCAGGCAGACCTCTTGTTAGTTGTGACAGAAAGGCCTACATTCCTGGATGAGGTTGCAAAGCCACTGGCTGGCGTTACCTGAACTATTGAGGGAGGGACAGAGGTGTCAACCTGGAAGCTAATCCTTGACACGGGCGTGAGAATCTGGGAAAGGCCTCGGCAGGAGACATTGAATACGTATGAGGTCTTGTCAGCAAGGCCGGTAACTAAAATCTCGTGATATTTCTCATAATTGCCTTTAGTAACGTCATCAGTGCCCTTGAAAAAGGAAGCCATCTCATCGTAGCCTTTATCCGTCCCATACTTGCAGGCTGCTTCCTTATTGGTCTCAACAATAAGAGTTGCCTGCAACGGGGTTTCAATTACTGCGGCTGGCACAGCGGCGGCTCTTGTTATGATGGGCGGCGCTGTGTCGACAAGGAGGTCGAACCTGCCCTTCTCGCTGCTTGAACACTCAACAAAGAAATTGAATGTGCTCGTGGACTGCGGGCTGTAATCCCTAAGCCAGTGGCTCGTCGAGCCTGTCTGAGTGAAAGGAGTCATTTCAGCAAAAGCCTTCTCGAAAGGGCTGCTGTACTTGCAAGCGGCAGCTGCTGAGCTTGTGACAGTAATGTTGAACACGGACTGGTTTGCCACGCCAAATTTCGGGTCTGCCAGCGTTACGGCAGCAGCGAAAGAGGATAAGATCAGTGCTGAGAACAAGGCAAATGCGGCAGCTAGAAAAATGCCAGACTCCCTCTTTTTCATACCGTAAAAAGGCGCACTGCCTTATTTAAAACTTTGCCACAGGAGCCGCAACACTCCTGAGCGAGGCGACATAACTGCAAGCCTTGCAGACCTCATTACTCGAGGGCTCTCCGCAGCTCTCACAGTGCCTCATTACTGCGCTGCCAGAGTGCTTTTTTTTCAAAAGCGGCAAAAGCTTCAGGAAGTTCTCAACAACATTCTGTTTCGAGCCAGGCTTCTGCTGCTCAAGCCTGTTGAGAAAATCCCTCACTGCTGCCCTGAACGAGACCCTTGAATGGGGACACTCGTTGAACCGGATGCCGAAACTCATCAGGAAAGCGTATGCCGCAACTTCCTTCTCGTGGCAAAAGTAAAGGGGCTTCACCCTTGGAGTGAATTTAGAGTCAGAAGCTATCCCCGTCAGGGGCCCCAGGCGGGCGGCAATCTCAAAATTGCCCTTGAAGAAATTCATCATAATGGACTGCGCCTCGTCATCAAGATTATGGCCTGTTGCTATCTTCGTGAATCCCCTGGCTCCCGTGTTCAAGAGATGCCTTCTCAGGGTGCCGCAGATGTTGCAGGGCAGGACCTTGACTTTTCTGAGTGCCTCGTGCAGCGAGAAGCCGAATGCATCCTTGTAAGACACGACCTTCAGCGGAATCCTGTTGCGGCTGCAGAAATTCCGGAGGTCTTCCAAAGTAACATTCCTGTAGCCGGGGATGCCCTCATCTATGGCTAGTGCGGTGACGTTGCCAAACCACTTGTTCAAGAGGTAAAGGACCGTAGTTGAGTCCTTCCCGCCGCTGCAAGCGATGATTGTCTTGTCATTCTTACTTATGAGCTTGTAGCCTTTTATTGTCTCAGCTACTTTGGCCTCGAAATACTTGATGAAGTGGCCCTTGCAATATGGAGAAGTCACGTTGATGACAGCATCTTCGCTGCAACCGGAGCATTTTACCATTGGCCAACTGGAGAGTGGAAAAGTATAAAAACGTTCGTAACAGGCACGGAAGCATGCAAACAGCTGTCGCTGCTTCTAAAAAGGCAGTCAAAATCGGCCTTGAAATCCACGGCTACCTAAATATGGAAAACGGGGCAAAACTGTTCTGCAACTGCGAGATCAATCCAGATGCAGCGCCAAACACAACAATATGCCCCGTGTGCACAGGCCAGCCTGGAAGCAAGCCCATGCTTCCGAATCAAGACGCAATTGGAAAAATAATCTCAATAGCCGCAATGCTCGACTGCCGCATAAACGAGAGGCTCGTGTTCCAAAGAAAGCACTACGACTGGCCCGATATGCCAACAGGCTACCAAAGGACAATGTCAGGAAGCTACTCAGTGCCAGTCGGCCAGGAAGGAAACTTTTTGGGGATTGGC
>JACPBZ010000037.1:0-14491 GCA_016180105.1 Candidatus Woesearchaeota archaeon | reverse complement strand
CCCTGCAAGATGGGACCCTGAAACAGGCCAGGTCGACTACAACCGGAGCGGGTACCCGCTCGTGGAAATCGTCACAAAACCAGAATTCACCTCTGCCGAGGAAGTCAGGACCTGGCTGCGAAAACTCACAACGACACTCAGCTACATCAAGGCCGTAAACCCTGACCTCGGAATAAAAGCTGACGTTAACGTCTCCGTAGCGCCCCAATTTGACCGAGTGGAAATAAAAAACGTCAACTCATTCAGGAGCATCGTTCGCGCCATAGAATACGAAACGGCAAGGCAGCAGCGGGAAACAAAAGAAGGGAAGAAAATAGCCCGGGAAACAAGGGCGTGGAGGGATGCCGAAGGAGTATCTGTCTTCATGAGGCAGAAAGAAACCGCTGTTGATTATATGTTCATACCAGACCCAGACCTGCCAGTGGTGAAGGTTACTGCGGAGACAGTCGCGAAAATAGCAAAAACACTGCCTGAAAAGCCATCCGCCAAAGTGGAAAGGTATGTCAAAAAATGGAAGATAGACCACGCTGATGCAGAGGTGCTAAGCTCGGAAATACTCCTTGCAGAGCTCTTCGAGAAAATTGCGGCTGCCGTCAACCCAATATTGGCTGCCAGGTGGCTTCGACGCGAATTGCTGAGAGTCCTGAACTACAACAAAAAGGAGCTTGACGAGGCAAAGCTTGACGAGCGGCACCTGGTGCAGCTGCTAAAGCTTGTCGAAAACAGGAGGATAACAGATGAAGTCGCAAAAGACCTCCTTGAAAAGCTTGTCGAGGAACAGTTTGACGTTGAGGAATACGTCAGGAAAAATAACTTGTTTGCTGAGGCCAAGGCAGACGTGCTCGAGAAATATTGTGAGGAAGCCATTGCAGAGAACCCCCAGGCTGTTGCAGACTACAAAAGCGGAAAGGAAAAGGCGCTCAACTTCATCGTTGGCTCTGTAATGAAAAAGAGCAAGGGCAAGGCCACCCCGCAGCAGGTTGCGGAGATAATCAAAAGACTGGTAGCTTAAATGGCAACATTTATTCTTGTGCATTCCACGGGAGAATCATCGACTTCAGAACCGTTCTTCCCGTGGCTCAGAAAAGAATTGGAAAAAAGAGGGCATACGGTTTATTCTCCAGATTTCCCAAGCCCAATGGACCAGACTCTCGGCAACTGGCTAAAAGCTTTCGCACCTTATGCTCAATATGTGACTGAAAACACCATATTCATTGGAAGAAGCATAGGCCCTGCTTTCATCTTGAGGCTGCTTGAAAAATCACCGGTCAAGGTAAAGGCAGCTTTTTTCGTGGCGGGATTTTGTTCTGACATAGGACTGGATGAGTTTATGCCACTAATAAACACGTTCATCGAAAAGAAGTTTCAATGGGAAAAAATCAGGCAAAACTGCGGAAAATTCTTTGTCTACTGCTCAGACAACGACAGGTATGTCCCGATTGAGAACAGCAGGGAACTGGCGAAAAATCTCCACACAAGGATAAAAATTGTGAATGGAGTGGACCATTTCTGGATGAGAGAATTCCCACGTCTCCTGAAAGACATCGAAAGCGTCATCTAGACCTGGCCTTTTCAAAATCCTCCTTCATATCACAAAACATTGCAACAAACTTCCTCGTTGCCTCGCCGAGAACCCTCCTGCCAAGAGGCGTGATGGCATACTTCTTCTCCTTCCTGCCATTGCCTGTTTCCCTTATCCAGCCGCTTTCGCTCAGTGACTTCAAGACAGGGTAAATTGTGCCAGGGCTGGGCTTGGAACCCCGCCTTATTTCAAGCTCTTTCCTGATGGCTTCACCCGACATGCCCCGCTTGCTCACCAGCCTAAGTACCGTGAACGCCAGAAAGCCCCTCATATTGCAGCAGCTTCTCATAATCCTTCACAGGAGGCAGCAACTATTTAAGACTTTATTAATCATAAATATCGCATAACCGATAAATTTAAATAAAAGCCCTGTTTTATATATCGGACAAGCGATACGTTGCTTGTGGAGACGAAAAAATGCACTGTGGAGCAATGGGCGAATGCGTCCCAAGGAACTTCCTGACAAGGGAAGAAAAGACTGAACTGCTCAAGGAGTACAAGGAGAGCCTTGAGAAGGAAGCAAGGGCAGTCTCCGAAAGGATTGAGGAGCTGCAAAAGGAGAAGAAGTAGATTCTTTTCTCTTCAATTTTAAATCATAACATTTAACTGAAAGAAAAACTTACAAGCGATTTGGTGATGAAGAATGAAAGCAGCACAAATAAGCAAATACGGCGGAAAAGAAGTTGTTGAAATAAAAGAAGTGCCAAAACCGGCAGCTTCGGGTGGGCACGTGATTATTGAGAACCACGCTGCAGGAGTCAACCCTGCAGACTGGAAAATCCGGGAAGGATACTTCCATCAATTCGCGCCGCTAAAATTTCCCGCAACGCTTGGAGGCGACTTTTCAGGGGTCGTGGCTGAGGTTGGGAATGGCGTTAACGAGTTCAGAAAAGGGGACGAAATCTTTGGCCAGGCCATAGCAATAGGCGGAGGGTCTGGCTCTTTTGCCGAGTTTGTCTCTGCTGATGCAAAGAAGGTTGCCAAAAAACCGAGAAAAGCCAGCCATTTGGAGGCTGCGGCTGTCCCGCTTGCAGGAGTAAGCGCGTGGCAGGCGCTTGCCGAGCACATGAACTTGTCAAAAGGGCAGAAAATACTAATCCACGGCGGGGCAGGAGGAATAGGCTCATTTGCAATCCAGATTGCGAAGCACACAGGAGCTTACGTTGCGACAACAGCATCCGCTGATGACCTCGATTTTGTGAAAAACCTGGGCGCTGATGAAGCAATTGACTACAAAAAGCAGCGCTTTGACGAGCTTCTAAAGAATTACGATGCCGTGTTTGACTGCATTGGGGGAGAGACCTATGCAAGGTCATTCAAAGTGCTGAAAAGGGGAGGAATGATCGTTTCAATGCTGGAGCAGCCAAACAAGGAACTGATGGAGCAGCACGGAGTGACTGCGATTTCACAGTTCACCCAGGTAACCAGCGAAAAGCTTGCCGAACTGGCAAAGCTAATTGATGCAGGCGCAATCAAGATACACATTGACAAAACCTTCCCACTTGATGAGACGGCAGATGCGCTTGAGCATTTGCAAAACAACCACCCAAGGGGAAAGGTTGTGATTGAAATTAACTGATTGGAGGAGATTTAAATGGACCTGCAATGGGGAAGCAAGGAAAGCGCAAAATTCATAACAAATGTTGGGCTGATTACCAGCAATGGCCCCAACGGACCGAATGTACAAGCTGCGGAATGGACCCATCACGTCAGCTATTCTCCGGGCTTGATTGCAGTCTGCCTCGGCAAGGACAGGACAACCAGGGAGAACATACTGGCAACGAAGGAGTTTGGAGTCAACCTGGCAGCAGAAGACCAGAACGTGATTTCCAGCGTTGCTGGAGGAAGCCACGGCAAGGACGTTGACAAGATTGGCGCCTTGAAAGAGCTGGGCTTCAAGTTTTACAAGGCAAAGACGATAAATGCCTTCATGGTAGAGGGGGCAACACTTAACGCTGAGTGCAAGGTTGTCCACGTGGCTGAGCTTGGAGACCACACAATGTTTGTTGGGGAAGTCCAGGATGTCAAAATATCTCCAGATGAGTCAATAATCTACCACGGCAACAGGTATTTCAAGCTTGGAGAGCAAATACCAAAGCCCCCAGAGCAGGAACTGGAGAGAATAAAGGCAGTGGTTCAAAAGTTCGGAAAATCCGCATAATTTACGCAAAAAAGCCCTTTTTGTGAAAGAACTGCGGCAGATGCCGCAATAGTTACGGATTCTGTGAAGTATTTCCGGACTTTTGGGGGAAAGGCACTTTAAACTTCAAAGCACACAGTAAGCCATGCAGAACAGCAACGGCAACACACTCCAGTCGAGAAGAAAGCGCGCCCTGACTGATGCCATAACAACTGCAAAGGCGAGCAAAAGCGAACTTGAGCTTATCATAATGGCAGAAGGCAGAGCCCGGGAAAGGGTTGCAGAGCAGCTTTCCCGAATTGGGAAAGTAAGGCATTATTACCGCTTTATCCCTTACATAAGCTTCAAGTGCGATGCTGACTACGCCGATATCCTCGTGAAAGCATCCTCAGGGGATGTAAGCGACAGCGTTTTTGAAAAGTCATTCAGGAGCATTGTCCCAGAAATAGGGGGCATTGACATATCCAGCAGGTTCTCTGTTCCAAAAGTCGACGCAAGGGCATTCCCAGCAACCACAAAAAATCGCAAAATAAGCCAGGAACTGTGGAATCTTGAAGCCATAGGGGCATATGAGGCGCAGGACTACGGCCGCGGGGAGGGCGTGAAGGTTGCTGTAATAGACACAGGGATTGATTACGGCCATAGCCAGCTCCGCGACAAATTCGCGAGCAACAAGGGATATGACTTTGTCAGAAACAATGAAAACCCAATGGACCAACACGGCCACGGCACCCACGTAGCCGGAATAGTGGCAGCCTCGGATTTTGGAGTTGCGCCAAACTCCACACTTTACGCAGTGAGGGTTTTGGATGCTAACGGCTCAGGAACAGACGCGGATGCAATTGCCGGCATAGAATGGTGCATAAAAAACCGTGTGGACATAGCGAACATGAGCTTTGGCGGTCCAATGGCATCAAGGGCACTGGAGGATGCCTGCAGATATGCTTGGCAGAATGGCGTCGTGCTGGTTGCGGCGGCAGGCAACAGCGGCTATGGGCCAAGCTACCCGGCGTCCTTTGGCGAAACAGTAATTGCCGTTGCAGCCGTTGACGAGAACATCACCCACCCTGATTTCAGCAACATCTATGAGACAAATGACATTGCATCTCCAGGAGTCCACGTTGAATCAACATTCCCGGGCGAGAAATACGCAACCTTTTCAGGAACTTCAATGGCATCCCCGCACATTGCAGGAGCCTTGGCGCTTGCACTTTCAATATCGGCAAACTGTGAGCTGGAAGGGCTAATGAAGGAAACGGCGGACAGGCTGGGAGCCCAGGAAATTTTTGGCGCTGGCCTCGTGAGAGTGGACAAAATGGCAAAATACCTTTCAGAAAACACAGCAGGCAATCCCTTGCAAGCGCTGGCCAAAGGATATTCAAGGCTTGAAACCGCGGCGGACGACGCGCTAAAAGGCTTTGCAAGAGACGCAGCCGCCGAGCTCAGGAGGTGGATATCGTGACTGAGGATGGAATCGAGAATACGGTAAAGGACCATTACATTGTGCACGCGCAGAAAAAAGAGGAGGAAGGCATTAACGCATCACAGGCGTATCAGTCGCTTGTGCAGCGGGTTGAACAGCTGCAGCAGGAATATGGGCTGGAAAAGTTCACTGTGCATCGAAGATTTGAATATGTAAAAGCAGTTGCCGTTGTCATCCGAGACCAGTCATTGGTTGAATTGCTGGAGAAAGAAGGATATCCTGTTGAAAAGCAGAAGCCAATGGGCCTAGAGCGTGATTCCAAGAACCTTTGAAATGTCCTCCTTGATGCGCTTTTCAAAGTCGGCAGTTGTTTCGCCTTCCTCCTTCTCCTTGGCAAGGGAGTGAAGAAGCTGATGGGCAATCTCCTTCTCCTTCTCCACGGGGAAAGCCTTTGACTGGCCAGCGTGCTCGTTGATAAGCCTGAGCTCAACGTCCTCGACGCTCTGGTAGTCGACCTTTACCTCCTCGAAATCCTCGCCAACAAGCTTGCTAGTGTTCTTTGCGACATAGGCAGCTCCCTTCCCGTAAGCAGCCTCAACAAACCGCTTGAGATTGACATCTCCAGCCTTCCCAACCCGAAGCTTGCCGGCAACCCGGACAAGAACAATGGTGTTGTAAAACTCGTTTTTTCCTATGGATGCGAGAAGCTCAGAGCTAACATCCTCCGGAGACTTCTTGTCAGCGTCAACTGACAACACAAAAACATTGTGGACCACAACAGGATTGTAAGTCACAGTTACCTTGCCATCAATTGCCTCAACAAGGTGAAAGCCGCCGTGGGAAAGGCGCTCCAGCTCATCAAAACTGTTGGGGAAAAGCGGTCCCGGCATTGTCATTTTGCCATAGCCTGGCACATCCCTCTCAAAGCGCCTGTGAATGTGGCCCCCGGCATAATACAAAAAGCCTTTTGGAAACATTGCCAATGGGACAGCGTCCATCTGCTCCAGGCCGGAAGGCTTGAACTCCTCAATGGCAGTGTGAAACACGAATATCTTAAAGCCATCCTCAGCCTCAAGCTCAGGCAGCGAAAGAAGCCCGTAATAGTGCCTGTCCAGCATTCCCTTCTTCCCGCCAATGCCCGTGATTTTAGCTCCGGTCTTCTCATCGGTCGTGAACTTCAGGTGAAGCCTGCCATCATCGCCACCATTGCCGCGCATCACATTAATGAAAAGCCCCGCATTCTCAAGCACGTCAAGCATCGTCTTCCCAGTCGGGGAAAAATCGTGGCTGCCCGGGATAATGTAAACTGGAACGCGCCTATCGGAAAGCTCCTTCAGCTTTGAAGTCACCTCCTTCAAGCGGTCAATGGACGGCAGCGACGTGTTGAAAAAATCGCCAGCAATGAGAATGAAATCAACTTTCTCCTCAAGGCAGAGGTCAACGGCCTTGGTGAAAGCTTTCGTGCTCGCCTCTGCCAGCCTGTCATCAGCCCAGGAGCCGATGTGAATGTCAGCGAAATGCGCGAACTTCATGGCACTGGAGATGTTTGCGCGTTTTTAACGTTTGTGATCCAAGACCATAAGGAACCTTATACCCCTTATGGGAAAAGATTAACCGTTCTCCAGATAATATGCGAGTTCAATAAGAGAAACTTCGGCAGCGGAAATTAAACAATCGCCGCTGCCGAAAAAAAAGAGGTGAATTAAATGGCAAACGCACTTAGCGACAGCGACATAAACCTGCTTGCGCATCTCAGGAAGAACGCAAGAATAAAAATCAAGCAACTGAGCAGGGAAACCGGGCTCCCGGTATCCACGATATTCGACAAGGTAAAAGGCCCAATCGCATCCTGCGTCGAGAAATACACCTGCATCCTGAAAAACAGCGAGCTTGGGTTCTCTTCCAGGGCAACTATCATCCTGAAAGTCGACAAGGAGCAAAAAAAGGAAATTGGCGCCTTCCTGGAAAAGCACGAAAACGTCAACTCGCTCTTCCGCATAAACAACGGCTACGACTTCCTGGCAGACATAATCTTCAGGCAGATGGGCAACCTCGAGGAATTCATAGAGTGCCTGGAAAGGAAATACAGGATAAAGCAAAAGGAAGTATATTTCATCATAGACGAGGTAAAGCAGGAAAGCTTCCTTGCCGAGCCGCAAACCACCGGCCTGGCGACTGGCAAAGTCGCCACGAAGAAAAAAGGCCAGTAGCTAAAAACGAAGAGTTAGTAAACCAGTATACAAAAACGTAACATTTATATATTTGTTATGCCATAGCACGAAAAAGTGTGAAAAAAAGGGGCTCCCTAAGAGACTTCTTTCCCATACCCCCAACTCACGTTTTTAGGGAGCCTTACTTTTTTATAATAGCCAAACAACGAGGATGAGAAATGAAACATTTAGGGTTTTTGCTCCTCTTCCTTGCCCTCGCCGGGATAGGGATAACAGCCTACCGAACTGACAGCCAAGGCTTCTTGCTTTTTTCCACACCCCTTGCAAAGGTTTTCACAATACTCGCCCTCATACTCATAGCCAATATAATCACGACCCTCGGAGTCTGGCTCCTGAAGAAGTACACAAAGACAAAAGAAAAGGCAGAGATAAAGCAGGTAACATCGGTTTTCAGGTATCTTGTATTCATCATACTCGTCCTTGTCATTTTCGTGATGCTTTACGGCGTCATAGGGCCGGTTATAACCTCAATAGGCCTTTTTGCCGCAGGACTAACACTGGCCCTGCAAAGGCCCATACTGAACATAGCCGGCTGGTTCTCAATAGTCGCAAAGAGGCCGTACAGGATTGGCGACAGGGTCGACATAGGCAGCATAAGCGGCTTTGTGCACGAAATCAGCCTGATGCACACCCACCTCAGCCTTGTTGACAAGGAAGAATCAACAGGACGGGTTGTCTTTGTGCCAAACGAGCAGGCCCTGACACTGCCCATCGTGAACTACACAAGAGGCTCTGCCCTTGTCTGGGATTACGTAAAGGTAAAGGTTCCTGCTTCCGCAGACATAGCAAACATCGAGAAAAGGCTTGTAAAATGCGCTAACGCCGTTGTAGGGAAGGAAATGAAGATGGCCACCGAAAAGTGGAAGGTAGAAGTGAAGCCGGAAACAAGGACGTCGCTGGAATACCGGGATGTCGAGCATCCCTTCCTTGAAATCTCAGTAAGGTACCTCTGCAACGCCAAAAACCTCACGGTTGTCAAGAGCGACATAACAAAGAAAATAATCTCTGAATTTTCAGCCGAGTTGGGAGCGAAAAATGCCAAAAAGTGACCTGAAAATGCGCGCAGACGAGGAAGACCTGAAGGGGTACAAGGTCACGTTCATCCAGAAAAAGACAATCAACCCAAAGGACGTAATACCAAAAAACGTCCTTGAGGAGATAGACAGGGTATACAACCAAAAAAAGCTGAACTCCTTCTTTTCAGCAACAATGGCGCAGCGCACCCAACAAACAGCAGTTGAACAGCAAACCCAGCAAGTCCAGCCGCAGAAGGAGAAAGCTGTTGCCGAAAGGACACTCAAGATACAAACCGTGCCTGAAAGCCAGACTCTCTTTATGTCGCAGCGCCTGGGCACGCAGAAGGCAACAGGCCAAACTGACCCCTACAGCCAGGCAAACATAGAGGAGCTGATAGGCAAGGCAGCCACGCGGCTATCAAGGGATGTTGGAGCAGGCTGCATAGTCTCAATCGAGAAAGCCCAGAAAGAGGCGCAAGACCACAGTTACGCCTATGTCAAGATGGCGATATTCAAGAAAACCGCCAAAAACGTCTACACAAAGCTAAGCTACAACTCAAAAATGCGGAAGCAGATGGGCGGTTCAACCCTGCCAGTAAAAGAGCTGCTAATGGAAGCCGTCAACAGGCACTTCATAAACAAGGGGGAAAGGATAGTGTGCGTGGCAGACGAAAGCCTCGGAATGGGCTACAAAGGGCTGATTTTTGTCATCGACGTTGACAAGGTCTTCTTCAACATGAGCATACACAACCTCACTGAAAAGATAAGCAGCGACGTGCTCGAGGCAATACTGAACATTGCCGTGGAACTGGTAAGCGAGGGAAGGGAGGGCAGGAAGATAGGAACTGCATTCATAATAGGGGATGCAGGCGAGATGTCAAAATACTCAAGGCAGCTCATCATAAACCCCTTCCAGAATTACCCCGCGGAACTGAAGCAAATAACAGACCCCGACCTGAAGGAAACGATAAAAGGATTCTCGCAGCTTGACGGCGCATTTTTCATAGACTCAAACGGCACAGTCCTTTCAGCAGGAACGCACATCAACATAGACCTTGGCAACGTGCAGCTCGACGGCCTAGAAGGATTCGGGACCCGGCACAGATATTCTGCGGCAATGAGCAAGCTGACAAACTCAATCGCAATAGTCATCTCCGAAAGCGGCGGGACTGTCAGGGTATTCAAGGACGGCAGGATAGTGATGAAACTGCCGTGAGGCAATACAATTACATTTTTCTTAAAAATCACAAAATTTAAATATTTGTAATGGTATTCTTCCTTTGTGAATATTGTAAAACGCGGCAACTTTTTTTACCTCGCACACTCCTTTCGGAAAAGCGGCAGGGTTATGCATAGGGAGAAATACCTGGGAAAACAATTGCCGGATAACATCGAGGAGTTAAAAGAGGCGTTTCTTCGCAAATGCCTTGCTGAGGAGGCATTCAAAAAGCTTGACAAGATAAAGAAAAACTTTGCCGCCGAGTGGAGCAAATACCCGGAATCAATAAAAAAGAATATTCTTACAGATTTCGCGATAGATTTTACCTACAACACCAACGCCATAGAGGGATCAACACTTTCTCTTGAGGATACCGAGGAAGTTATCAGGCACAAAATCTCGCCAAACAAACCCCTTTCTGACGTGCAGGAAACGCTTAACCACGCCAGCACATTTTTTGACGTGTTTAACGCTAAAAAAGACATCAATCCGGACATGCTGCTCCAGTGGCACCTGGGGGTATTCAAGGATACAAAGCCAGACATTGCCGGAAAATTCAGGGAATACCCAGTGAGAGTTGGCAGTTACATTGCTCCGGACTGGCAGGATTTACCACACCTGATGAAAGAGTTATTTTCATTCTATGGCAGAAACAAGTATGCAATGCATGCTGTTGAGCTTGCGGCACGAATGCACTATAAATTTGAGAAAATCCACCCGTTTGGCGATGGGAATGGCAGAGTAGGCAGGTTGATTCTGGTGCATATACTCAAGAAAAGGAGATACCCGATGCTGACAATTGAATATAAAAAAAGAAAGCCCTATTACAACGCCCTTTCAAAGACAGAAAACGATTTCCTGGGATACTTTATCAGGGCGTACATAAGCGCACATAGAAAGCATCTTCAGGATTAAGCAGTTCTTGGCTGAAGCCGCGCGGCCTGAGACGCCATCCCCCGCGCCCTGCCTTCCACGCCTACAGCCTGCCTGTAAGCCTGCCCCGCCCATACCAGTCCGGGCCTCAACTTGCCTCTCGCGAGCCGTGCCGTATTCCGCATTCCGGGAAGAAACATAGCTTATCAGCCTGATGAAAAAAACGAAAACAAAAATGAAGCCGACAGCAATCGCGATGTTACTGGCCGAGCCAAAATCAAACATGGCTAATATCTTGGCCGGATAGTTTATAAGCCTTCTGAATAACTTTTATAAATTCGCAACTGCAGCCACGCCATTACGGGCCTGTGATCTAGTGGCTATGATGCTTCCTTCACAGGGAAGATGTCCTCGGTTCGAATCCGAGCAGGCCCACTCATGATGGACATTGAAAAACTAAAAGAGGAGCAGCTGGCTGCAGCCAAGAAGGTAATAACCGAGGACGAGCTGGGCGAAGTGAAGCTGATAGGCGGCTGCGACTGCGCCTACGTTGACAACCTGGTAGTTGCATCAATAGTCGTGTGCGATGAGAACCTGGCCGTGGTCGAAAAAAAGACCGCGACTGTAAAGTGCGACTTCCCATACCTGCCGGGGCTGCTTTACTTCAGGGAAGGCCAGGCAATCAAGGAAGCATTTTCCAAACTGCACAAGAAGCCGGATGTCCTGCTCATCGACGGAAACGGCATACTCCACCCCCTGAGATGCGGCCTTGCCTCGCACATAGGAGTGGAACTCGACCAGGCCACGATAGGCATAGCAAAGACAAGGCTTCTCGGAGAAGAAGACGAGGCCGGGAACATAAAGGTCGGAAAAGACATCCTCGGAGTTGAGCTGAAAACAAAAGACCACTCAAAGCCACTGTACATCTCAACCGGGCACAAGGTAAGCCTCGAGACCGCTGTCAAGATTGTCGAGAAGTCAACAAGGCCGCCCCACAAGCTCCCGGAACCGCTGCACATCGCGCACAGGGTAGCGGACAAGGCACGGGCAGAGCTGGTGAAGTAACGCTAACGCCTGTAAATCGGACTCTTTCTCAAGAAGTTCTCAATGGCAGCCAGGTCACCATCAGCTATTAAAGAGCCAAGCATTTTCGTAACAAGCAAAGTCTTCCTTTCAGATTGCAGCTTGAGCCGGAACAATTTTTCTGACAATACCCTTCTTGAGGGGATGACTTTTATGAAATAACCCCTGCCAAGGACCTTCCTGAAAATGAATTCAGCCCGCCTGGCGTGAAATTTTGATGTCACGACAACAACCTTGTTCCAACCATTTGGCTCAAGAAAAAGCTTTCTCGCGAAAAACGCATTCCCTATGGTATCAAGCGAATGATCTTCAGCAAAGGCGCATTTTCTTGGAAGTCCCCTCTTGGTGGCGTATTTTCGCATTGCCAGTGATTCGCGCTTTCCTGTCATGATAATCCTGGGGGCGTAGAGGTACCTAAAAAGCTCTATTGCCTTCTCAACCCTTGAGCGCGCAATCCTTGACAGGTTCCCCTTGTCGGTGATTGCTGCGCCAAGCACAATAATCGCATCAAATTTCATAAAAAACCTCGCCTACTTTGAACCATCCACAGGCTGCCACCCAATTGGATTTGAAAAATCGTGGATTCGCCCCTTGTTGTCAGAAACGCCGTAAACTATTAAAAAATTATTCGGTATTCTTGGAACACCCAAGCAAGCAGAAACAAGGCTGCAGCAGTCCCTGTGGCTAAGCCAAACACGGCCGTAATCCCTTTCGGGCATATTGGCAGAGTCTTTCCTGTTCACGCCCCCAAACCTGATGCATACAACCTCAAGGCCTTTTTTCGCATAATAGCGGCCAAGCGCTTCCATCAATACCTTGCTCGCGCCATAAGGGCTGTCAGGAACCGGAGTGTTATCTGGCGAAAGCAGACTGCGCTTTTTCCAGCCGTGAAAGCTGTCAGCATGCACAGAACTTGCCACAATTATCCTGGGCACCCCAACTTCCCTGGCTGCCCTGTAAACATTGCAAGTCATCACGTAATTATCAGGGCTGGCTGAGCCGCTTTGAAAATTTTCTTTCCAGTCCCACGCCAGGTGAATGACCGCAGATTGCCCCTCAAAAGCAACCAAAAGGCTCTTGTAATCCCTTACGTCAACCTGTGGCAAATCCAAGGCGGCTATCCTGAAATCCTTCAGCCCACGCCTCAGCACAGTGCCTATAACACCACTTGCACCAGTAATTGCAATTCTTCTCATATCGGTTCAAATACGCAGCTTCCTGAAAAACCTTGGCAATTCCCTCAAGGGTTTGGTATTGACTATGTCTTCAGATGAAAGCCACGCCCTCCGCGCAATTGAAACTCCAAGCTCCATAAACTTCAAGTTGCCGATGCTGTGAGAGTCGGTGTCAATGACGAACTTGCAGCCAAAAGTTTTAGCCTTCCTCGCCAGGACATCGCTAAGGTCGCTCCTGTCAGGGTATGAGTTGATTTCGAGAAGTACATCGTTTTCTGCGGCAGCCTTGAAAATCCTGTCGAAGTCAGCATCGTAAGGCTCGCGCTGGCCGATTTTCCTGCCAGTTGGATGGGCCAAGATGTCAAGATGCTCGTTCTCGATTGCAGCGAGGATGCGCTCTGTCATATCCCGCCTAGAGGACTTAAATCGCGAGTGAATTGAGCCAATAACAATGTCCATAGAGGAGAGCAGCTCATCGGGGTAATCAAGGTCGCCATTGGCAAGAATATCAACCTCTGAGCCTGCGAGAATCCTAATTCCCTTTTCTTTTGCACCAGCTGCCCTTATTTCCTTCAGCCAACTTTCCATTTCAGAGTCAGAAAGGCCGTGGGCAATCCTCTCGCTCTTGCTGTGGTCGGTGATTGCAATATATTCATAGCTGAGCTTTTTCGCTGCCGCAACCATTTCTTCCAGCTTGTTCCCACCATCACTCTTTACCGTATGAGCATGAAAATCCCCCCTGATGCTGCCGTATTGTATGAGTTTCGGAAGTTTGCCTTTTATTGCCACCTCTACTTCCCCGCTGTTTTCACGGATTTCGGGCTCAATGTAAGGGAGGCCAATCGCCCCGTAAACTTCCTCCTCGGTCTTTCCGGCAATCCTCCTGCCGCCTTTCCTGAAAACACCATACTCGCTGAGCTTCAGGCCCTTCCTTATGGCCAAACCGCGAACGGCAACATTGTGCTCCTTGCTGCCAGTAAAATACTGCAATGCAGCGCCAAAAATGTCATCCTCAACTACCCTCAAGTCAACCTGCAATCCGGTCTTGAGGAGGATGCTGGATTTTGTCTCGCCTTTCGCGAGAGCCCTTGAAACTTCAGGCATTGCCGTGAAGAAGCGCATTATGCCCCTTGCGGCAGCAGAACCACGACAACTCACGAGAAGGTCAATGTCCCCGATTGTTTCCTTCCTTCTCCTGAGGGAACCTGCAAGGGATGCCTGAATCACTCCATTCAGCGCCTTAAGGCGGCTTTCAATCTCCAGGGCAACAGGAAGGGCATAGCCAAGAAGCATCCTCTGCCTGCCGAGCCTGAAAGTGGAAATGTTCCTCAGCAATTCCCCCTCGGATTTCTCGCCGAATCCGCGAACCTTGGAAATCTTATGAGCCTTCGCGGCAGCCTCAAGCTCATCGACAGTGCTTATTTTCAGCTTTTCATTCAGCACCTTGATCTTCTTAGGACCAAGCCCTGGAATGTTCATCAGCTCAGAGATGTGCCCAGGAAACTGCCTCTTCAAGTCATCATAATACTTAAGCTTCCCTTTCCTGAGAAACTCAACAATCTTCCCGGCAATGCTCTCGCCAACGCCGGGAAGCTCCATCAGGGCATCAATGCCGCCTTTCCCGTAAAGCTCCTCCACATCGCCGGAAAGAGTCTCAACACTCCTCGCGGCCTTGCGATACGCAGCAGGCTTGAACTGGACGCCCTGCATCTCAAGCAGGTCTGCTATGTCATACAGCAATTGAGCGAC
>JACPBZ010000018.1 GCA_016180105.1 Candidatus Woesearchaeota archaeon | reverse complement strand
GACATCCTTCACGTGAATTACGCTAATAACAATGTCAAGGCTGTCAACAAGGGAAGCGGGCAGGTTAATTGGCGGAGTCTCAAGCCTCCTCACCAGGGTCTCAACGGAAGCTGCGTGAAAAGTGCTAAAAGAGGGATGGCCCGATGCCATACCCTGGAACAGGACATAGGTTTCCTTGCCCCTCACCTCGCCCACGACAACGTAATCCGGATTCTGCCTGAAAGTCTCCCTCAAAAGGTCGAAAAGGCTAATCTCGCCGTACTGCTTCCCCAAAAGATTGGGAATGCCGAACCCGACACGGGCAACCGCAGGAATCCAGTTCTCGTGGGCGATATTAAGCTCGCGAGTATCCTCAATAGAGACAATCCTGGCCTCAGGCGGGACGAACTGCAAAATCGAGTTGAGAAGCGTAGTCTTGCCCGAAGCCGTCTCCCCAATTGAGATGACATTGAACTTGTTCTCGATGGCAAGCCAGAGAAAGCCAAACATCTCAGGGCTCGCTGTCTTATAACCAAGCAAATGAACAGGCGTCAACGGGTCCTTAGTGAACTTCCTTATCGTGAAGGTTGGGCCGTGAGTAGTCACGTCACTGGTGTAAGTCGCATTTACCCTAGACCCATCAGGGAGAGACCCATCGAGCAATGGCCTTGCAAAGCTCACATACCTGCCCGTCTTCTGGGCAAGCTTCTCAACAAAGTCAACCAGTCTCTTCGTATCCGAGAACACGAGATTCGTCCTCATGTTCTGGTACCGCCTGTGGACAAGATAAACAGGGGTCTCAGCGCCATTGCACTCAATGTCCTCTATGTAGAAGTCGTGCATCAAGGGCTCTATCTCATTCAGGCCGACGAAATCACGGTAAACGTAATACATAATCTTCAGGTAAGACTGCTTGGAGACCTTGGCACCCAGCTCAGCCAGGATGGACTGGACATTCTTTTCAAGGTACTTGATGATAAGCTCAGACTTCGAGGCGTAGGCGTAGCTTATGTTAATCATCTCCTCAAGCCCAAGCTGGATAAGCTTGAGAAGCTCCTTTTCAGTATCCGTGAGGATAACCTCCTCCACAGCGTAAAGAAGCTCCTTTGCAGTGCTGTCCCAGTAAATATGCGCAAAGGCGTAAGGAGGCAGCAAGGGATATCTTATGTTTATTTTTTCCTTCACGCTTATGTCGGGCAGCTTGACAAACCTCGGCCTGAGATCTATGAAGAACTCAGGCGCGCCCTGATCGCCAGAAACAACTGCCTGCTTAGCCTCGGAAGGCAATTCACCGCCAGCCGCAGCCTGCGCCATCGACTGCTGCAACTGCAAGCTTGAAACCGCCGCCCCAGAAACTGCCTCAGCCATCCACAAACACCATCTTTTTGCCCTTAAAATGCAGCTACTGCTATCGCTGCTACTAACTCAATACACTATAGTGCTAATTTGTTGATTTTTGTATACTGGAATATTTAAAGGTTTAGGTTAGAAAAAGGGTGCTGGGTGAGGAAAACACCAAATAATGCACGGCTAGAAGCACCTCACTCCAGCAGCAATGAATTATTTAGAAATGTGCCGGGCAGCCTTGATGAGATTGCACAAGTTGCGTTCATAACAATGAAACAGCACACAAAGCCAATCCCTTTTGGCAGGTTTTAACTCACTTCTTCACAAACCTGACGCCTGGCAGGCCTTCTAAGTCTTGGTCACAAGTCAGGAACTCGTGCCCACTCTTCACCGCATAAACGTATCCGACAGCATCGAAAAACGAGAGGTTTTTGGCTTTGTTATCGTGCCTGAACTTGACTGCTTCTTTCAAAATCTCCTTTGTAACCTGCAGTGCAAAAGGGCCCATCTTGTTGAACCAGTATTCTGCAGTTTGCACATCCCATTCTCGCAGCACAATGCCGTAAAATTCCGCTAAAATCGGATCTGGAATGACAGAGGCCTCTTTGATGAGTTGCACAAACTTAGGATTAGCCCTGGCTATTTCCACGAGCACAGAAGTATCAAGGCAAAGCAAATGCCATCACCAATATTTGCTTTCCAACTCCCTTGATTCCCTAAGCAGTTGCTCGGTTGATTTCTTAAACGGCAAAGCTCCGAAGAGCTCTTCAAGCACGGTTTTAGCCTGCTTGACCTCTATTTGCACACGCTTATCGGCCTTTATGCCCTCCTTCTCCACGATTTCCCTGGGTATTATTACACCTATTGAATTGCCCCACTTCCTCGCCACTACAGTTGCAGTTGCCAAAGTTTATCACCAACACCAAGTATAACTTTTTTATCGTAAGTATAACCCGTATATAAATATTGCCCTTCACAGCTGGGCAAAGGCCAGCAAAAGGTTCCCGAAGAAAGTAAACATTATCAGGTTAAATAACGTATTAATGACGATAAAGTACAAAATCTTAGGGACAGCCTCGATGCCTCCTGAAACTACGTAAATCGCATCCGATACCGCGTGAAATATGACAAGGGCAATCATCCCAACAGCAACAACACCCCAACCGAGGCCGAAAATCAGGGTTTGCGAGACTCCTCCCGCAATGCCCCTGCCAACAGCGTAGAACAGCGTATTAACGTCAACGCCAGAGCTTATTATCTCAGATGCTATCGTCGTGACCACGCCAAAAAGCGCACCCACGACAGGACCATAAGCCGCCCCGGTAATGACAGTGCCAAGGGTAACAAGCTCAACTGCCGAAGGAACCCTTATGGTCCTCTTGTAAACGGTCGAATAGGAAGCTGCAACCGCCAGGATGGAAACAAGCACAATGTCCTTCAAATTCCGGCCAAAAAGCGCCAGAATGACAACCGCCGAGACAAGGAGAAGCACATTCCTTGGCGTCAGCGACTTAAAAAAGCTGCTCACAAGGTCAAAAACCTGCCTCCTGGCAAAGCTCACATAGTCAGAAAAGCGGCCCTTCCTCACGACATTCACGAGCTCAGACTTTGCATCGCCCGGAAAAACCTGATCACTTCCAGCCATTAAAAACAACAGCAATAAGGCAGCTAATTTAAAACTTTTGCAATTACTTAACCTTAAAGTTCTCAATCGTTGCGCGAATGAAATCAGCCTTGCTGTC
>JACPBZ010000019.1 GCA_016180105.1 Candidatus Woesearchaeota archaeon | reverse complement strand
GCGTTTGCCACGATGCTCAACGGGTATTTTGAGGACCTCGAATCAGCGGTTTACACAAAGATAAGCAGGGAACAGAAAAAAGTCAGACGGCGTCTGACCAATTAAGCTGGAGCCACTACGCAGAGCTGTCGTCAATTGAAGAAGACCGTGCTGATTGAGTGAGCACAAAAAGGGCAGCTTTTATTCCCTCTTCTGTCACGCCGTATTCTTTCTCTATCTCCTGATGAGTCATGCCGCTGGCTAGTGCGCCAAGCACTTCGTCTACACTTACTCTGGTGCCTTTTATCACCGGCTTGCCGAACCTTGTCTTTTCGTCAATAACTATCTCTGCCATCATACATCACATCTCCTGATTTGCCCATGCGATTATATAAAGCTTTTTTCGTCCAGCCCGCTGCCACCAGTTCGTCCTTGCCAATCATACTTTGGGCATTTGAGAGCAAAACGTTTGAGAAAAAGAAAGCGTGCCCGGCGTTGAATTCGTGAAGTGAACTACACTATATCGACGTCTTTCAGGCAGTTGACAACCCGTGTTTGGCAGTCGTGAAGCATTGAAGTCAAGTGTGTGTCTTTGGAGGCGGTTCGTATCTGCCTTGTTTTATCGAGAATTTGCCTGAGGAGCCTTATGATGTCGCCTTCCTGGAGGGAGGTGTTCTTGACGATGTCAAATAAGTTCTCCCCGTTAAAGAGGGGATGGATTATGGCAGTTATGTCGATAACATCTCCGAAGCGCTTGTCTTTTTGCGCGTAGTGGTGCATTCTCAATGAATGCTGGAGCCTGTGCGCCTCTTGTGAGGGGAATCTGTGGTGGAACTGGGTGCGTTCCCTTCCCTCGTAGCATATCGCGGCAATGAGCAGCAGTGTTTGGTATTTGCTTAGTTGCTTGTGGAAGTCTGTTGCGAACAGTTCTCCTATGAGTATCTCGTCTGAGTAGATTTGGGAGGCGAATTCGCCTTTTTCTGTGAGCCTGCCGTCTTTTATGTATCCGAGCTTTGCTAGTTTTTCGCAGTATTTTTGGAAGTGGTAGTGGTTTTCCGTCTTTCTTTGCACGAGGTCCTTTCCGTGCTTCTGGAAGGCGTCGAAGTTCTTTCCGAGTATTTCGTCGATTTCCTTGCTGTTGTGTTGCTTCACGAGGTTCAGCACGGTGTTTATTGACAGCCTGAACTGGGATTTTATGGGTTCAGTGTCTGAGGTGACAGTTTTTCTGGTTTTGGCGTAGTCGAATTCCCTCCTGTCCACCATAACGTACACGAAGCCTTCGGTGTCTATGCCTCTCCTGCCTGCCCTGCCTGCCATTTGGAAGTATTCCTTGGAGTCCATGGGTCTGAAGGATATTCCGTCGAATTTCCTGAGGGATTCTATGCATACTGTTTTTGCCGGCATGTTTATTCCGACGGCGAAGGTTTCCGTCGTATACAAGACCTTGATGATGCCCTGTGAGAATAGTTCTTCCACGATTTCCTTCATTATCGGGAGCAGCCCGGCGTGGTGGAATCCGATTCCGAAGGGCAGTATTTGCCTGAGCAGCTTGGTTGATTGCAACTCGTTTATGCCTGTGGGTGCGCCTTCCAGTTTTTTGCGTATGAAGTTTGATATGGCTGCCTGGGGTTCGAACCATCTTTTTGCGGCGAGCTCGCGCGCGTTTTGCTGGCATCCTGCCCTTGAGAATGTGAAGAATATGCAGGGGAGCTTGTCTTTTATTTCCCTTATGAGGTCTATGTGGGATGGTGCCTTCACGTATTTTGGCCTTGCCCTCCGTCTTCCCATTGCGTGGCCGTATTCCGGGACTTCTGAGAATTCCTTGAATTTTGCCAGGCTTGTTATGCCAAGCTCTGTGTCGTAAAAGTTGAGGTGCAGGGGCACTGGCCTTTCTGTGTGCTGCACCACGACCACGTCGTGGCCCTTGATTTTTGAAATCCACCTGGCGAACTCGTCCGCGTTGGGTATGGTGGCTGATAGGCAGAGCATCCTGATGTGGGGCGGCGAGAATATTATTGATTCTTCCCAGACGTAGCCGCGCTCGACGTCGTTTATGTAGTGTATCTCGTCGAATATGACGTATGAGACGTCGCGTATCGCCGGGTCGTCGGCGAGGACCATGTTCCTGTAGATTTCTGTTGTCATGATGAGGATGGGCGCGTTGGAGTTCCTGACAGAGTCGCCTGTGAGCAGGCCTATCTTGCCTTCGCCGTATTGCGCCGTGAATTCCTTGTATTTCTGGTTGGAGAGGGCTTTTATGGGTGCCGTGTAGACTACCTGAAGCCCTTTTTTCAGGTCGCGCTCTATGATGTAGTCTGCGATGAGCGTCTTTCCTGAGCCGGTTGGTGCGGAAACAATCACGGACTTGTTGTTTTCTATTGCTGTTATGGCTTCCTCCTGGAACTTGTCCAGTTTCAGCCCTTTGTATTCCATGCTCAGGAGAAATAAAGCGGCTATATTAAAGGCCTTCGGAACTGCTAGAAGATTTAGGTTGTTAGGGGTCCTTTGGCGAATGAAACAAATCCGTGGTAAATCGCATACCAGTCAATTTGGTCAAGCGTTGTGGGGTTTTTTGCTCTTTCGTAAACAAAGCGTGCGAGTGCTTCCATCCTTCTTACTCGTTGAAAATTGGCTGCTGTGACCTCGCCACTATAGGGTGGAGCTCCTTTTGCCGCTATTGCGGCAGTTGCTTTGCACCCTCTGGTTAAGGCTGACGCGCTTATTCCTAATGCCCAGTTTAGATAATCTACCGAGGCTTCCGATGCGTCGCGAGCGTGCGGTGCTCTTCCTTCATACTTCTGCAACCTCTCCGGCGGTGGAACTCCGTCGCTCTCACGCACAATGGCGTCAATGGTTTCCTTCTTTAAAATACCTCCTACGAGCTGCAGTGACGCCAAATCCATCAACCTCTTTTGCCACAACTGCCGCCCAATATTTAAACCTTTTTATATTCACTACTCAAAAGTAGCTTCTAAGCTATTTTGACGTTGACAACATTCCTTATCGCTTTTATTTTTCTTATCAGTTCGTCGCTGTTGTATTTTCCCGATACTTCAAAGTTGACGTAGAGCTTGTTCCGGGTTGATTTGCTGTTGACTGACTCAATGTTGACTTGTGCAGCTGTCAATGTGTTGAGTATGTCTGCGAGTATGCCCACCCTGTCGGTGATTTCTATTGTCAGCGAATTGGGCTGCTTTTGTTCCTCGTTCCAGTGCAGTCGCATCAGTTTTGCCTGGGGGAGTGCCTTGATGTTCACGCAGTTGTTGTGGTGGATTATCAAATGGCCGTC
>JACPBZ010000017.1 GCA_016180105.1 Candidatus Woesearchaeota archaeon | reverse complement strand
ATTTTGTCAGTTATTTCTGGGGGCTAGTTTCCTTAACCCTGTATTCAAGCCCACTCAAGCGGGCCATCCCAGCTTTTACGTCTTCACCAATTTGGTCTGCAGTTTTGTCTTGCGTTTGGTAAGGTTCTGCCCTGAAAGTTATTGTTGTCCCTGCCCACCAAATGGGCCTTCCTTTTTCCGGTTTGTACTCAATTCCCACTATGTATGCATTTACCTTTTGTCCTTTTCTGCTCAGTCTTTGTGCGAGGAGCAATGGCTCCACGTGAACTTCATCTCCAACGCGGCCCCTTACTCTCGTGCCTTCGGGTGCGTAAATCAGCCAACCGCCTGCTTTCAGGGTTCTTATGACTTCGCTCGCGTACTTTCTCATTTCGGAACCGTTTTTGTCGTAGCCTTCGTCTTTTTGTCTCGGGGTTGGTATGCCGTTGATTCCAACGAGAAAGTTCTTTATTACTGGGATTTGAAACCAGCTTTTTTTTATTGAAAGGGCTGCTTCTTTGTTAAGCATTCTCAAAGCGTATAGTGCTGCAAAGAAGTCTGTCATTGTTTGGTGTTTGAATGCTAAAATTGCTGGCTCATCCATTTCGAGCAGTTCTGCACCTTCTATTCTGATATCATATCTTCGCCCGGTCCAACTAACTACCGCGTCTATGGCTTTTTTTGTAATAGGCTGGTGGTCGAGTCTTGCTTCAAGCGTCATTTTTCTCACCTGATAGGTGCTCTTCGAGCTTCTCAATTGCCCTTCTCCTGAACAGGTTGACATCCCCTGGCTTTTTCATTTCGCCGTAAGTCTTGCTCTTCCCTTTCGGGATGAATATTGGGTCGTGCCCCCAGCCTCCTTTCCCGCGTATTTTCTCTGCTATCCTGCCTTCCTCCTCGCCATAAAAGCACATAGGCTCTTTTCCCGGCTCGCAGTAGCCAACCGCTGACTTGTATCTTGCCTTCCGGTTTCTCTCTCCTTTCATCAGCTTGATGATTCCATTGAGTCCTATTCTCTTGAAGATGTATGACGTGCAAGTCCCGGGGTAGTCGTTGAGTGCCTCTATGAACAAGCCTGAATCCTCGGCAACAACGGCCTTTCGGAGCCTTTCGCACAGCGCCTTTGCTGCTGTCTTTGCAATCTCGCAGGGGTCATCAGAACGCAGCTCGGGCTTTTCTCCCCTTGCGATTTCAAAATCAAGCCTTGCGCCTTTAAGGGCGTTCCTGAAGTCGTTAATCTTCTCTTCGTTGCCCGTGAACAGTACAAAGCTCGGCATTTTTATCTTGCCACATCGCTTCTTATGTGCAGCTCCTTCTTCTGCTTTTCTTCAATCTCTGATGGGGAGCCGTCCATTGGGCTTTCTGCTTTCTTGTTTTTCGGGAAGGCAACAACTTCGCGTATGTCGTGCAGGCCTTGCATCAGCGCTACTGTCCTGTCAAATCCTATTCCCATTCCGCCGTGCACTGGCGCGCCGTATTTGTATGCCTCAAGCAGGAATCCAAACTTGGCTTCTGCAGCCTTGTGGTCTATGCCGACAACTTTCATCACTCTTTCCTGGAGTTCTGGGTTGTTGATTCTTATTGAGCCTGACCCGAGTTCTGTGCCGTTCAGCACCAGGTCATACAGGTTGCCAAGGATTTTTTCAGGGCTCTTTTCGAGTAGTTCGATGTGTTCCTGCTTTGGCGAGGTGAACATGTGGTGCGCCGCTTCCCATCTGTTTTCCTCGGTGTTCCATTCGAACAGCGGGAAGTCAACTACCCAGCAGAAGTTGAATTCCTTGCTGCTTCGCAGGCCCAGCCTTTCTCCAAGCTCGTTTCTCAGCTTGCCAAGGACGTCAGCCACGGCTTTCTTCTTGTCTGCCACGAAGAACATCACGTTCCCTTTTTTCGCTTTTGTTCTTTGCAGAAGTTGTTTCTGTATTTCTTCGTTGAAGTATTTCACTATTGATGATTCCACTCCCTTGTCTGTCACTTTCATCCAAGCCAGCCCCTTGGCGCCGTTTTCCTTTGCCCAGGCTATCAGCTCATCGATTTCGTTCCTGCTGAAGTCTTTCTCCGCAACGATGCACTTGACCTGCTCCTCAGCTGCAAACGTCTTGAAGTCTGACTTCTTCACTATGTCAGTGACATCAATGAGTTCCATTCCAAATCTCAGGTCGGGCTTGTCTATGCCGTACTTGTCCATAGCTTCGGCGTATGTCAGCACTTTGAATGGCGTTTTCAAGTCAATTCCCAAAGTCTCCTTGAAGAGGTGCTTGTATAGGCCTTCCACGAATCCCATTATGTCTTTTTCGTCAACGAAGCTCATTTCAAAGTCTATTTGGGTGTGTTCTGGCTGCCTGTCTGCCCTCAAGTCCTCGTCCCTTAGGCATTTTGCAAGCTGAAAGTACCTGTCAAACCCGGAAATCATTAGTATTTGCTTGTAAAGCTGCGGGCTCTGTGGCAGTGCATAGAACTTCCCGGGGTGCACCCTGCTCGGCACCACATAATCTCTCGCTCCTTCCGGAGTTGACCTCACGAGAAGTGGTGTCTCGATTTCCACGAATCCGTTTTTGTTGAAGTACTCCCTGACGGCCATTGATGCCCTGTGCCTGAACACAAGCCTTTTTTGCATTATTGGCCTTCTGAGGTCAATGTACTTGTATTTCATTCGCATGTCTTCCGAGGCTTCAACCCTGTCGTCAATCTCTATTGGGGGCACTGCAGCCTTAGTGATTATCTTGAGCTCATCCACGATTACTTCAATCTCGCCTGTTGGCAGTTTTGGGTTGACCATGTCCTTTGGCCTGTGCCTTACCTTCCCTTTGGCAGAAATGACCCATTCCCTTCCTATGTGCTCCCCGGCAGCGTGCACGGCCTTGTTGTGGCTTGGGTCAAGTACTACCTGCGTAAGGCCGTGCCTGTCCCTTAAGTCGATGAATATGACTCCCCCGTGGTCCCTTCTTGAATGGCACCAGCCGGCAAGAGAAACAGTCTTTTCAATTTCTTTTGCGGTCAGCTCGCCGCAGTTATGGGTTCGTAGCATTCTATCTTGAGAACCCAAAAGCGTTTATAAAGATTGTTTTTCAACAGAAGCCATCACCTGCATCATCAGCTCCTCACTGAACGCAGGCGCCATCACTTGCAGCCCAACCGGTATCCCCTTAATCCTGCCAACCGGCACTACCCCTGCGCAGATTCCTGCCAAATTAGCTGGAATTGTATAAGCATCATACGCATACATAGCCTTCGGGTCAGTAATCTTCGTTCCAATTTTGTGTGGCAGCATTGGCGTGGTTGGTGATATTATGATGTCAACTTCCTTGAATGCTTTTTCAAACCGCCCAATATCCTTCTCAGTACCTCTTCTCCGCAGCTTTCCTCAATCTTCTTGCCGTATTTTCTTCCGTCAAACTTTCGAGTTCCGGAAAAAAATTCAACGTAAACCAGCGGGTAGTAGGCTTGAATAGCAAGGTCGACGTTTGGCAGTTTTATGTCAGTCACGCTTCCCTTGGTTGAATCGCCAAGCTTCTGCGCAGCCTGCTCAATCAAGGAGTAAATTTTTTTGTCTGAGCACATTTCCTCGAACTCCCAGGCCATCCCGATTTTTAGTTTCTTGTCGAGCTTTAGTTGCTTTGAATACTGGGGAACTTTTTCGCCAGTTGTTGTTCCGTCATTCTCGCTTTTTCCGGCAATTACTTCAGCAAGCAGGGCTGCTCCATAAACGTCAGTTGAAAAGGGTCCTATCTGGTCCAGGCTCATTGACAGGTCAACCAGGCCGTATCTTGAGACCCTTCCATAGCTTGGCTTCACCCCAACAACTCCGCAATGCGAAGCCGGGTTCCTTATTGAGCCTCCCGTGTCAGATCCCAGGGCGAGGTCGCACATTCCTGCAGCGACAGCAGCCGCGCTTCCTGAGCTGCTTCCTCCAGGTATTCTTCCTGGCGCTGCCGGGTTGTCTGTTGCGCCGTATGCGGAGCTTTCTCCTGACCCGCCGCAGGCAAACTCGTCCATGTTTGTCATTCCAATTATGACGCCATCCTCTTTTTTTATGGCTGCAATCACGTCCGCATCGAAAGTCCCGCGGTAATCCTCGAGTGTCCTTGAGGCGCAATTGACAGGCATTCCAATTACGGAAATGTTTGACTTGATGGCAATCCCAAGCCCGGCAAGCCTGCCTGCCTTCCCGGCTTTTATTTTGCGGTCAACAGCTTCTGCTTCTGCAATGGCATTTTCGTTGATGTGCAGCATTGCGTTTATCTTGCCATCATTGCTTTTGATGGCGTTTAACAGCCCCTTGATGTTTTGTGCTGCCGTCAGCTCTCCTTTCCTTATCCTGAGCAGCTTTTGCCCTGTAGAACTCATTTTTACCAGCTTTTTCTCTCGGTTAAAACGTAATTGCCGTCTTTTCTTGGTGCGTTCTTGAGCATCCTTTCCCTGAAGCTGTTATCCGCCTTGGTTTTTTTCCCTTGCCTTGTGTTTTCGTCCCTTTCAATCCAGGCTTTCCCTTCAAGCTTGCCTGCCCTGTCGAGGGCTTTTATGAATTCGTCTTTCCCTGGAGTTTTATGCTGAGGAGGACGTCTTCCAGCTTTTTGAGGTCGTACTTGAGCCCGTCAAACTTCTTCCTGAGTTCGCCGTTTCTTAAGTCGAGCTGCATCATCCCGTAGTATAGATCCTCAACGTACTTCTTTGCGGCCACGACAACCTTGGTGTCGTCATTTATTGCCGCGTTGATGGCCTTTCTTACTATCTCTCCAGAAACATCGCACAGTCCGAGAAGATAGTTCTCTGCAGTGACGCCAAGCCCTTCCCTTGCAATTATCTTTCCGGTGACAATGAACTCGTTTAGCGCTGCTGCCTCGACATATTCTTGCATTGCTGGTTTTATTGTTCCGGCAAAGCTGGCATTTTCCGCGTACTTGCCCAAGAGGCTTATTTCCTTCTTCATTTTGGCAAGTGTCGCGTCAGCAGTTTTTTGGTCGCTTCTCTGCAGGGCGTAAATGGCAGTTTTCGACTGTTTTATGATTTCCCTTGTCTTGGCTATCAGCTCTTCTCTTTTGGCATCGCTGGCTTCAAGTTCTTTTTTCAGGGCTTCGAGCTCTTTCATTATCCTGGTGCACTTTTGCCTTTTTATAAACTTTCCGTGAGGGTTAGTTCACTTAGAATGGCAGCTCGAATGGCAGGCTTATTATTCCCATCTTGGCCAATACAACAACCACTGCGGCGGCAATGGCAAGAAGCAGGATTATCTTTATCAGTCCGTTATGCCGTCCCGGCACTCCTGGAATGTTTCGCATTTGCATTGCTCTTTCAATCCTTTTTTTAAACTTTTGCACTTTTTGGCGGTAGATAGCAAAGTATTTATTGCGGCTTCTGCCTTATGGTGTGTAAAAGAGGTTGTGCAATGTACGAAATCATAGTTGGCCGTGATGAGGAGGACAGGAAGGCTTTTGCTGACAAGGGCACTTTTCTCATAGGAAAGCACTATGTAAAGATGGGCCAGGCAACTTCTTTATCAACCGGCATTTATATGGATGTTATCCGTTCCCACGTTGTTTCCATTTTTGGCAAGCGCGGCAGCGGAAAGTCCTATTCTATGCTTGCAATGGCTGAGGCAATGATGTC
>JACPBZ010000036.1 GCA_016180105.1 Candidatus Woesearchaeota archaeon | reverse complement strand
GTTAGAGGCAGCGCTTACTGCGGAACTCGCGGAAGACGAATCAGAAGCAGCAACCGGTTGCACCTGTGCTAAGGTTGCCGTCTCCGCTGGAACAACGGTTTCCTCAACAATGGCAACATCTGATTCAGTACTTGGTACAACAACGGCTGATTGTTCTTCTGATTTTGTGTTTTGACTGGATGTCTCGACCTTAGCGGAGCATCTGGCCGCCCTGGATGCATTGGGGGTGTTCGACGTTCCCCTGGAAGATGGAGGTTCCGATGAGCCTTTCCCTGAAGCAAATTCTTGAGCTTGCGGAGCGCGAATCGTATTCAACGAGGGAAATCGAGGAGATTATCGTCGGAGAAAAGGCCCTGTGCGGAAGAACTGCGTTCTACGATTATTTCAAGGAACTGAAGCACAAAAAGATGATAAGGCAGGCCGAAAGAGGCGCAAAGAAGGTAATCGTGCCGGAAAAAGCTGCCGAAGAAGAAGTCCGTTAACGAACTAAGTCCGGACTAAATCCGAACTAAGTCCGGACTGATTTGCGGATTCTGGCTGCGAGGGCGTTTACAGCCGCAGTTGTTGCCTTGGATGTGTCAAACAGGACAATTTCGTGACCAGCATCGCGGGCTTCTGAGAGGCACACCTCAAATATCTCAGCTTCAAGATTTTCCCGGATTTTAGCCTCAGGATAGCCCCTCTTGGCAAGCCTTTGCCTAAGGAGCTGGGGGCTGCAGCGGGCAACGATGCACAGGTTCACAAGCCTGGGAGGCAGAAAGTGAGACAGGTGAGAGTCGAAAATGATGCCCTTTTGGCTGCTTTTAAGGGCCTTTCCTCTCACTTTTGCCAGTTCCCTGGCCAATTTAGCCTCGTCAACCACATAGGACTGCCTTTTGCGGTCATAGGAGCTGTAAAGGTGAGCGCGCTTCACGAAGGAATTAACATCAAAGTACGCATAATCCAGCAAAAGTGAGAGTTTTTTTGCCAAAACAGTCTTGCCAGCGCCGGGAGTGCCGGTAACAACAAGGGTTTTCACTTGCCGACCACCTGAACACGGACTTTTCTGTCTGTTCGGGGCCCGTCGAACTCACAAAAGGCTACTCTTTGCCAGGTACCGAGCTTGAGCTTTCCGTCTTCCACGGGGATTACCCTTGAATGGCCAAGAATCGCTCCCAAGACGTGGGCAGCGCCGTGGCCAGGACTGCCGTGTTCGTGGGCATAGCTTGCCGTTTTAGGCACTATGTTGGAAAGTGAGCGCAAAACGTCCTTTTCGACCATCCCATCAGCCTCAAGCAGAAGGACAGCCGCAGTTGTATGAGGGATAAAGACAAGGCAAATGCCATTCTTTACGCCCAATTTGGCGACTATACCCTCGACCTTGCCGGTTATGTCAATTATCTGCTGTTTTTCCGTCGAGGAAAGCGAGATTTCTTTCATTGCCAAATACGGCATTGAAGCAAGTATAAAATAATAACGAAGATAACCACAACTAAACCTGAAGCTTTGAAAGGATATTTATAGGCTAAAGCGCTTCCACAGGCTATGGCGTCTAAGAATTTCCTGCTCGTATCCCTTGAGGAAAGCAAGGCAAAGGAGCTTGCGCAGATAGTCAGCAATGACGTCTGCAGGAAGATACTGGACTACCTTACTGCCAAGGAGAAGGGAGCGACTGAAACCGAGATTGCGAAGGACTTGCAGATACCACTATCCACCGCGCACTATAACCTCAAGCAGCTTTTACAGAGCGGAATCGTGAAGGCAGAAGAGTTTCACTATTCAGAGAAGGGAAGAGAGGTGCTGCATTACAGCCTGGCAAACAGGTACATCATAATAGCCCCAAAGGCAACTGCAACCGAAAGCCTGGCGAACAAGCTGAAGCGGATATTGCCTGTGGCTGCCTTTGTTGCGGCCGCCGGCTTTGTGGTGCAGCTTTACGACACGTTCACGAAGGCTGGCGCAATGCAAACAAGTTACTCGATACAGAAGGCCTCTGATGCTGCAGCCCCCGTGATGCAGGAAGCTGCATCCACAGGACAAAGGGAGTTTGCACGGGCTGCGGCAAACGCAACCAATGAGACTGCAATGGCAGTTGAGAAAGTCGTCACGCAGGTCGTTCCTGCCGAACACAACATAACGCTCTGGTTCTTGATGGGAGCTGTGTTTGCCATTGCCGCCATTCTCCTGGTTGACGCGCTAAGGAGCAAGCGATAGCTTCAACCCAAATTGAAGCTTACTCCAGATTATAAATAAAACAGCGCTTTACCACACAAGAGGTGATGCTGAAATGAAGAAAAGTTCAAGTTTTGCGGCTGCCCTGTTGATACTGGGGCTTGCCATAGCCGGGTTTGCGCTGCTCGCCGCAGTAATGGATGGCAATGACAAGAAAAAAGAAGCCAACCTAAAGAGCTTTAACTCATACGATGAGCTGGCGGAATTCCTCAAGGCAGGGCAGCAAGTTCAGGGCGGGGGCCTCTATGAGGTGTTTGCTGCTGGAGCGCCAATGAAGGCCACGGCAGAAGCAGCATCGGACACTGCCTCAAGGTCATCAGACTACTCAACCACGAACATACAAGTGGAAGGGGTTGATGAGGCCGACATAGTCAAGAGCGATGGAAAACACATTTATGCCATATCCGGGAGCAAGCTCATCATAGTTGACGCTTATCCGGCCGAGAATGCAAGGATTGTATCTGAAACTGCCATAACTGGGCAGCCCCTCGAGATGTTCGTGAATGGCGACAAGCTTGCTGTTTTCAGCCACGAATACGGCTATTACGCTGCAGAAACCGGCAATGCAAAGCCGACAATCATGCCAAGAAGAAGGCCAGACTTCAACAGGGACGTGACGCACATAAGCATTTACGACATTGCACAAAGGGAAAAGCCTGAGCTCGCAAGGACCATCACAATAAGGGGAAATTACCGGGATTCAAGGATGATTGGAAATTATGTTTACGCAATTGCAAACCAGCCAGTTTACTACAGCGAAGGGCCTGTCCCGCTTCCGGCAATCACGGCAAGCGGAATTGAGAAAGAAGTTGCCGCGCAGGACATATACTACTTCGACCACCCGTACTACGGCCACAGCTACACCAACATAATTGCAGTCAATATCCAAGATGACAATGAAGCTCACGCCAGCAAAACATACCTTGGGGAAGGAACACAGAACATTTACGTTTCAGAAGGCAACATCTACCTCACAGGCACAGCTTACGGGCAAGATGTTCCAGTGCTTAAGGCAGCCGCAACAGCCGCAAACCCAGTGCTTGGGAAAGTAGTGTCTCCATCACCAATAGCGCCTCCAGTTGAGACCACGACAATCCAAAAGATTGCCATTGACAAAGACAGGATTGAATACAAAGGTGAAGGCTCAGTTCCAGGGCATATCCTAAACCAGTTCTCAATGGACGAGCATGAAGGATACTTCAGGATAGCAACAACCATTGGGCAAGCCTGGAACAGGCAGCAACCTTCCCAGAACAACATTTACGTGCTTGATGGGAATTTGAGAACTGTTGGGAAAGTTGAGGACCTCGCTCCTGGCGAAAGCATATACTCAGCCAGGTTCCTGGGAGACCGGGCTTACCTCGTCACGTTCAAGAAGGTTGACCCGTTGTTTGTCGTTGACCTGAGCGTGCCGGAAGAGCCAAAAGTGCTGGGAAAGCTGAAAATACCCGGCTATTCAGATTACCTGCACCCCTATGATGAAAATCACATAATCGGCATAGGAAAGGAAGCTGTTGAAGCTGAAGAGGGCGACTTTGCCTGGTACCAGGGCGTAAAGCTGGCACTGTTTGACGTTTCAGACCCGGAAAACCCAAGGGAAGTCTCAAAATTCAACATTGGGGACAGGGGAACTGACTCAGAGGCCCTCCACGACCACAAGGCATTCCTGTTCAGCAAGGACAAGAAGCTCCTCGTCATACCTGTCCTGCTCGCTGAGATTGATGAGAATGATTACGCGAATGGCAAAGTGCCGCCCCACGCTTATGGCGAGTTTACCTGGCAGGGCGCATATGTGCTGAACTTAGACCTGGACAATGGATTCAGCCTCAATGGAAAAGTAACGCACCTCGACAATGAGGAAGGAAAACAGCAGCTGCTAATGAGCGGCTATTACTTCGGCTCCGGCCACTCCATCAAGAGGTCGCTTTACATCGATGACGTGCTATACACGATATCAGACAGCAAGGTAAAAATGAATGACCTCGGCAGCATGGAAGAAGTTGGAAGCATAAGCTTGCCAGAAAACTAAGGATATCTCCTTTCGTGATGCGTGCCAAGGACGTGCAAGCCTGACAATCTGTTCTGAAGAAAGCTTCCTTGCCAGGCACCGGTTAATGAACGCCTCCACATCCGCAACAGAAGGGCCGCTTGCCTGAGGCGTTGCAGGGACAAACATTAAAAACAATGGCAAAGCCTGAAGCTGCCAAAGGTAGTTCTGAAAAATGGATTGCGAGATGTGCGGAAGGCAGCAGGCAACAGTAAGGGCATCCATAGAAGGCAGCCTCCTATCCGTGTGCGAAGGATGCGGCAAATATGGAAAAATAGCCGGAAGAATACACGTGGCTACTGAGAAAAAGAAAGAAGAAAAAACCATCGCTGCCGAAGAAGAAACCGAGTTCGTTGTGGCCAACATCGGAACACTCCTCAAGGGCAAGAGGGAATCCCTGGGGCTGAAACAGGAAGAATTTGCCCGGAAAATAGCAGTAAAGGAGTCCATACTACACAAGATTGAGACAGGACACTTTATTCCAGGGATTGGCGAAGCCAAAAGGATAGAGAAAGCCCTGGGGCTGAGGCTCACGGAAACCGTTGAAGCTGTGGAAAATGCAGTCCCACAGGCAAAGAAAGACCAGCTCACCCTGGGCGACATGATAAAGATAAAGAAAAAGTAGCCTAAGTTCTCCTGTAAGAGTCATTGACGAAGACAGAATAGCTTACCGTGCCATCATAAAAAGTTCCATCAAATGCCTCCCTAAAGCTCAACTTCAGGTAAGGATACAGGTTGGACCTTGCTGATTGGCACTCAACATCCGTTTCTGGACAGAAAAGAGTCTGCTCAGAGAATATAACAGCCTCAAAAGACTTATTCTGCTCCCACTCATTCAAGGGCTTAAGCTCTGCCGGAATGCCCTCAAACGAAGTAAAGTAAAAAGGAAAGAAAAGATTATCATTATAGGCCGAAAAAACAGGCTCAGAAGTCAAAACAGGACCCTTAATGCCAAGGTTGGAGATGGAGCGGTAAAGTTCAGAAGCAACTGCCGGTTCAGCGGAAGGCCTCCAGCCGTAAAAGCCAAAATCGTTGTAAAGAGCGAAGCCAAACGACAACAAAAGGAGCGATACAGACGCGACCGTGAGAAGCCTTGCCGCCACTGAGGACTTTGCATTTAGTCGCAAATGCCGCAAATACGAAAAGGCTTCCAGAAAAGCAGCCGCAGAGAAAATGCACAGCGCGGGCAGGAAGAGTATCAGGAAACGCTCATCCTTGTTCAAGATGTACGAGAAGTATGCTGCGTAAAGCGCAAGAGAAATCCCCAGCAGAAGCTTGCCCTGGTCATTGAACCACTTCTTTTTCCAAAAGATGAAAGCTGCAACAACAATGAATGCAATAACGAAGTGCTGCTTCAGCGCCTGAACAACGTAAAAGCCGTAATTGTAAAGCTGGCCCTCTATGGCCTTCGAGGGATTTGACTGGTGCCAGGCGCCGAGGATGTAAGGCCTGAAAACCGCATCAAAGGGATTGCTCGTGAATGGGCGGTAAAAAACGTAATTGAAAACAAGAAAGGGCAGAGTCACGATGACAAAGGATAATGCGACTTTCACGAGATTCAGCAATTGCTGCCTGAAGTGGCTGGAATCCCTCACCACAGCATAAGCTACTGTTGCAGCGATTGCAAAAAGAAGAAGCCCGTTGGGGAACTTGAAAAGCATCGAAACAGCCGCAAGAGAGCCTGAAAGAGAATACCTTCGGCTGATGAACGCCAAAACTGATGCAAGGATGAAGAAAGAAGAGGGCACCTCAGTAAGAATATAAGAAGAGTAAAGGTAAAACAGGGGAGCGGCTGCAAGAAGAGCTGCTGAAAGAATGGCAACTTTCCTGTCGAACAGCCTTTTCGCAATAAAGTAACAAAGGACTATGTTGCCAACCCCAAACAGGACTGCAACTACTTCAGAAAAAGCAAGTTGCGGAAGCCCAAGCCTCCAGCCCAGGCCGGTAAGAAGCGAAAGGCCAGGCGGCCTCAATACTTCCCACAGGCCGGCATTGCCGAGGCTGTAGACGTACTTGCCCATGCCAAGGTAAACCGCCTCATCCCAGATTGGCAGATGATACCGGAAAAGGAACAAGAGCTTGGCGACTGCAAAAACGGCAACAATCACAAGAAGCGGCTGCCGAAATATGACATCAGTTAGCTTCGTCATTTGAAACACTCAAGCACTCATTTGGCGGCTCGGCGAATGAGCCGCATATGACCGGCAAAAGCTCAGTCCTTGAAACAACACCCTCATACCTGGCCTCGCCCACGATTATCGTAGGATAAACAGTCACGTTGTAGCGCTTCTTCAGCATCGAAACTGAAGCCTCAGTCCCTTCTATATCAGAGTTAATGGGAAATACAAGAAGCCGGTCCCCGAAAAGCTTCTTGTAGTAAGACAGCACAACGCCCTGATCAGGGCAGATTCCGCAGTTCGAGTCTGAATAGAAGTACAAAACTGTCGCAAAGTCCAAGCTGCAAAGCTCCTTGGTCCTCTTCGCGAACAGCCAATAGCGCAGATTGTCAAGGACATAGTTTCTTGACAGCTCCCCAAACTCATCCCTGTTGAAATTAGCAGAAGCCTTGTAAGCCTCCATCCTCTCAAGGGAATCCGTCAAGGTGTTTATGCTGCTCTGCAGGCTAAGCTCAAAAACAGGGCAGGACTCAGTGTTATTGGTGAGCGTGTTAAGGTAAAGCTGCTGGAACTGAAGGCTCTTGTAGTTGAGCTCCTGGAGCTGGGTTGCCTTTTCAACCCGCGTAATGCGCTCATTGTCAATCTGGGCGCTAAGAAGAAAGCCCAGGCTGAATATGAGGAGCGAAATCACCCCTACCGCAAGATAAGTTCTCATATAGATTTGCCGAGCCATTTGTTATTCCTCCTTCCAACCAAGAGCTGCACAGCAGCTATGACATAAATAAACGCAAGCAGGACATAATAAAAAAGGAAATACAGAGGCAAATAAAGAAATCCGTGCTTGAACACGCCTTCCCTTGCACTCCTGTGCGCCAAGAAAAAAGTGGCCAAGCCAAAGCCAAGCAATGTCAGCAGAATAAACATCCTGCCAAGGTCATAGCGCAGGACATCAAACGAAAGCCTGAAGCTAGACGCAAGAGTCTTCCAGTCAAAGCCAACAAGATAAAACTCGTAAAACCTGTCAAACCAGGGCAGAATAGTGAAATAAAAGAAGAAAAAGACAACAAGGAAAACAGTCAAGTAGCCAATCATAATAAACGGAAGCTGAAAAATCCCAAAATGCCCGTACTTGGGATTAAGCAGGAGACTCTTGTACTTAAGGAAGTTCAGAAGGCTGCCGGTCCACCACCTGCTCCTCTGCCTGAAGAGCTGGCCAATTGTTTCTGGAGAAACAGTATAGACATACCCATCAAAACAGTGCTTGAGCCTGTAATTGAACTTCTGCATCCTGTAGCCTATTTCCTGATCCTCGGTAAGGTTGCGCTCATCAAAGCCCCCAAGCTTCCTAACCACATCAGTCCTGTAAAGGCTGAAAGGCCCTGGAGCAACATACAGCGCATCAAAGTGCGACAACAGCCTGTTAAAAAGAAGGGCAATAAGGTATTCCACGCGCTGGAACTTCTGAATAAGCGTTCTTGGCCGGTAAACCTTCATTGCAGGAGTCACGATTGCCACATCCGGGGAGCCTTCCTCAAAAACGAAAAGCATCCTTTGCAAAATCTCCGGCTCAACAAAAGAATCAGAATCAAGGCAGGCAAAAAACTCACCCTTGCACTCCCTTATTGCGTTGTTCAATGCCGCGCCCTTCCCAAGGTTGTTTTGGCTCATCAGCTTAATGCGCATACCGCTGTTGCTGCCCATAATCTCAGAAACAACTGACAACGTTTTGTCGGTCGAGCCGTCATTAACAACGATGATTTCAAGCATCTCCCTAGGATAATCAATGCGGATAACCGACGTGAGGCAGTCCCGGATTGTGGAAGCGGCATTGTAAGCAGGTATGATGACAGAAACCATCGGGAAGCGCTTCGGCTTCCTCGAAGCAGAGGACTTATGCTCCGCACTAAAAATGTTGTAGCGCTCAAAAAGCGCATACATCCAGAAGACTGAGAAATAAAGCCCGATGAAGTACATAACCCAAGTCAACACGTTAATGGCAGAGTTCATTCTTTGATGCAGGAGCAGCTTGAATGGCTTTTAAAGGTTTTGAAACCTTGAAAGCCACCTGCTACCTGCCAAACCTAACGAGGTCAAATTCGCCTGAGCCAAAATTGAACGAACTCACGACGACTGCCGAAAACTTGCAAGCCCTTGCCGCCGCAACTGCCTTGCCATATGACCCTTTTCGCAGCACAAAGAAAACATTGCCTGCTTTCTTCAGGAAAAAAGTTGCGTGGTCAAAAAATGTGTCAAAAGTTTTCTCAAGCCTCGCATTTGCCCCTGCCGCGAAATTATCGCTCCCGAACTGCGGCGGGTAACTGAGGACCAAGTCAACAGACTTATCGTCGAGCTTCGCATCAAGCCACTCAATATCAAGCCTGCTGAATCTTATCAGCTTGTTAACGCCAGCAAGCTTGGCATTCTTCTCAGCAAAGCGCACATCCTGCATAGACTGGGAAGAGGAAAGTATTTTTGGCCTCGGGCTTTTTTTGGAGACATAATCCGGCAGGCTTACTTTGGAAAATCCCGGCAGCTTCTGCAGCCTGGAAAGGATTGCCCCTTTCCCGTAATAATTGACAGGGAAGCCTGAGCTGAAAAGGGCTTCCTCAATCGCAAAAGAGCCGGACCTGGTGAACGGGTCGAATAAAAACTGCTTCCCAGTGTAACCTGCCTTCCTCAGCAGAACGTAAGCGAGGCTGCCTGGAAGGTCGTCGCCGCCAAGCGCAGCATACTCCCGACCCTCAAGCCCGGGACTGACTTTGGTGCCATTGCAAAACATATTCCTTGCTGACTGTGAAAAAAGGCAAAGCCTGAACAAGTCACCCAGGCTTGCACCAAACTCAACAGCACCATCAGCAACCGCGGCTTTAGCGCCGATAAGCTCGTTAACCTCGGCTGCGGCAATATCCTCAAAGCCTTTCCACGCGATAATCGTGCAATCATATTTCTCTGCCATAACGAGTGAATTGGCAAAAGCGCTTAAAAAAGTATTCACTCAACACGGAAAGCTAATAAACATCAAACACCCAAGCAAGGCGAATGGCCAAAAGCAAGCCTCAACAGCCAAAAAGGCTCTACACCACGAACCAGTACCGAAACCTCGTCAAAAAACTGTGGATGAACAGGCCAATATTCCGGCAAAGAACATACTTGCCTGCGGCAACGCCAAAATTGCCGGACAGGATGCCGCAACCCTTCCAGACGAAGGCCAAGAAGAACAAGGCAAAACTTGCACCGTATTTAGTTGCGGCTGCCGCGGCATTGTTCGCCATCCTGGCGTTCAACAGGCTTTTAGTCGGGCTGCTGACAGCTGCCTTCCTGATAGCATTCGCCCTCCTTCCGGCCCTGGTGAAAAGAAAAATGGAAGGCCAGCTCTTATTGGGGCCAGAATTCAACACGTTCGGCACAGTAATAATGGGAATTGCCTTCGGCCCCGCTACAGGGGCTGCCTTTGGCATTGTAATGTTCATAATAGCGGCAACAGTTGAAAGAGGATTCAGCGCAGGCATACCCCTTTCACTCGTCATTTCTGCGCTGAATGGCCTTGTTGCGCTTCCACTCAGTGAAAAGTTTGGCGTAGTTACCGCGGGCATGCTTATACTCACAGCGGCAACCATAGTGGGCAATGGCTTCATCATGATTTTCCAGAGGGATGCTGAAATAAACACAATAGGAGTGGTGGGATCACTGTTCAACCTGGCAGTAAACTACATAGTCTTCTCATACCTTGCAAATCCCATACTTGCAATAATCACCTAGAATCAGCAGCAACTTCTTCGTTTCCATTGCCAGAATCATCCGGGACCTTGGCAATTGAAACAGCAACATCACCAGGGTCGAGCCTCATAAGCCTAACTCCCTGAGTGTTCCGGCCAATCTCAGAAACATCACGCGCAGCTATCCTCACGATGCTGCCAGTCCTGCTCACTATGATAATGTCCTCTTGCCCAGTCACAGAGGCCACGGCAACCACAGGACCATTCCTGTCAGTTGCCTGAATGTTAATGACGCCGGAACCGCCCCTGGAAATAAGGCGGTAGTCGCTCACAGGACTCCTCTTGCCAAAGCCGTTCTCGGTAATGGTAAAAAGCGACTCTGACTCATTGGCAACAACCATTCCAACAACAGCATCATTGTCCCTGAGGCGGATAGCCCTCACGCCCTTCGCAGACCTCCCAACAGGCCTAACATCCTGCTCATTGAACCTGACGGCAAGGCCATTCCTCGTGGCAACGATAAGCTGCTGGCTCCCCGAAGTTGCAGCCACATTAATAAGCTCATCACCATCCTCAAGCGTGATGGCTATGATGCCACCCCTCCTCGGATTTGAATAGGCGCCAAGAGCAGTCTTCTTTATTGTGCCACTGCGAGTTATCATCACAAGATTGCCAGAAAAATCTTTCACAGGAATGAACGCGCTTACCCGCTCTCCCTCACGAAGCTGAAGCAAATTCACGACAGCCTTCCCTGAAGCGTACCTTGAAGCCTCCGGAATCTCGTGAACCTTAAGCCAATGCACAATGCCGAGGTTAGTGAAAAAAAGCAGGTACGAGTGAGTATTCGCAACGAAAACGCTCTCAACAAAATCGCCTTCCCGCGTTGTTGCCGCAATCACGCCCTTCCCTCCGCGGCGCTGCTGCTTGTATGAATCAACGCTTATCCTCTTTATGTATCCGGCGTGGGTTATGGTAACGGCCACGTCTTCAGGCTTGATAATGTCCTCAGGAACAAATTCTTCCCCGATTTCAAGAATCTCTGTCCTGCGGTCATCGCCAAACTTCTGTGCCATCTCCGAGACTTCTAAAATTATAATCTGCGAAACCCTATGCGGTGAAGCGAGAATGTCAGAAAAGTCCGCAATGTCCTTCACCAGCTGCGCGTGCTCACCCTGGATGCTCTGCTGCTCAAGCGAAACAAGGCGCTGCAGCTTCATCTCCAAGACCGCGTCGGCCTGCTTTTCTGACAAGGTGAATTGCTCAATAAGGGAACTTTTAGCTGCACTCCTGTCGTCGCTGCCGCGGATAAGCGCTATGATTGAGTCAATATTCTTCAACGCAGCTAGAAGGCCCTCCAAAAGATGCGCCTTTTCCTGGGCATTCCTGAGCAGGAAGGATGTCCTTCTCCTGACAACCTCGCGCCTGTGGGAAACGTAAGATTCCAGCAGTGACCTCAGGCCAACCTGCCTCGGCACCCTTTCCAAAAGAGTCACAAGCGCCACAGGAAAGGAACTATCAAGCCTGCTGTGCATAAAAAGCTGGTTAAGCACAACATCAGGATTGGCATCTTTCTTGAGGTCAACTACCACACGGATGCCTTCCCGGTCACTCTCATCGCGAATGTCGTCTATGCCTGAAACAACCTTATCCCTGACCAGCCCGGCAAGCTCCTCAACAAGAAGGCTCTTGTTAACCTGGTAAGGGATTTCAGAAACAACTATGCTCGTCCTGTCCTTCTTCTTCTCAAAAGATGTCCTTGCCCTGACACGAATTGAGCCCCGGCCGTTAAGGTAAGCCTCCCTTATGCCCAAAGTTCCCATTATGATGCCGCCGGTAGGAAAATCAGGGCCCGGAAGCAACCTCACAATGTCCTCAAAAGGCAGCTCAGGATTGTTGATGAGTGCGATTATGGCGGCCGAGGCTTCCCTCAAATTATGCGGGGGCATATTAGTCGCCATGCCAACAGCGATTCCTGAGCTGCCATTGACGAGAAGATTCGGAAACTTGCCTGGGAGGACCACAGGCTCCTCAAGGGAGCCATCAAAATTCTTTGCAAAGTCAACAGTTTCACGGTCAATATCCTCAAGGAGAAGCTCGGCAATCGGCGTCATGCGAGCCTCAGTATACCTCATATGAGCCGCGCCATCCCCGTCAACGCTTCCGAAATTGCCCTGGCCCTCAACAAGAGGGTAGCGAAGAGAAAAGTCCTGCGCCATCCTGACCAGAGCCTCGTAAACCGCAGAGTCGCCGTGAGGGTGGTATTTGCCAAGGCAGTCACCAACAATCCTTGCACACTTCCTGTAAGGCTTGTTATGCTGCAAGCCGAGGTCAAGCATTGCATACAAAATGCGCCTCTGGACAGGCTTCAGGCCATCGCGCACATCAGGAAGCGCCCTGGAAACAAGCACGGACATTGCGTAATCAAGGTAAGAGGCCTTCATCTCCTCCTCGATTTCCCTGTTAATCACGGCCTGCCGCTCAGGCACTTTTTCAGAACCATCACTTTCCATTTTACCGTCGAGAAAGATGATGAAAAGGCGGTTTAAAAAGGTTTGGATAAAATCAAAAAATTCAATAAAAAATATAAATAAAACAGCAATCCTCGCGGTTTTAATGCCAAATCGGTCGCTTCTTACCACGCACAGAACTGAGAGAAGGCTCTTGCGCGCCGAATTGAACAGGCTTGTTGATCAAATTAACCAATGCCACAGCTATATGTCCAATAATCCTGATTCCCCACTCCAAATCGCGCATTCGTGCATCGAATCAGCAGAGTATTATGCTCTTGTTGGGAGCTTTCAATCCGCAAGGCGCAATTACGAGCTTTCCTTGTGGCTGCTTAACAGCATGGAGAGGACAGCAGCCAGTGAAAGAGGAAACGGCTACGCCCTGACCATTGGGCAGGTGAGGGAGCTTAGGGACTTTGCCATAAGGCAACTGAAGCTGCTGGAAGCGACGCCAAATGCAGGGCCGGGCCAACTTGAAAGAATGGTCGCTTAAGACAGTTCCTGCACAATTGACTTCTGGACATCCATTGAAAAATTGCAGTAAACGCACTTCTTCACTTTCCCAGAAACGCCACTGCCAGAATCCTTAGGCTGGCACTTCATCCTGTTATGGCAGCGGGGACACTCAAGCAGCAGCATACCGCCACACCTACTGCTGACCTTCCGGAGGCTGTGAAACCTTGACCGGCTCTTCTGAAATTCCGCCAAACTTCTCCTTCACTTCCTCAGGAGTCTTAACGTCAAAATACCTGAAAAAGCGGTCCGTGAGCTTAATCATATGACTCCGGCCGTGCTTTTCCCGGGTTATAAAGCCGGACTTCTCCAAGGCAGCGATGTGGTCATAAGCCTTATTGGTCCGAACCTTGATAACACCTGACTGAAGCACTGGCGCCTTCCAGGCAATAACGGCAAGAGTCTCAATCACAGATTTAGTAAGCTCTGTCTCAGGCACAATCTTCTGAACGACAGGGCTGAACTGCTCCCTTACGGTGAGCTTCCAGCCGTCGCTCTCCTCAAGAAGCTGCAAGGAAGAATCCTTTGCCTCATACTCAGCCTTAAGCTGCTGGAGCTGCTGCTGGACGGTCAATGGAGTCGTGCGGCACAGCCTCGCAAGCTCCTCAACAGGCATCTTCCTGCCAGCCGCAAACAATGCCGCTTCCAGCTGCTTCTTCAGGTCCAATCTTGATTCATCCATAAAAAGAACATTAAATACCCAATTCTTAAAGTTTACCTTGCTTCACAACAAGGCTTGAGTAATATTGGCCATTCTTCGACAATATCCGCTCCTCCACGAATTTCCCGAGGAATGGCTCAAGCTGCTCACTGGCAATCCCAACCTTCTGCGAAAGCTCAGAGATGCTTTTAGTGCCTGAACCGAGCGCCAGCAGGACCGCGTTCTTCAAAAGATTGTAAAGATTCTTGTCAAGAAGAATGTTGGCCGCATTGGTGTTCTTCAGGCGCATATCAACCTCGTGAAGCCTCCCAAGAAGGTCGTTAAACAAGCTGGAAAACTCTGAAGGCGCAAGCTTGAACTGTGTAGGCTCCACAACCTCAATTGAGGAAGGCATATAATTAAAGCACATTCCAACCAAAGCCGAAAAGTCCTTCAAGAGCACGTCAAGCTCAGCAAAAGTAGTAAAAAACGGCCCTTCACCCTGAGGCTTAGGCTCGTGCACCTTTCCGCCAACGACATCAACGCCCTTCTCCTCCCGAAGCTGCTTCAGAAGCAGCCTCAAAGTGTCCTCAACGTGCTCCTTTGGAGCCCCAACTATCTCAATCACGGCGTTAAGCCTGAGAGCGCCCTTCTCAAGCTTTTCCCTTACCTCTGCTTCTGAAATCGGCATAGCCAACTGGGCAGAACGGGAGATTTAAAAAGATTTGGACTCAGAACCTCAATGCCCCAAGGACCCTTGCAATGTCTGCCTCCGCAACCACGAACAACGTCTCAGACCAGCAGCTCATTGCCTCAAGCACGTTGATGCCGCGATCGCTCAGCAGGGCTGAGAGGTAGCTGAACACCCCGGGAGTTTCCTCAATCTGCTCAGGGCTGCTTATCACCACGAGAGCCATATCCTTCCAAAGCCTGATGACGCTGGACTTGAAGATGCCCTGGATTTCAGCCAGATGCGAAGCTGCCGTTATTACAGTGATCGCATCAGTGCCCTCAATGGCATAAAAAACATTCCTGCTTCCCTTTACCTTCCTTTCAAGATCCAAGAGGTCATCACTGTAGATGTGCTTGTCAATCACGGCAACAGCCATTTTAGTCCTGATGTCAATCCTGCTTTTTGCCAAAAGGGAACGAATCCCATCTTCTGCAATGACCTTGCCTGACTTCGAGAGCTTCCAGGAATAACGCCTTGCTGCAACAAGGACGGCATCAAAATCCCTTGCCCGAAGATTGTTGTCTTTCACGATAGACCTTGCCAACTGCGAATAGTTTAGCATCCTCTTTCTCAGGCAATCCCTAATGCTTGGATGAGCCTCTATGTGCTGCTCCGTCAGCCGGGTCAGGTTCATAACGAACGCAACACAGTGCTGAAATAAAAAAGTTTTGTTTAGGACATTTTTGTTTATTCTTGTCCAGCCCAGGTCAATACCCTTAAAAGGGATTACCAAGCACTTTAGATTGGAGGAACAAAAATGAAACAATACACAAAAGTCGCTTCGTACGAGGCAGAGAAAGGAAAGGTCAAAAAGGCAGTGCTGCTTTATTCAGGAGGGCTTGACACAAGCTGCATGCTGAAATGGCTGCAGGATGAATACGGCGCAAAAGTCGTGACACTAACACTTGATCTTGGGCAGCAGGGAGATGACCTTGACGCCATAAGGAATAAGGCCCTGAAGTTTGGAGCGGCCAAGGCTTACGTGATAGACGCAAAAGACGAATTCGCAGAGAACTACCTGTCAAAGCTCATAAAGGCAAACGGCTCATACCAGGGAGACTACCACATCAGCACAGTAAGCAGGTACCTTATGGCCAAGCTTGCAATAGAAATAGCAGAAAAAGAAGGCGCTGACGCAATCGCCCACGGTTGCACGGGAAAAGGAAACGACCAAGTCAGGATAGACGCAGCCGCACTGACACTAAAGCCCGACATAAAAGTCATAGCCCCAGTCAGGGAATGGAGCATGGGAAGGGAAGAGGAAATAGAATATGCCGAAAAGCACGGGATACCCGTGCCCGCAAAAAAAGACTTCCCATATAGCGTGGATGACAACATGTGGGGAATGACCTGGGAATCCGGCGAGATAGAAGACCCTGCCCAAGTGCCGAACTTCAAGAAATTCCTTACCACATACACGCTGCCAGAAAACGCGCCTGATAAGGCCGAACACGTCAAACTGGAGTTTTTGGAAGGAATACCGGTTGCAATAAACGGCAAGAAAATGAAGCTCGCACAGCTGATAATGCAGCTGAACAAGATGGCCGGAAAGCATGGTGTTGGCACATTAACCCACATAGAGGACAGGATAATGGGACTCAAGGTAAGGGGCGTTTATGAGATGCCAGGCGCGCACACAATAATAATTGCACACCGCAACCTCGAAAAATACGTCTCAACGAGACTTGAGAATGAGATGAAAGCAATGCTTGACACAAAATGGGCATACCTTTGCTACGGCGCACTGTGGCTTGAGCCGCTAATGGATGACATAAACGCGTTCAACGACAGGCTGAACAGGAAAGTCACGGGAACAGTCACTGTCAGGCTCTTCAAGGGAAGCGCTGAAGCAGTCGCCGTGGAAACCCAAAACGCCCTTTACGACAGCAGGCTGTCAACATTCATGAAGGATATGAGCTTCAACCAGAATGCAAGCGCCGGATTCATAGAGCTATACGGCCTACAAATGAAACTAGCAAAGCAAGTTGAGAAGAAAAACAAAATTGAATAAAATGGCAAAACTCTGGGACAAAGGGTACGACACTGACAAGGAAATAGAGCAGTTCACAGTAGGCAACGACTATTCCCTGGACAAGGCACTCGTCAAATACGATGCAATGGCCAGCATTGCCCATGCTGAAATGCTGGCAAAGATGGGAATTCTCAATGCCAACGAGCTGGGAAAGCTAAAATCAGCCCTAAAGGAAATCAGCGCCGCTGCCGAAAAAGGCGAATTCGGAATAAAGCAAAGCGACGAAGACTGCCACACAGCCATCGAGAATTATCTCGTGGCCAAATGCGGGGAAGTCGGAAAAAAGATACACACTGCGAGGTCAAGGAATGACCAGGTAGCTGCTGCGCTGCGCCTTTACCTGCTTGACGAATTAGCAAAGACAAGCGCTGCCGCTGCAGAACTAAAAAAGGAAATTTCGGCAGTTGCCAGCCGGAACAAAAACGTGCCCTTGCCCGGCTACACGCATATGCAAAAGGCAATGCCCTCATCTGTCAAACTGTGGTGCTCTGCCTTCACGGAAGCAATTGACAACGACCTGACACTGATTGCTGCCGCCAGGGGCATACTTGACCAAAATCCCCTGGGAAGCGGGGCAGGCTACGGTGTGCCCATTGACATCGACAGAAAACTGACTGCAAAGCTGCTGGGCTTTGCAAAGGTCCAGGAAACAGCATACGTGCAAAACAGCCGCGGGAAATTCGAGCTCCTTGCCTTGCAGGCACTGCAGCAGCTGATGCTCGACGTGAATAAATTAGCCACAGACCTCCTGCTATTCTCAACTTCAGAATTCGGATTCATCTCGCTGCCGAAGCAATTCCTGACAGGCAGCAGCATAATGCCCCAAAAGAACAATTACGACGTGCTCGAACTAGCCAGGGGCAAATACGGAGTGCTGGTCGGATGCGTTGCCGCAATCACGGCAATAACGGCCAACCTGCCGAGCGGCTACAACCGCGACTTCCAGCTCACCAAAGAGCCGCTCATGACAGGGATAAATGCAACATTGCAGACGACAAAGATAATGGCCCTTGTCATGAGAAACCTGACGTTCAACGAAAAAAGATGCAGGGAAGCAATGAGCGAGGAGCTATACGCAACCGAAAAGGCGTATGAACTCGTGAAGAAAAGAATGCCGTTCAGGGATGCCTACCGGGCCATAGGGAAGAAGTTCCAATGACAAAAGCGAGCACCATTCTTGAATATCTCCAGCACATTGGCGCCAGGAAAGAGGCTGAAATGTACCTGAAGCTGTTCAGGGGCGTGAAGCCTGACAGCTTTGCAGTGATAATGGCCAATGCTGCCACTCTATCGGTATACGAGCGAGACATTGCAAACGCAATTGCCTACCTGTCCAGCCTGGGCCTTTACCCAGTCATTGTACACGATGCGACAGCCGCCCTGGGAAAACAGCTCGTCTCTGACGTCTGGGGCAATGGCGGAAAATGCCAAGCAATAATGGCCGGCCTCTACACCGCACAGGAGGCCGCAAATGGGCTTGTGTCCAAGGCTAAAGGCTTAATTGCTGCAGGAACAACTCCGGTAATAGAGGCAGAGGACCTCAACGGCACTCTCAAGAAGCTCCTTCCACTAATAAAGCCCGGAAAGCTCATAATCCTGAACAAGAATGGCGCAGTAAAGACAAGCAATGGCGAGCCACTAAGCTACATAAACCTCCCGCACGAATACGGGCACATCAGCAAAACCTGCGCTGAAGAATACAAATCGCTGCTGAAAACAGCCTCCGAAATCCTGACGGCAGCCAAGTGGAAGCTCCACGTTGAAATAGTGCCCCCAAACGGGCTGCTCACTGAGCTGTTCACCATAAAAGGCAGCGGGACATTCATCAAGAAAGGGCCGAAAATAATTTGCTGCAAGAGCAACGATGTTGACAAGAAAAGGATGAGGGAACTGCTGGAGAAGAGCTTTGGAAGAAAACTGAGCAGCAGCTATTTTAGCGCCAAAAACGGCAAGACAACCTTCTTCATTGAGGAAAACTATGCCGCGGCAGCAGTTGTTGAAAGAATAAACGAAATGCACTACATAGACAAGCTCGCCGTCCTGCCCGAGGCGCAAGGCGAAGGCCTGGCCCGCGACATAATCACGAGCGCAAGGAACAACTGCAAGAAAGTATTCTGGAGGGCCAAGCCTGAAAACCACATCAACGAGTGGTACCAAAAGCTTTGCTCAGGAATGCAAAAAGTCGACAGGTGGTTCGTTTACTGGAGCAACCTCGATAGTGACGAGATAAAAGACGCAATAAAATACGCATCCGAGAAGCCTGCTGACTTCGTGAACTGAATCCCATCAATAAGTTTATAAATTCGTCCAGTCTGCCAATGGTTTTTAATGGGGTGGCTTGGTCGCGATATAGTATCGATAAAGGACTTCTCAAAGGACGAAATACTCCAAGTGCTTGACAAGGCCGCAGACATCGAAAAAAACAGGAGCAAATATTCAGAGCTTCTGCGAGGAAAAGTCATGGCCGCACTTTTCTTCGAGCCCTCAACCAGGACAAGGCTAAGCTTTGAGGCTGCAATGCACAGGCTTGGGGGAAGCGTCATAGGATTCTCAGAACCATCAATGACATCCATCGCGAAAGGCGAGACTTTCGAAGACACTATGAGGATAATTGACGGCTACTGCGATGTCATCGCGATAAGGCACCCAGAGATAGGAAGCGCCAAAAAGGCAGCAGACATAGTAAGAAACCCAGTCATTAATGCTGGCGACGGGGCACACGAGCACCCAACCCAAACATTCACAGACCTTTACACGATTAGGAAAAGCTGCGGCCGGCTTGATAACCTGACCGTGGGCTTCCTTGGAGACCTCAAATACGGGAGGACAGTCCACTCACTGGCATATGCGCTATCGCACTTCAACGCGACCATATACTTCATCTCGCCCAAATCCCTAAAAATGCCTGATGAAGACCTCAAGGAGCTCAACAAAAGAAAAGTAACCTATCACGAGGAAGAGGACCTCCTGAAAGTAAGCAATAAGCTTGATGTCCTGTACGTGACAAGGATACAAAAGGAAAGATTCCTAAACCCTGAAGACTACCACAGCGTGAAAGGGGTTTACAAGCTTGACCCAAGCTTCCTGAAGCACACCAAGCCCGAACTCAAGATACTCCATCCCTTGCCAAGAATAGACGAGATAAACCCGCAGCTTGACAAGGCACCACAGAGCATCTACTTCGAGCAGGCCCACAACGGGGTACCGGTGAGAATGGCGCTGCTAGCGATGGTGCTGGGCGGCAAGTAAAATGAAGCAGGCGATCAAACACAGTAATCGCTTTGAATACTCACGCATAACCAAAAACGTTTTTCTTGGAACGGACAGCTGCTGCCAGCTGCATTTCAAGAAAGAGCTTCTGGACAAGGGCATTACGGCAGACATCGGACTTAGGGAGAAGCACATTGACTCGCCATTTGGCGTGCAATATTTCCTGTGGCTGCCTGTAAAAGACCGCCATGAACCTACACAAAAGCAACTGCTTGCAGGAACAGCTTTCATAGATGCCCTGGTGAAAACAAATGCAAAAATTTATGTTCACTGCAAGAACGGCCACGGCCGCTCCCCCACTCTGGTTGCTGCCTATTTGATAATGAAAGGCATGACCCCAAATAGGGCTATTGAGCACATAAGGAAAATAAGACCAAGCATACACCCAACAAAAATACAGCTTCGCGCTTTGCAAAATTTTTGGAAAAAAGTAAGACACCGTTAGCTGTTTGCCAGCCCATCAAGGATAATTCTCCAAGTTTTTTCGTCAACCTCGCCAGACCCCCTCCATAGAATTGTTTTATTGCGGTCTATGGCAAATTTCGTAGTAGTTGCGGAGATTCCATAATCCTGCAGCACTTCTATGTTGGCAGGGGCAAACAAAAGGTCGTCCAAGCCGCTTTTCTTCTGGTATGCGGCGATAACGGCAGTCGACTCCTTAGGATCAAGGTCAATAGCCAGGAAATTAACACGGCCATTGTATTCTGGATAAACAGCCTTTGCGGCCTTAAAGTCTTTTGCGCAGTAAGGGCACCAGGTTGCGAAAAAGTAGACCAAGGTCGGTCTCTCAGACGTAAGCTGTTGCAGCGAGATTGTTTTGCCATCAATAGTTTTAATCTTGAAATTCGGTGCGGTAAAGCCTTTCGTGTTGCCAGTTGGAGCAAGTTGTGACAGGGGCGTGTGGTCTCCCTCGGCAGGGATTTCCCTACCTTCGAGCTCCTGAAGAGTGTCTGCACCGGTAATTTGGGTTCTATAGTCAGAGTTGCTGCAGCCAGAAATTAAGATAGCGGCAAATATAACGACAGCGAGAAAAAATAATGGCAGCGTCAATGGTTGCTGTGGTTTATGCATAGCAGCGGTTCAAGCATACCACATTATAATCATTATGTTTAAATTTTAAAATTAAATTTTAGATGTAACCCTTAACGAGCAGCCTGCCGAGCATTGTGAGCTTTATCACAATCTTGCCCTTTTCCTGAATAGCCTCAAGGAGGCCAAGCTGCTTAAGGCCTTCGGCCTTGTTGTTGCCATTGATATGATATGAGATGAGGGGCGGGCTCATTCTCAGCTCCCTGCCAATCTCATCCGGCGCCATGGCGCCTTTTGCATAGAGGAGCTTTAAAATGTTCAGCTTTTTGTCAGTAAGAAGCTTGTAATAGGAAAATTTCAGGATTGGCAGAAGCATAACCCTGTCCTGCTCAACGCCAAAAGCCCTCAGGCCGTTAACAAA
>JACPBZ010000035.1 GCA_016180105.1 Candidatus Woesearchaeota archaeon | reverse complement strand
GACAAGTTCAAGTCTGCTGTTATGGCCAAGTTTGACAAGTACATCATGGGTATTGCGTTATTGCCTCCGCCGATGCCGCAGCAGGGCGCGATGGCGCAGGGCAGTTTGCCGCCTACATTGCAGCAGCCACAGGTGCCGCCGCAGGAACAGCAGCAAGGCGCCCAGCAACAAGTCCCAGTTGACCAAATCAGCATTCTCATCCTTATTGATGATTCTGACAGCCGCAAGATGACCAAGGATGAGCTCAAGACTAAGCTGACAACCATCATCCAGGGTATGGCTGCTGAGGTTGATAACAAGCTCGTTGTCCAGTGCCTCATCCTGACTGAGCTTTGGCAGAACTGCTACGATGGCAAGTATGACCTTTTACAGCTTATTGCTTCCTCGGCGCCCGTGTTTGACACCGGGATGCTGGCTGCATTGAGGATTTCTGAGATTCACAAGCAGATGGTCATAAGGAAGTTCGAGAGATACATCGTGAGCTATGTTCTTGCAGGCTCCCTTACTCAGGGCAGGGCGACTGAGAAGTCTGACATTGATGTCTTCATTGTTGTTGACGATACTGATGTGAAGAGGATGTCCAGGATTGAATTGAAGGATAAGCTTCGCGCGATTATCATTGGGATGGGCATTGAAGCAGGTGAGTTAACTGGTGTGAGGAACAAGATTAACATCCAGGTTTACATTCTTACTGACTTTTGGGAATCAATCAAGGATGCCAATCCGATAATTTTCACTTTCCTGAGGGATGGCGTGCCGTTGTATGACCGCGGAATTTTCATGCCGTGGAAGCAGCTTTTGCAGATGGGCAGGATCAAGCCCAGTTCTGAGGCCATTGACCTTTATATGAGCTCTGGCGAGCAGATGCTTGAGCGTGTGCGATTCAAGCTTCGCGAAATTGGAATGGAGGACTTGTTCTGGGCTATTTTGACTCCCACCCAGGCTGCGATAATGCTGTATGGCATTCCTCCTCCTACTCCGAAGGAAACTCCGGAGGTCATCAGGGAGATTTTCGTGAGGAAGGAGAAGCTTTTGGAGGAGTCTTTTGTGACCACGCTGGAGCACGTGATTAAGCTCAGGAAGGATCTTGAGCACGGCGACAGGAAGGATGTCCCTGGCGCTGAGGTTGACAAGCTTCTTGCTGACTGCGACAAGTACCTGAAGAGGATTGACCAGCTTTTCAAGGAAATCCAGCAGGTGAAGGAGGAAGAGGGCATAGTTAGGCTTTATGATTCTGCCGTGGCTATGATAAGGGATGCTCTGAAGCTGGAAGGCGTGGGGAAGGTGAGCGATGCTGACTTGGTTGGCACTTTTGAGGCTGAGCTGATAAGCAAGAACAAGGTTCCTGCCAAGTACCTTAGGATTCTGAATGGGATATTCAAGGCAAAGAAGGATTATGATGCCAAGAAGCTTAACAGGGCTGAGATTGAGAAGGTCAAGAAGGACTCGACTGAGTTCACGACTGCCCTTCTGGAATACGTGCAGCGGAAGCGGGCGAGGGAGATTGACCGTGCGAAAATACGCGTGAAGCATTCAGGCGGCAAGTTTGGCGAGGTAATCCTGCTTGACTCTGACGCGTTCATAATCCGCGATGTTGACCAGCCACAGAAGGAGATTTCAAAAGCCAAGGTTACTGAACAGGGCGGCCTTGTCTCGGTCAACGAGTCAAGCCAGGAGGAGTTGGAGGCTGCCATTGCGGAGAGGCAGATACCGCCCAAGGCTTTCATCAAGGAGAAGACTTTCGAGGATTTGAAGAGGATTTTCGGTCCTGACGTTGAGATTCTGGTGAATTACTAGTGCTTTTAAGATGAACCTGACAGTTGTGATGTTTGCCGTTTCGGCTACAGCCCTTTACGCTATTGCCTACTTGGTTAACCCCAGGAATGTTTCTGCAGCTTTCAGCTCTGCCATAAGGCAGCTTTTTCATCCTGCTCAGGGTTTTGCTTACATAATCTTTTCTGCATTCCTGATTGCGAGTCTGCTTGTCATAATCCTTCCAAAAGAGCAGATAGCACTGTGGCTTGGGCGGGAATCCGGCTTAAAGGGCATTTTGCTTGGCACGCTTATGGGTGCGTTGACTCCAGGCGGCCCTTTCCTTACGTTTCCAATACTCGTCGCGTTTTGGAAAGCGGGCGCAGGCGCTGGCACGGTCATAGCTTACCTGACTGCGTGGTCCCTATTTGGGATAAACCGCGTGCTTGTGTGGGAGCTGCCTTTTTTTGGGCCAAAATTCGTGGCGTTGAGGATTGCAATGTCGTTTGTTGTGCCGATTTTGCTGGGAGTTTTCGGCGGGTGGCTTTTTTCGTGGCTTAAGGTGCAATGAAAGCCTATCCCTTGTACTCCTTCTGCTGCGGGCCTGATGCCGCATACTTTATCATTTCACCGCCAGCGCCTGAAACATTGTAGCCCGCAGAGCCGCCTTGGGAGCCGTACTGCTCAATCTTCAAGCCGTCGCCTTCCTTGGTGCTTTGGCCAGTCACGGTCCATTCTGCGCCGCAGTTGCAGCCCATCAGGACTGTGTCTTGATGGTGCGATGCGCCGCCAGTCATTGATTGCTGCGTCCCGTACAGCTGTTGCGGCTGCTGGGAGGATTTCTTTTCGTATTCTATTTTTGTCGCATTTTGCAGCTGCAACGGATTTTTCTCGCTGTCGCTGTTGCTGCCGAAACTGCCGCCCAGTTTTCCCTCAATGCTTCCTTGGATGGACTGCCGTATGAACTCCCTTGAGCCGATTTCGTGGATTTCGACTTCAGAGCCGTCCTTGTGGCTGTGCATCGCTTTTATGCTTTCTTCCGCAAGGGCTGCTATGTGTGCCGGGTGCTCTTCGGAAACAGCATCTGTCAATTCGCGGCTGTTGTGATTGCTATTGTCGCTTGTAAAACGCATTTTGTTCACCATTTGTCATTGCGGTCTCTCAGGCAGGTGTGCCTTTTGTGCTTAATAAATTTTGCAATGGTTTCGCTCGTGTTTAAATTTTATATAAAAAGCGGTTTTCTATAGCAATTAAGTTTATTAACGAAAATGTTTTAAAGGCAAAACACTATTTCGGGTTGGGTGAAAAACTATTCAAACAGGCTATCGCGTTTGTGACGTTATGACAAGGAAGCCCATTGCGGTCTCTCCGCAAACTTCCGTGAAGGAGTGCGCTATCCTGATGAGGGATAACAACATAAGCTCACTGGTCGTGAAGGAGAATGACAAGCTTCGCGGCCACATTACCGATGATGTCCTGATAAGGCAAGTCGTGGCTAAGGGGCTTGACGTTGACGCGGTTACTGCCGAAAAGGTAATGCTGGTCGAGGTTCCGACGATTGAGCCGAAAAAGGACTTGTATGAGGCTCTTATCGTGATGCGCGATAATGAGACAAGGCAGCTTCCTGTTGTGGATGCTGAAAATGGCAACAAGCTTGTCGGCCTTCTTACGCTCAAGGACATCCTGAAAATACAGCCTCAGCTGTTTGACCTGCTTGTCGACAAGATTGTCCTGCGCGAGGAGGAGCAGAAGCTGACCAGCGGCCGCTATCCGCTTGAAGGCACTTGTGATAACTGCGGCCAGTATTTTCCGAAACTTTACGAGCTTGAGGGCGACTTTCTTTGCACGAAGTGCTCATCCAGCAGGAAGAAGTTTGTTTCAACACTGGGATTTTGACCGTTTTATCCGAAATCTTTATAAAACAAATTTGCCTTAATGAAGTCTATGGCAGAAGGGAAAAGAGGTTTTCTACAGGGTATTTTCAAGAGCATACCGTTGGTTGGCGGCGGCAAGAAGGAAGAGGAAGGCTTGCCAAAGGAAGGGCCTCTGCCGGTGCACGTGCCAAAGCTCACCTCGGAAGGCGGGAAGGTAACCCCTTACGAGAACACTATGGGCTGGTACCCTCACAGGATAAAGTACCGGGGAATGTTTGATCTTGACGACCTTTACAAGTCAATGGCCCTGTGGTTCAAGCACAGGCGGTTTGAGCTGCATGAAAATCTTTTTAAGAGCAAGCCTCCTGAGATGGAAATGCGGTGGCGGGCTGAAAGGAAGAGGACAAGCTGGGTAAAGGAGATTATAATAGTTCACGTGCATATGTGGGGCCAATACGACGTTGAGGCAATCGTGAACGGCAAGAAAAAAAAGATGGCGAATGTGAGGATGATAATAACCATAAATGGCGATATTGAATCGCCCTATGCCGATATTTTTGGCAAGCCAAGATGGACCGACAGCAACGTGCAGAGGCGCCTTCACAGGATTTTTTGGAGGTGGGTGATGCAGCGCGAACTGGGCGGCCTTTACTGGGACAGGCTTTACTATGAGCTTTATGACCTTTACGGGCTCATTAAGGGTAAGCTGAAGATGGGTGCGAGATGATGCTGGATGTCTGAAAGAAGGCTTGTCATTGACCATATGACGCTGGCTTACGATGGGCTTTTCGACGTGCACGAGCTTTATGCCCTTGTTAACCAGTGGCTTAAGGACAAGGGCTTTGACCTTAGGGAGCAGCGGAACCAGGAGCACGTGAGGTCTGGCGGCAAGTTCATTGAGGTTGAAATGCTGCCCTGGAAGAAGATAACGGACTACGCAAGGCACGTCATCAGGCTTAACATCAGGATACTCAACCTCAAGGACACTGTTGTTGAGGAGGATGGCAAGCGGGTTAACCTGAACAAGGGCACTGTCAAGATTGTCCTCGACGGCTATCTAGACAGCGATTACGAGGACAGGTGGGAGTCGAAGCCTTTCTACTTCTTCATTCGCACATTGTTTGACAAGTTCGTTTACAGGACTTACAGCACGCAGTATGAGGAGCTGCTTGTTGAGAACTGCCTTCAGCTCCACAGCACGATAAAGGCATTCCTTAACCTGTACCAGTACGAGTACGGCGTGATGCGCAGGCCCGAGCAGCTCAAGATGTAGTGTTGCCGAAGTAGGGTTAAGTTTAAATAAGAACTTCTTACTCGTCGTAGGGTTGATAAGGGCGGGAGCATCAGCGACTGCCCTTATTGCCGCGGTCGCATAACCTGGTAGTGCGGCAGTCTTGAAAGCTTTCAAGTTAACTGCTGCCCGCAAGGGCTTCGGGGTTCAAATCCCTGCCGCGGCGTTATATTCTCTCCAGAGACTGCTTTGCTGCCAACAACCTTAGGTGTCGCTTTTTTTCTTCAGCTTTATGGCTTTCTCGTACTCGGAGAGGATTCGTAAGGCTACTGCATCCCAGCTGAACTCCTTGTTGACAATCCTTCTTCCATTTGCACCCATCTTTTTCCTCAATGCCTTGTCGTTCACCAGCAGTTCCAGTGCTGCCTCGAGGGCTGCGGCGTTTTTGGGCGGCACCAGGATTCCAGCTTTTTCGGGCAGCACTTCCCGGTAGCCTTCAATGCCCGAGGCGACCACGGGCTTGCCGGATGCCATTGCCTCTATCAGGACCATTCCGAAGCTTTCGCCGTGTGTTGCCGGGGAGCAAAAGATGTCGGCTGTTGCGTAGTACCTTGGGAGCTCTTCTGCTGTTGCCTTTCCAACGAAGACTATGCCCTTGCCCTTGGATGTCGTAAGAACTCTCTTTGTTTCGCCATCAGGCTTTCCTGGGCCCACCACGATAAGCCTTGTATCAGGGTTTCTCTTGTGAAGCCTGTTAAACGCCATAATCAGGTACTTGAGGCCTTTTCTTTTCTCGTTATTGCCCAATCTCCCTACGAAGAGTATGTTCGCTTTTCCATCAAGGAATTTTTCTATTGTCTTTGATTTGGGGTTGAAGACTTTCGTATCAACCGCGTTTGGGATTATCTTGCAGGCCTGGTTTGGCAGGTACTTGTGCACGTACCGTCTTGCAGACTCGGATACGGCTATCAGCGCGTCTATTTTTTTGAGCAGTTCATTTGCGCGCACTGACTTCATAAGGGCGTTGTATGCTTTCGCAACGGCGTTGTAAGGCATGTTTGAATGGAACGTCACTATTATTGCGCTTTTTCCCTGGGGAGCGAATGCAAGCGAGAACACTCCAAGAAGTGGGACTCCAGGCTCGTGTATGTGTATTACGTCAAAATTTTCCTTGTTGAAGATTTCCCTGACTTTTGGAAGCGTCCAGAATGAGAGGCTGATTCTTGAGACCGTGCCTCCTTTTATTGGCACGGGGACGGCCCTGCCGGCTACGATCAGGTCGGGATGCCTTGTTTTCCCGGAGGAAGGAGCGATTATCTTTATTATGTGCCCCTGCTTTTTTGCGTGCTCTGCAAACTGGGTAACGTGCCTTGTAACTCCCCCCGGATATGCGATGTCATAGGGGCATACTAATGCTATTTTCATGCTGACTTATGCTTTGCCAAGTCTTATAAAACTTTTGCAAGAGAAATATGTCGGGGGCGAGATTTGAACTCGCGACAATGGCGTCACTCAGCTCTGATGCTTTAGAGTCATCGCCTTTCGGCTCGTAGCTCATATTCATATGAGCGCCACATTCTAACCAGGCTGAATTACCCCGACGTGATGATTACGACTTTGGGGAGTTTTATAAAGGTTTTTGAAGAATTATAGGGCTGCTTTTATCCTTTCCAGGACGTGCTGCTTTTCTGCGTCGTTGTTGTAGGGCCTTTGGGGCCAGGTTTTGAGGCCGTCATCCTTGAATCGCGGTATGACGTGAAGATGCGTGTGCATGACAACCTGTCCTGAGGCAGGCCTGTTGTTCATTCCTATGTTTATGCCGTCCGCCTTTGTGGCCTTCATCACTGCTGGCGCAAGCTTCTTTGCCGCAGCTATGATGTTTTGGAGCTCTTCGGCAGGCGTGTCGAAAATGTCAACGAAGTGCTTCTTAGGCACGACAAGCACGTGGCCTGAATGTATTGGGAATATGTCGAGGAAGGCGATGACCTTGCCGTCTTCGTAGACCTTGTATGACGGCAAACCGCCGTCTATTATCTTGCAGAAGATGCAGTCAGCCATTCAGGTAAGCCTGCAATCGTTCATTTTTAAAATTTGCCATTTACCCGAACCACGGCAGCCACTTCACGGTGCGCAGGATTGTCCTTATGCCGTGGCCATACATCGTAGTCAGGACCCCTGCGACTATAAGTGTCCCTCCCAGGACTTCTTTCCCTGTTGGGATTCCTTGGAAAAGGACCATTGTGTAGATTACTACAACAAAGGGGTCCAGTGTCCTTATCACGGCGACCTTTGAGACATCCACGAGTTCAAGCGCCTTGTAAAAAAAGACAAAGCCGAAAACGGCGTTTATGACTATTGCAACAGTCAGCAAGGGTAGTTGTTCTATTGGGAAAGGTTGCAGCTTGGAAAAGGCAGCCGCGTATGTGCCAAGGAAGATCGCAGTGTATAGCGTTCTTAGGCTCACCAGAAGCAAGGGCTCTATTGTCTTGACGTATACTTTCGACAGCACCTGGTGCACTGCTATCGCAAGGGATGCTGCCAGAGCGACAATCGTGCCGGTTGCGAGGTATTCGCCGTTGCTGAAGCTAATGGTGAATGCGCCAATGAGTGCAATCAGGATGCCGATAATGTCGTGCAGGTGAAGCTTTTCCTTAAGGAAGAGTATTCCGAGGATTATTATGAAAATGGTGCTGAACCTTACCAGGAATGCTGTCAGGGTTGGGCCTGTGATGTTAATTGACTGGAACCATAATCCGGCTGCAACGGCGTTTGCCCCTCCCACAATAAGGCCGTCCTTCCAGTGCTGCCTGAACGCCCTGACTGTTTTTCCAAAGTTCCGGATAAGTAAGACGAAAATCGACGCGATGAAGGCTATCCCAAACCACAGCGTGTTGAGCGTTTCCGGATTGGTGTACTGGAGAAAGTGCTTTGCGAATATGAACCCTGTTGAGAGGAACAGCGATGAAAGGACAGCGTAGAATAATCCCCTGTTCATATTTTAGAGCCAATGTAGCCACTATTTGAAGATTGCTATTTTTGCGGTAATGTACGCTTGTCTATGTATTCCATAATGTCCTTTACAGGGAGGATGTTTTTGTAGGAAGGTATTTTCTCCAGTTCTTTCCTTACGAGTTGCGCCCGTGTCATTTCCTGAGTGCCTTGTGAATGTATTACTGTCTCCTCCCAAGGCAGGGAAGTCCCGAGGTAGTTGAATATTCTGACGTTGTGGCCGCGGTGGCTGGCGTTTATGGCTTCGCTCATTACTGTCATGCACGCCCTTAGGAAATGAAACTGCGGTGAAACAACATACAACGCGGGGACATGACTGGTGACTGCCATTTCAACCAGCGATTGGGACTCACTCAACGTGTTAACATTGCAGTGGGCTCTGATTAAGTTTTTTGTCCTGATGTCGCAATATTCCCACATCCAAAAAGACTTTTGTACCCAAGTTGGAAAGGGCAAGGAAGCAACATTTTCCGTTCCAACCATGCTTCCGAACCTCTCATGCCACGCTTGATATCCTGGAAATCCTTCAGCTTCTATGCCTTCAATTACCCAAAATTTCCTCGCAATGCCTTCTTGTTGCATTGCTCTTGCTGCTTGAAAGCTTGACTGCTCATTGTCTTCAGTTTGGCCGAAAACGTAAGCGTGCTCAAGAACAGGTCTTTGGTCGTTTATCAGCCTATTGGCCAGCTCAGGGATGCGTCTATCCATTCCCAGCTCTTTTGCTACCTGGTGTATCCTGTCAATAAGTTCCATAGCAAAAAGGTAATCAACGTCTCATTTTAAACTTTTAGAAAAGGTGGACCGGTCGGGACTTTCAGACATCGTTGTCATTTGAACCCGAAGCCTCACCGCGGCCAGCGGCGCGTTATACCAGGTTTAACTACCGGCCCGGTCCAGGGCGGAGTGCAAAAATGGTTGTATAAATACTTTGTTGAAGCAAACTTTAAATACGCTCCCAAAGAAACACTTTCATATGGCGCTGCCTAAGGATTTGGATGCTACGATAAGGAAGTATGCGCTGCAGAACGCGGCCCAGTTTGGCGGCAAGGCTAATCCGGGCGCGGTTATTGGAAAAATTCTTGCTGAAAATCCCTCTCTCAAGCCAAGCATCAAGGATGTTAGCGCTGCCGTTGCAGCTTCGATAAGGGAAGTCAATGCGCTGGGGCCTGAAAGGCAGGTTTCTGAGCTTGAAAAGCTTGCGCCTGGGCTCTTGGAAAAGAAGAAGGTTGAGAAGACTGACTTGCCTGAGTTGAAGAACGCGGTTACCGGCTCGGTTGTGACAAGGATTCCGCCTGAGCCTTCGAAATACGCTCACATCGGGCACGCCTTGAGCTTCCTGATTAATTATATGTACGCCAGGAAGTACCAGGGCAAGTGCTACGTGAGGTTCGAGGACACGAATCCAGAGCTCGCGAGGAAGGAATACGCTGATGCAATGCTTGATGATATGAAGTTCCTGAGGATTCAGCCCGTGAAGGTAAGCCACATCAGCAATGACGTGGGAATGCTGTATGAGTATGCTGAAAAGCTGATAAAGCAGGGCAATGCGTACGTGTGCTCCTGCAGCCAGGAGAAGATGCGCGAGCTTCGCCACGAGGGCTTTGGCTGCAGCGACAGGAATCAGGATGCAAAGCAAAATCTTGAGGAATGGAAGAATATGCTTGCCAAGAAGTACAAGGGAGGCGAGGCGGTCCTCAGGCTCAAGGGCGATATGCAGGCCCTCAATCACGTTATGCGTGACCCTGTTCTTTTCAGGGTGACATTCGTTGAGCATTATCTTCAGGGAACTAAATACTGCGTTTGGCCCCTTTACGATTTTGCAAACTCTGTAGAGGATGGCGTGATGGCCATAACCCACGTGATGAGGAGCAGTGAATTTGGCACAATGAGGGTGGAGCTTCAGGACACCATAAAGTCCCTGCTCAAGCTGCCGAGGCAGACTGTCCTTCAGTACGGGAGGTTTAACGTCAAGGGCGCTATAACGCAGGGAAGGGAGATAAGGCAGATGATGGAGCAGGGCGTCATCTCAAGCTGGGATGACCCTAGGCTTGTCACAATCAAGGCTTTGAGAAGGAGAGGCATCCAGCCCGAGACGTTTTGGGAGCTTGCAATTGAGGTCGGATTGTCTCCTACCGAGACCAATTTTGACTGGAAGCTCATCTCAGCCATTAACAGGAAAGTGCTTGACCCAAGATGCAACCGCTATTTTTATGTTGAGAACCCGCAAGCAATCGCTGTCAAGGGCGCTCCTGAAAGGACTGTTGAGCTCAAGCTTCACCCTGACATTGAAACCAGCAAAAGCAGGCAGTTTCACGTGAAGGACAGGTTTTACGTTTCAGAGAAGGATTCTGGTGAAATCGCAAAGCTTAAGGCAGGCTCCATCGTGAGGCTGATGGACTGCCTTAACTTCAGGAAGAACGGCGGCCTTGCATTTGATTCCATTGACTACGAGACTTACAGGATGAAAGGCAGCAAGATAATTCATTGGCTGCCGGCAGATGATAAGGTGATTCCTGCCACGGTGCTTATGCCGGATGCCAGCATCAGCAAGGGCTTGGCAGAAGCGGCTGTTGCGGGAATCGAAGTTGGTGATATCATTCAATTCACGAGGTTTGGCTTTTGCAAGCTTGAAAAAAAGGAAGATAACAAGCTGTCGTTCATTTATTGCCACGCGTAGGTGCCAAAAATGTCGCTTGTCGTTAAAACCAACATCGTTACGGCAGTGAAGGAAGTTAGCAGGAAGAGAGGCTACAGCGTGAAGAGCATCTCAGGAGACTTCCTCAAGGCAGCGAATGACAAAGTGCTCGAGCTTGTTGAAAAAGCTGTTGAACGGGCCCATTCGAATAACAGGAAGACTGTGATGGGCAAGGACATTTAAGGAAGGTTTTCCCTTATTTTTCTTATGCGCTCAAGCATTGCCAGCACCTTGGGGTGGCTTGGCTGCTCTGATTGCATTCTTTCCAAGGCAGATTCGAGGTAGCCCAGCTTTTGCCTTAGCGCCTGCTGCTTGAGTTTGACGCTGCTTTCCTTGTATGATAGCAAGGCGTGCCTGAAGAAGTGGCTCACGGGACTGTTAAGCATTTTCTCACTGCTCATCAGCTCTAAGGTACCCTCGCGTCCTTGTTGGCATTGGCCCTGGAAATCCTGGCGAAATCCTTTTTACTTCAGAAGTCAGTCTTGTGTGCTTCGCAATCTCAGGAAGGTGCTCCCTGTGAAGGTCGAGCAGCATCAGCAAAGAGTGTGCAACGTCCTTGTTCTGCTCCAAAACCTTGCCAGTCTGCTCCAGAATCTCCCTGTTTTGCTCAATTAGCTGCTTGTTGTAAATTGTCAGTTCATCAAGCTTCATAAGTACCTGCTGGGTTGGCTCTGCCTTTATTTCATCCTTTGCCTTCTCAAAAACGCTTACCAGCGTTCTTACTGCAAGGATTAGCTCTTCAACGGTTTCCTTCAGCGCCTCCTTTTCGGTTCCTGCCTTTATCGGCCGGCTTGAAGGCCCAACTATGTGTTCAACACTCATTTAGCACGCTCTTTTGACTGATAAGCTTACTCCGTAAAGGGTGTTTTTAAACTTTGTTAATTTTTTCTAAGAAATCAAACACCCAACCACAGCAAGCTGTGGGGTATGATAGGGTGTTTGGTCCTTCATTGGGAGATGATATCGCACCAGGGGTGCGGGGTATGAACCCAATGAAGAAATAAAATTTCCTTGCCCCAGAGCGTAAGCGAAAAAGAGGTGTGCAAAACGCTTACGCCCAGGAGGCAGGAACGTGATGTGTGACAAATTTTTAATACCAGTTTTGTTAACTTGCTTAGTGAAATTTGGCTTCCCGCTAAATTCCCCTTATGGCTTTGAAAAGCACTTCTATTATTTAAACTTTGTTAATCTAACGTCCATACTGTTACAAATTTAACCATAAATAACTTTGAAAGTAGATTGTTTAGGCTAACAGTATACAATTAAGTATACTAAATTAAGTCTTAAACGAACAAATTTCTGTAGTCATTGTTTAAGCGAACTTAGTATTCGCCCATGCCTTCGGGGCCGCCGGGAGGCATTCCCGGAGCGCCTCTTGAGTCTGATTTGCCTGAGGCAATGACATCGTCAATCCTCAGAATCATTCCCGCGACTTCGCTTGAGGAGCTTATGGCCTGGGTTTTTACCCTTAGCGGCTCCAGAACGCCTTCCTTCCAGGCATCCATTATCTTTCCAGTGAAGACATCTATTCCAGCCCACTTCTTGCCCTTGTCGTGCTGGCTCTTGAGCTCTGTCAGGAGGTCTATGGGGTCTAGGCCGGAGTTCTCTGAGAGGGTTTTTGGGATTATCTCCACTGCCTCTGCAAAGGCGTTGACTGCCAGCTGCTCTCTTCCTGAGAGTGATTCTGCATACCTTCTGAGCTGCATTGCCAGTTCGGTTTCTGTTGCGCCTGCGCCGGCAACGACCTTTCCGCTTATCAGCGCTGAGGCCACGTCTCCTATTGCGTCCTCGATGGCTCTCTTTACTTCGTCAACAACGTGTTCTGTGCCTCCCCTTATGAGGATGGTGACTGCTTTTGCGTTCTTGCAGTCCTTCACGAATGTCATATCCTCATCTCCTACTCTCTTGGCTTCGACAACTCCCGCGTTTCCCAGGTCAGATGGTGACAGGTCATCCAGGCTTGTTACTATCTTTGCGCCTGTTGCCCTTGCGAGCTTTTCCATGTCGCTCTTGCTTACCCTTCTGGCTGCGTAGATTCCCTTCTTTGCCAGGAAGTGCTGTGCCAGGTCGTCAATGCCTTTCTGGCAGAACATTACTGTTGCGGTTGACTTGGCTACTTTCTCGACCTTGTCGCGGAGTATTTTCTCCTCCATGTCTATGAAGCCCTGGAGCTGGCTTGGGTCTGTTATCTGTATTTTTGCTTCAGTTTCCGTGCTCTTTACCTCAATTGCAACGTCAAGCAGCGCAACCTTGGCGTTTTTTACAGTGTCCGGCATGCTTGGGTGGACTTTTTCCTTGTCGAGGATTATGCCTTCGACTAGCTCGGAGTCCTCAACGCTGCCTCCCACTTTCTTCTCAATCTTGATGTTATCCTTGTTGACTGCCAGCTTGCCTTCTTGAGTGTCGGCAACGTGCCTTACTGCGCTGACTGCCAGTTTTGAAAGCAGTTCCTTTGCCTTCTCGGCGCCCTTGCCGGTCATTGCTGTCATTGCAATCTTTTCAAGCATTTCTGTGTCTTTCTCTGTGATTGGCTCTGAAATCTTGTTCAGGATTTCTAGCGCTTTTTCAGCAGCCATCCTGTATCCCCTGACTATCAGTGTTGGGTGGACGTCCTGGTCAAGCAGGTCCTCTGCCTTCTTGAGCAATTCCCCTGCTATTACGACTGCGGTTGTGGTGCCGTCTCCAATTTCGTCTTCCTGGGTCTTCGCGACCTCGACTATCATTTTCGCGGCTGGGTGCTCTACGTTCATTTCCTCGAGAATCGTGACGCCGTCATTCGTGATGACGATGTCTCCAAGGTTGTCCACCAGCATCTTGTCCATTCCCTTGGGCCCCAGTGTTGTCCTTACTGTCTCTGAGACTGCCTTCGCAGCCATAATATTAGCCCGCTGGGCATTCCTTCCAGTTGTCCTCTGGCTGCCTTCCGGCAAGATAAAGATTGGTTGTATCTGCGCCATTTTTCATCCCTCCAAGTTATCCAAAGTATTCCTGCCTGGAAATGCTGTCTATCTTTCCGGCTTTCTTCATTTCATCGTCAACTTTCTTCAGGGCCGCTGGCCTCGCGATCTTGCCGTATCGTTTCTCATACTTTGCGATGTTGTCCTTCAGGACGTCAATGAATTCCAGCGCAAGGTAAGGGTCGATGATGAGCACGTTGTGGCTCATCACTATTCTCGGCTGCGATGTCGCTGAGCCGTCAATCCTGGGCGTTGTCCTGGTGAAGTCGAGTATGAATCTTAATGGGTTGTGGCTGACGCTCACCTGGTCTGCAAAGAAGTCTCCGCCGTTCTGCACTTCGATGTTGACGTGCTGGTGCTGATGCTGTTCTTCATCCATTTCGTTCACCTTCCACTTTTAGAATCTAAAAACTCCCAACTTCTGCCAAAAAGTAAACAAGAGGTTCTATTTAAAGATGATGGTTTTCGGGGCTGTTAAGTCTTCTGGACATATTTTTTTATTAATTTTCGAAGTAGTCCTCATAATCCCAGGAACGCGAAGATTTACGGACATCCTTAATCGGCAATTTTATAAATCCCAAAATCATTGTGACATAAATGAATCCTGTGATACACTTTGAGATGCCTGCAGTTGACAGGAAGCGCGTTGCTAAGTTTTACGAGGGCGTGTTTGGCTGGCAGATGCAGTTGCTTGGTGAGGAGATGGGCAACTATGTTCTCGCTACAACTACCGAAACTGATGAGAATCAGATGGTTAAGAAGCCTGGCACAATCAATGGCGGCTTCTTCCCTAAGACAGATGATCCGCTAATGCAATCTACGTCTGTGGTAATTCAGGTGGACAACCTCCAAGAGCACATCAAGAAGGTAGAAAAGGAAGGGGGCAAGATACTCGGCAAGGTTATGGACATACCAGGGGTTGGCACATACGTCTCATTCCAGGACACAGAAGGCAACAAGGTGGGCATGCTCCAGCCAGCTGCTATGGGGTGAGTTTATTGCAAAAGATAACCCCACACTTATGGTTTGACAAGGAAGCCAAGGATGCCGCAGAATTCTACACCTCGATATTCCCTGAATCAAAAATAAAAAACATAACGACACTGCACGATACGCCCTCGGGCGATTGTGATGTTGTTTCTTTCGAGATTGCAGGGCAGTCATTCATGGCCATCAGTGCCGGCCCGCTTTTCAAGTTCAATCCATCTATTTCATTCCATGTCAAATGCAAGACAACGCAGGAAGTCGATAAGATCTGGGAAAAGCTATCCAAGGGAGGGACCGTGCTAATGGAGCTCGGGGAATATCCCTTTAGCAAACGGTACGGATGGGTACAAGATAAGTATGGCCTCTCGTGGCAGGTGGTTTATGCCGGAGATGGGGAAATAAAGCAAGTGATTACTCCGGTACTTTTGTTCGTGAATGAGGCGGGTGGCAGAACAGAGGAGGCAGTCAATTTTTACACATCAGTTTTCAAAAATGCCAAAGTGGATGCCATGATGAAATATGGCAAAGGGGAGGGGTCGGATAAGGAAGGGACGGTAAAGTACACATCTTTTGTCCTTGAAGGCCAGGAGTTTGGTGCCATGGATGGCAGCGCCCGCGAGCACAACTTTACTTTCAACGAAGCCATTTCGTTCATCGTGCATTGCAAAACACAGGAGGAAATTGACTACTATTGGAACAAGCTATCCCACGTCCCTGAATCCGAGCAATGCGGCTGGCTCAAGGACAAGTACGGCCTTTCGTGGCAGATTGTTCCAGCTTTTATGGACGAGATGATGGCTGACAAAGACTTGAAGCGACTGGCGCGTGTGACCGAAGCGTTTCTTAAAATGAAAAAGTTTGACATTGCGGGATTGCAAAGGGCATATGAGGGAAGGCCTGAGGTGTAGCCAGTGACACTCAAAGCTAAGCACATAACCGTTTCAATTAATTGTGCGGCAAATGATGTTTACGCATTTGCCTCCAACCCGGAGAATCTGCCAAAATGGGCTGCCGGGCTTGGCGGTTCCATAAGGCAGGTTAATGGCGATTGGATTGCCGAGTCCCCCATGGGAAGGATCAAGATTAAGTTTGCCGAGAAAAACAAGTTCGGCATCCTGGACCACGACGTCACTTTGCCTTCGGGTGAGATATTTCATAATCCAATGCGCGTAGTTGCCAACGGCAACGGGAGCGAATTAGTGTTTACATTATATTTGCGGCCAGGCATGACAGACAAGATGTTTGCTGAGGATGCAAGGATGGTTAAAATTGATTTGGAAAAGCTGAAGGCATTGCTTGAGAACGGGGGAGGGTGATTTAAATGGCAAGGCAAATTTTTGTCAATCTGGCAGTGAATGACCTGAAGAAAACAATTGAGTTTTTCACGAGGCTGGGCTTCAAGTTTAATCCCCAGTTCACTGACGAAAATGCGACCTGCATGATTATTGGCAAGGATAGTTTCGTAATGCTCCTGGTCGAGAAATTCTTCAAGACCTTCCTTCCTGGCAAAGACATTTGCGATGCCAGGAAAAGCGCTGAGGCCCTGTTGGCATTATCGGCTGAAAGCCGGGAGGAAGTGGACGAAATGGTAAGCAATGCCATAGCGGCTGGCGGCACAGAATACAGGACGGCGCAAGACCACGGATGGATGTATAGCCGCGCTCTCCAGGATATCAACGGGCACATCTGGGAAGTGGTTTACATGGACGAAAGCGCCATGCCTGAAGAAATGAGGAAGAAGGGATAATTTATATTTTATATAAAAGTTAACCAAAATATTTAAGATCTGTTCTAATGTATAGGCATCCAAGTATTTGGAAAACTAAACACTGCAAAAGGTGATGTGAATGCGGAATACTCTTTCGACGTTGATGACTCTGTTAGTTCTGGTTGTGCTTGTGGCGGGCTGCACTGCAGGGGTGCAGGCGCCCGTTGGCGATGCTGAAGTGAACGCTACAGGGAGGGCTGTTTTCGTGATTACTGACGCGGCTGCCAATATGGGCTCTGTCTCAAGTGTCAAGGTCACTGTTGACAGCGTGAGCGTGCACAGCGCTTCTGAGGGATGGGTGGCTGTTTTGTCAACTCCGGGGACTTACGACCTTCTCCAGCTTAAGGCTGAAGGGAAGAACGCTTTGCTTGCCGATGTGCAGCTTGAGGAAGGAAGGTATGAGCAGGCCAGGCTGCAGATTTCCAAAGTCGTAGTTACTGATGCTGAAGGAAGCCGCGAGGCAAAGCTGCCTTCTGGCGAATTGAAAGTTGTTGGCAACCTTGAAGTTGATGCGAACACTACTTCGACAGCCACGTTTGAATTCATTGCGGATGAGTCTTTGCACGTTACAGGCAGCGGCGAGTATGTGATGGCGCCTGTTGTCAAGGTTGAGACTAGGCACGATGCTGATGTCGAGGTGAGGTCTGGCAGCGATGTTGTGGTTAGTGGTGGGAGCGTGACAGCCAGTTCCAAGGTGGGAATGGACATTTCCGGTAATGTTGGCGTTGGCTTGAAGATTGGCCTGAACGAGACTCTTGACATCGAGAATGGAAAAATAAAGATTGGAATTGGAATGCCCGTGAGCGTTGCCGGGAAGGGCAGGCTGGTTGTTGGCGTGACTGACAAGGCCGTTAAGGCTTCCTCAGTCAGCAGCGTGATGGTCACTGTTGACAACGTGAGCGTGCACAACTCTGCAAAGGGCTGGGTGGATGTTTCTTTAACTCCGAGGACAAACTCCGAGGACATTTGACCTTGTGCAGCTCAACGCAACCTCAACTAATGAGCTTTTGGCTGACGTGAACATTGAGCCTGGCACTTACGAGCAGGTGAGGCTGGGCATTTCGAAGGTTATGGTTACTGATGCCAACGGCACGAGGGAGGCAAAAGTGCCTTCAGGCGAGATGAAGATAGCTGGAAGGGTTGTTGTCAATGAGAACGGCACTGCAACTGCACTCCTGGACTTTATTCTTGATGAGTCTCTTCACATGACAGGAAGTGGCGAATACATTCTTGCGCCCGTGATAAGGCTTGAGACAAGGGAGAACGCGGCCGTTGAGGTTAGAAGCGGCAACAAGCTGCTGATTAGCGGCGGCAAGCTCCTTGCCTCAACGAAGGTTGGAATGGACGCCTCAGGCAAGGTCGGCGTGGGCATCAAGATAAAGCCGCAGCAGAACGTCTCAATAGTTTCCGGGCGAGTCACCATCACGGAGCAGGTTAGCGCTGGCGGTGGCGGCGGGTATTAAACTGGGGGTGATTATTAATGGCGTTTGTGAGCGTTGAAGTTACTAGCCTGTTGGGCTCTCTTCTGGCCATAGTGGCAGGAGTATTGGTACTGGTCTTCCCAACCCTGTTAAGGGTCCTTGTGGGATTATACCTGCTGTTTGTTGGACTACTGGGGCTGCTGGCTTATTTGTGAGATTATAGTAGCCACTTTTGAAACAGAGTCTATTTCAAAGTCAGCCCCGGAGTTTGATATCCGTTTTGTCGTGCCGTACTTTGCAAACACCGTTTTTATGCCAAGCTTCTGTGCCCCCACGATGTCCCTTTCGGGCCAGTCTCCCACCATTAGGCATTGCTGTGGCGTGAGGTTGAGAAGCTTAAGTGCTTTCCTGAAGGGGATGCCCGTGTGCTTGAGGTTTCCGGTGTCCTCAAGGCAAACTACCGCATCGAAGTAATCCTGCAGGCCGGTTTCAACCAGCCTCAGCCACGCCCTCATTCTTGGCGCGTCTGACACTATGGCGAGCCTGAGGCCTTTTTTTCGCAGCAGCTTGAGCGTGGGCACGACTTCCGCATAGGGCATCATCATCCCTGCCTGCATTCTCCTGTATGCCACTATGCCTTCTGCAAGTATCTTGTAGTCAAGCCTTCCGAGGACAGCACGGAGGAATTTCTGGAATATTTTCTGGTGCTCTATGCCGTGCTGCCTGTAGAGGTCGTGCAGGATTTCCATTGCCTTGTCTTTTCTTGTCTTGACTCCTGCTTTTATCATTGCGTTTATTGCTGCTTCAAAGCTGTTTCGCTTCATCCCCATAAAGTCAATCAGGGTGTTGTCGAGGTCGTATAGCACTGCTTTTATCATGTTGCACCTTTTATGAGAATACTGATTTGAAAAATGAAACCAGCTTTGCAAAGAAGCCTTTTTTTGGCTCAGGCGGCTCATTTTTTGATTGTTGTGCTGGTGGCGTTTCTTTCGTCGCTGCAACTGCGGAAGGTGGTTCTTTGGCGGCTTCTGTTTTTTTCTCTTCCTTGATCGATGTGCAGTCGTGGTTTTCGGCTTTTGTTCCTTCCGGACAGCCCAGTTCTGCGCATTTTCCTGCAAGGCACCATTTGTCAGCAGCACAGTCGTTATTCGTCGTGCAGTCTGGAGTCGCTGCTGGTTTTGGCTGCGGTGGCTGTGCAGCCTGGGTTTTTGGGCTGTCCAGGCTTCCGGTGACCGTTGTCTCGTTTCCTGTCAGGGCGAAGTTGTCAAATTTTGCCAGCACTCTCGCTGCCCTTCTAGTGTCTGCGGCCGTTTTACCTGTGACAATGAGGAATATGTTGCCATTTTTTTCCACGAACTTGAGATAACCCGTGCCCTCTGCAAGTCCTATGTCGCAGCTTGTTGTGCCAAGGATGTTGGCAATGGCAGAGTTCTGGCAGGGCAGGCCAATCAGGATTGCGTTCACGGACGCGTCGAATTCACTTTCAGTTTTTGCCGTAATTCTTGAAGAGGAATATTGCTGGAGCGTCACTGCTATCTCTGTTGCCGCGAGCGCGTCAGTGGCCGGCGCATTGTCCCCGCCTACGACTATCTGGCCGTTGAAGTTGCCGTTTGTAATGAATTGCTGAGGGTATTCTGAGAAGTCTGCTGCAGCAACGGCTGTGAGGCTTAAGAGTAGAAAAAGTGCGGTGGTGAGCTGTTTTTTCATTCAGGGTGAACTATCAAGGCTGCTTAATAAAAGTTTTGCTGTGCAAAAACTGGCCTGGCGTTTATTTCTTGTACTTGTCTTTCTCTTCCTTCTCCCAGAATATTGCTTGCTCGAGGATTTCGGTGACGTAGCCGTCAGGCAGCTGCATTACGTGATGAAGTATGTACTCGTGCCCGAGCGTCTTGTGGAACTGCTCAAGGTTGTTTTTCAGCAGTTTTTCGTTCAGGAATATTGAGGCTGTCATTGGGAGGTACATTCCGTAAATGCCTGTTCCCAGGTCTGCCCAGGAGAAGTTCGTGAGCCAGGGCACGTTCTGGACGCTGCTCTTGTTGAGGTAGCCTCCGCTGTGATAGTGCGGGGTCGAAGAGCTCATCAATGGCACGTAGCTCATTGGCTGCTGCGGGAGTTGCGTGTTGAAATCGCTGTCAAGGTCGAGCTGCTCGGCAGAAAGCTCTGAGTGGAGCAGCAAGGGCTCCTTTCCCGCTATTGTCGCGGCTTTCACGAAGGCGAATGCTAGGTCGTGGAGGCCGTTTTGGGCTGGCTTCAGGGAAAGCGCTGCGGAGTTTATGCTTGTTCTCAGCCCGCCTATGTCTTTTTCGAAGATTGCCGAAGCCCAGGCTGCCTCGAAGGCAAATGCCTTTGCCTCTTCGGAGTGGGCGTTGCCCAGTGTTGGTGAAAGTATGTGGCCGAGCTCGTGGCCAATCACGAGCATTACCTCATCGAGGTTGCCTGCGACCGCAAATACTTCCCGTGAGGCGTTAAACGAAAGCCCTACAACGCCTTGTGAGAAGAAGTGCTTGTGCATTTGCTGCAGTATTGTTCGCGGTGCTACCGTGACTGCTATGCCTTGCGGGAATTGCCTTCCTGTCGTGGCTGCAAACGCCTCCTTGATAAGGTCAGGGATTTGTGCTGCGTCTCCAATGAATGATGTTGCCGGCCTTGATGGGTTTAGGAAGGTGACTGGCTGAGAGTCGTATGCCACTTGGGCTTGGCTGCTGCTTTTCTCGGCAACCGCCAAAGTGGAAGTTTCATAGCTGTGCTGGAAAGGAGGTGTTATGGTTGCGGCGTATTCCTGGGGCAGCCTGGTATCATAAGCCTGGCCTTGGCCCCGATACTGGACTGCCTCCCTCACTGCCGCCTCGAGACCTGAATGGCCGGAGGCGTATGTCCTTGGATTGCTGCCGAAATAGCTTTCATACATAGTGAAGTGGCACTGCTTTTCTTTTAATAAAGCCTTTGCTGCCGCAAGAGTCGAAAGCCGATATATTTTTAAATACGCAAGGGGATTAGTTAGATAAAAAAGAGGGTGAAGATGGAATTTACCATACCAAAGTCTGATAATCCTAACATCAAGGCTTATAACAGGAATGAGCTTGGCATTGCCTACCGCTTTGCTAAGGAGATGCATAAGGAGTTTGGCGATTTTCTGAAGGCTATCGTGCTTTTCGGCAGCACTGCCAAGCACACTGTTACCAAGAGGGGGGACATAGATGTTCTGGTGGTCATTGACGACGTCACCATTATGCCCACCCAGGAGCTTGTGGAGGCTTACCGCATCATTGTTGAAAGGCTTGTTACTGAAATCACGACAAGGCTGCACATTACGACCATTAAGCTTACCACGTTTTGGGAGTATGTTCGCGCTGGTGACCCTGTTGGGATGAATATTCTTCGCGATGGCGTTGCTTTGCTTGACACTGGCTTTTTTGACCCGTTGAGGGCGCTTCTTGCCCGTGGCCGTATAAGGCCAAGCGAGGAGGCCGTGTGGACTTATTTCGCGAGGGCTCCGAGGACGCTGCACAATGCGAAGTGGCACGTCCTTCAGGCAGCCATTGATATGTATTGGGCTGTCATTGATGCTGCCCACGCTGCGTTGATGATGCTTGGCGAGACTCCTCCAAGCCCGGACCACGTTGCTGCCCTGCTTGAGGAGAAGTTCATTAAGCCCAACCATTTGCCCAAGAAGTATGCTAACACTGTCAGCAGGTTCTACATCTTGCAGAAGAAGATACTGCACAGGGAAATCCGTGAGATAAAGGGCGAGCACCTTGACGTGCTTTTCAGGGAAGCGCAGGAGTTCATAGAGACCATTGATGGGCTGATTAACAAGCGCTTCAAGACGAGGAAGCCGAACAGGTTCTAGTTGCAGTCTGGGTCGTGGCCCCAGGCGCAGCCGGAGTCGCAGATTCCGTCGCCGTGCCATCCGCACGGGTCTGAGGGGTCGCCGCAGCAGTCTGGTGGGTTTTCATCGAAGATTGGGGTTTGGTTTCCTTCTCCGCAGTCGTCTGACTGCAGGCAGGTGCTTGCTATCTGGCAGCCAGCAGCGCACGTCTTTTGGGCTGGCACTTCAAGGTTCCCGCACCCGTTTTGCCCGCATCCTCCTGAGATTGTCCAGGGTATGCTGTCAAGGTCGCATTCGCATTTGCAGGTTTCGTAATCATCTGTTTCTCCGTTGCAGTTGTCATCGATGCCGTTCCCGCAGCTTTCCTTGACGGGGTCAATGTTGCCAACGCAGGGCTGCCAGATTCCGGATGAGCAGGCTGATTGGCCGTGCTTGCACGCCCCGATGGCGGAAACGCCGCACTGCTTTGTCAGGAGCTCGTCGGTTTGCCCGTTGCAGTTGTTGTCCGTGTTGTCGCAAACTTCTGCTGATTTTTTGTTGTCTGTGCTGCAGGTTCCCCACTTGCCTGCTGAGCACTGTTTTTCGCCGCCGCTGCATGCTCCAGTGCCGCAGGGTTGCTTTTGCCCATCGAGGCATTCGCAATTCAGGTTTTCATCAGCCTGGCAATTGTTATTGTCGTCCTTGCCGTTGCAGGTTTCGGTTCCTGGCTTTGTGCAAGCGCCGCCGCAGTCAACTCCCTGCTCGTCCTGGTTTTTGATGCCGTCAATGCAGGATGGCGCCTTGCAGCTTCCGTCACTTTGGCAGTTTTGGCTTGCCGGGCATCCGCAGCTTCCGCAGAGCTGCACGAGGCTTCCGGCTCCGTTGCAGTAGTATGGCTTGGTGGTTGAGCACGCGTTGTATGGTGTTCCGTCGCTGCATTGTTGCGATGGTGGAGCTACTGGTGGAGGCGGAGGTGGCGGTACGTAGCAAGCCGTGCACGGCCCTCCGCAGTCAATGCCTGTTTCGCCCTGGTTTTGTATGCCATCAGAGCAGGACGGGCAGCCCTCATCAGTCATTCCATCACAATCATTATCAGCCTTGTCACCGCAGGCTTCAGCTGGAACAGGACCGCAGCCCCCGCAGGCATTCTTGACATCCTCATCAGTCTGGCCGTCACAGTCGTTGTCAAAGCCGTCGCACGCTGTTTCTGTGGCCTGGTATTTTCCTCCGCTGTGGACTGGGTAGTCGCACGGCTGCCATTTTTCGTCAGGGCAGGATGTCTGTGAGCCTTTGCACACGCCAAGCTGCAACGGGCAGGATTTTGTCTCTCCAGGGTTGCATTCTGGCGCGGCCTGGACTGTTATGGTGAATGTTTCTGTTGCTGCCAGGCTGCCGTCGCTTGCTTCGGCTGTCAGTACGTGGCTTCCTATGTCTGCTTCCAGTGGAGTGAGCAGGTAAGAGTTTGGCTCTTCTGCTGCTGGCAATTCTTTTCCATCCAGCAGCCACTTGTAGGTCACTTCTTCGCCGTCGGGGTCTTCTGCCGTGACCTCAAACAGTTGCTGTTTCCCAACGCGAACCGTTGCTGTCCTGCTTTCAGGCTTTGCTGATAGCATTATTGGCTGCCTATTCGTGTTTGCCACGCTGATTGAGTACTCCAGTGATGCTGACAGCTCTCCGTCTGTTGCCGTGAAGGTTATTGAGTGAATGCCGCTGTCCGCAAAGCCAGGCGTGTAGGTGTATGCGCTTTCTGATGACACTTCCTCTCCATCAAGGTGCCAGGCAAAAGACAATTCATCACTGTCAGGGTCCGTGGCTGCTGCGTCGAGCTTGAGCGAGTCTCCTTCCTTGATTTCAAGCTCATCCTTAATTGAGGACTCGATTGTTGGCTGCCTGTTCACGTTCGCGACGATTATCCTGAATTGTTTCTTGTCCGTAAGCTCGCCGTCAGAGACAGTGACTTCGGGAGCGTATTCGCCCGCGTCCTCAAAGGTTGTCTGCCATTTTCCTTCTGCATCGAAGGGTTCTGGGTAGGAGTAAGTTAGGGCAAAATCATCTGGGTCGCTTGCTTTTGGCGTGAGCTTGGCAAGGTCTCCTTCTTTCACCGTAAGTTCAGCTGCTTCGAGGGCTGGCGGCTCGTTTGGCACGTCATAGCTTACGCCAAGGTCCTTGAGCGCCACTGTGCCTTCTCCTTCGGCTTCTATCGTGAGAGGTATGGTGCAGTAGCCTTCCTCATCCGGGATGCAGCTTTCGAGTTCGTCGTTCAGGTAGTCTGCAATGTTGACTTCTTTCTGCCCGGTGAAAACGTCTTCCACGCTTGCGGCTTCCTGCTCTCCAACAAGGAACTTTAGGTTCTGTATCGCCTTTATGTCAAGAAAGAATGAGTCGGATTCCCCTGCCGTGCACGCGCCGGTTGAATCGCAAGCGAATGATGTCCAGGCGTAAGATGGCTTGTCCAGGGTTGTCGTGTCAAGAGTGCATAGCTTGTCTCCGGCAGTTTCAGTGCCTGAAATCGGGTCTGAGCAGTATTTTGCGCCCAAGCATTCGCCATCCTTGATGCCAGCCTTGTCGCAAATCAGTAGCTTGACGTTGTCATTGTCAGAATCCTGGATTGCTGCCGTGAAGGTGACCAGTTCTCCAACTGGAGTCGGCACCCCTTTTTCCGAGTCGTCTGTTGCGTCAACAGAGAATTGCGGGAAATCTTTCACCTGTGTTACGGTAATCCTGAACGTGTCTGAAGCTGAGTTACTGTAAGTGTCGGTGACCTTTATCGTTATGTCGGTGAATCCGCTGGCGTCAGTTGTTGGCGGGTTGCAGTTCACGTACCTGTTTGAGCTTATCAGGCAGTATATCAGTCCTGGGTTTGACTGTGATTGGATTGCGAAGGTTGGCGGGTCAGAGGCGCCGTCTCCGTCTGAGTAATGGTTGTGCAGGTCTATGAAGTTTGCCGGCAGGGCAGTGTCTTCTGGAGTTGACTTGTCCGGTATTCCGCTCAGCTTCGGCGCCTCGGGGCTTTTTGCGCACGTTCCCTGCTTGGTGTCCTCAGGCAGGAACTGGTACATTTCGAGGTTCCACCTTGCCTTTGCCCAGATTTTGTCAACGTCTTCATCAGATTCAAACTCGCAATAAATGTCTTCGTCCCATCCAATACTGGTTCCCACTATTCTGGCTTCGCCAGCATTCAGTGAAGGTTTCTTGTCCTTTGGGTAAATTGTGGCCAGTGTTGAATGAATGGCCTTTTGTTTGCCATCTAGCCTTATCTCCTTCTCTTCGTCTATTAGCGTTGAGTCATACCATTCAATAAGGTCTTCCTCAGCTTCGCAATATGTTTCCATGTCGTCCAGCTCTTTGGGATCTTCATTGTATGTTGCGGTCGCTTCAGTGTCTATCAGGAATTTGTAGCAGTAGTTCGTCAGGCAGCTGTTTCCGCTGCATTTTCCCCTGTCTTCGAAGACGCCAAAGTCAATTTCATAGCTCAACTCAACGTAGTCGCTGTTTTCCGTGTCTTCTGATTTTTCCTCGACCTCGTCAATGTAATCGCCGCAGCTTGGGGGCCTGTAGCAGCTGACTTTGCACGTTTTCTGCTCAGAGCAGTCTATCGAGCCTTTCTGGCTGTAGCCGGAAGGGCAGGCTGGAGTGCAGTCTGTGTATGCTGAAGCTGCAGTTGCTGACAGTAGCGCAAGCAGTGCAATTGCGGCCAATAAAAGCCAGGGCTTCACGGCTGTTCAGCCTCCAGCAGGATGTTTGCCTCTGTTACCCGTGCCTTCTTGAGCAGCCTTATGTCTGCTGTTTTTCCTTCTCTAGTCCTGGCAAATGTGAATTCTTTTTCCTCCGTATTGTCGGCAAATGAGTTGACCTTATCCTCGGGCAGCACTTTGACCGTGATTGTCTTCTTGTCCTCCAGCTTGCCATCGCTAGCCGCGATGTCAACTTGATACTCCCCTTCGTGGTGCTTTCCTGTCTGCCAGTTCCCGAAACGGTTGAACGGCTCTGAGAAGGAATAAGTGACGTAATCGCCGTTGAGGTCCACGGCAGAAGGATTGAGGTCTGCAATTGCGCCCTGGAGGACTTCGAGGTCAGGCAGGTCTGCAAGCTGCGGGGCTTCTTCCTCAAGCTTTGCTATGAAGAGTTGCAAAGCTGCTTTTTTGGCATAGTCTCCTTTGGATATTTTTACTTCGAATGCGTAGCTGCCTGGCTCCAGCCCTTCTGTCTTCAGCTGCACGGGTACGATGTTTTCTCCCTGGTTGAGCTTAATGCCATCAAAGTTGCCTGAAACCACTTCGCTGCTGCCCTTGAGCAGGGAGTATGCAGCCTCATACGTCTCTGGTATTATCATCGGGAGCTTGAAGATGCAGGGGTCTCCTGTGCAGAAAATGCCTTTTCCATCGTAGTATAGCATAGCCACTTCGTCCGGGGTCAGTGCCCTGTTCCATATGCCAACCTCGTCAATCAGGCCATCGAAATGCGAATTTGTCGTTCCGGTGTCGTCCCAGTGCTCTGCGCCAATGTCTGCCGCGTCTGCCGTGACTGAGCCAGCCGAGTTGCCTGTCCCTATGAGGTCTCCATTCAGGTAAATCTGCCTCTCATTGCCATCGTCAGTGAATACCAGGTGATGCCATTTGCCTGCTTCCGGTGATGCAGGTGCCTGGACGTTTCCGCAGTTGTCGAAGCCAAGGTAGTCCACGAAGTCTTTCTCTATTGCCTTGAAATCAGCGCCGCAGCCCTTTTTGCTTTCTCCCCACGCAATTATGGCTCCCACTGCCTCAATGCTTTCAGGCTTTACCCACACGGAAGTGGTTCTGGGATTGCTGCCAGTGACGCTTGACGTTGTTTCGGCAGGCAGCCCTACCCAGTCCTCGTTGTCTTTCTCAAAGTCCCACGCGTTGCCGTTAATCCCGGCTGCAATACGGTTGGTGATTGTCTCTGTGGTGCTGTCATGCCCGGCAAAATCGTCAGCAAGACGGCCTTCCGTGTTTTCAAACGGCCAGTAGCCTATCAATCCCTCCACGAGGCTTTCAGTTGGGGGCCCTCCCATTATTACCATAACGTCTTCCCCTATCACGCCTGTTTCCCCATTGTTTGCAAATGTTACTTTTATCTCGGCATCCTCCCCAATCACGACCTTGGAAGGCGCGCTGACGCCGGGCTTGAGCCTGAACGCCTCGATCGAGAATTTCTTGCTTGTGAGCAATTCCTCGCCGTCAAGGTACTCCACTGCAAGGGTATGGGCTCCCTCGACATCCGGAACGCTGAACGGCACGTCAACAGTCTTGCTTTCCCCAACTGACAGCTCAACAACCTCAGCTCCAAGGACGCTTTTGTCTTCCCTAATGACGAGCTTCCCGCTTGTGGACTTTTCCTTGATGTTCTGCACCTCAACGGAAGCTTTGGCCTCGCTGCCCGGAGCCCCGGAAGCAGGGCTGTCAACGTCCCTTATGATGACATCAGAATAGGGTATGAAGTCAATGTCATAAGTTACCTTCCTGTAAAGCCTGAACTCGCCCTTCTCGCAGTCAACCACCTCGACTGGGTTGATTTGAATAAGCACAACTTGCCCATCATCAGTAAAAATTTGTGAGGAAGTAATGTATGCTTCTTTTGTATTGTAATAACAAGTTCTCTTCACAAATCCATCATCCCAAGTTGGCAAGTCCGTTATTGTGATATCAACGGGGTCTTGAAATTCTACAGAGGTTACTCCCGTAACTACGGTCTTTAAGGGAAATTCTGTCACAATTGTTTGATGCGGTAAAACCAACTCGTCTCTTACAAGCCGTTGTTGTGCTCCTTCCACGGCTATTATGTGAAAATCATCAACTTTCAGGATTGCTCCATTACCAATCTCTTGAGTTATTCTTCCACTCTGAAAACCTGCGGTTGTTTGTGAGCTCACGAATTGCTGCACTGTTTCATCGGTTGAACTCTTCAGGTAAGTTTCACATAATTTCTCAACAGTCTTAGCATTTTTAACCGGAAGTTTGACAGAAGCAAGGGGGTTGCCGTATAGGGAATATGAGAGTAAGGTTAACCCTATCAGTTCCTCATCCTTGTTTACGCCCCAATAATAATTGTTTCTTGATTGTCTAAAAATTTCTCCTACAGAGGGTTTTCCAAGATTACACAGTAAGGCTTTTGTGAATTCAGTGCTGGCGTATGAAGTTGGAGCTATAGTTATGGCATCCTGACCGAAGGATTTTATGAACGTTTCTTGCTTTGGCAAATATGTCCCGGAATGCTCTGAATTAAGGAAGAAAAGCTGCTTCCAATTTGCGAATGATATTGCCCATTGAATAGTTTCACTTGGCTGCCTCCCTTTGATTATTAAAGGGTCCACGCTTCCTTCTTCTTCAAGGACAATAAATCCGTTTTTCTTGAGTTGTTGGATCTCTTCGTCAACGTCATCCCAATTCCAGTTAAAGTCTATTTTCGATGATGTAAACTGATTCTCGAGTATTTCGGCTTTCTCATTAAATTCTCCAGTAGTGGTATATTTTGGGAAGTAGATGGCCTGTCCTAGATCAACCTGGGAGATCTCAAGTTGTCTTGCTAACTCGTCCGGAGAATCGCCAACTATCCTGCCTAAAGCCGAGGTTTCGTATGTTGATGGTGCTGCAAACGCCAAGGACGTGAGTGAGAACATGGCCGTAGCTAACGATAATGCCATGATAAACAGCTTCGTCGTATTGTTTTTCATTTTAGTCATCGCTACCTAGTGCCTCCCCAAGGACTAAAGTCTCTGCTCATTTTATCGCCTCCTCGAAGTCTTTGACTTTCAATGCTACTTCATTCATGCAGTGTTTCATAATATTCAGTAATCACGCAGTTGACTGTGTAGCATTTCATAATGAGTTTTAGTCAGGTCATAATGTAAAACGGTGCTTGATTCGTGTTCCACTAGTTTAGCAATTGCATCGTATAAGTTTGCGTTTTTAGGCCGACCACCAAAACGTAGCTGCTTAAGAAACAAGACCGGCAAAATTAAGTCATCTCTACACACGTCATACAGGGTAGCGTCATACTTTAATGTTACGGCAGATGCATAGTAAGACTTTTGCGCGAAATACGCAGCTTCTTCAGCGGAGTAGCCTTTAAAGTGAATAAGTGCTATCGCAGCGTATTCGTACGCTTTTGCGAGAAAAACTGCCAGAAAGTTAAACTCGCCAAGGGAACAGATCCATTTATCTTTTATACTTTTCTTGATAAAGTGCTTGATATCTTCGAAGAATTCTGTTCCGGGGAGTGCATAAATTCGGCCAATGTTTTTTGAAAAATCAATCGCTTTTTCTAACAACTTTTTATCGACGGTTTTAAAATGTCTTTGGGCGTATTGCACAAAAAACGCTTCAACATCAGTATAAGCACGTTCAATATCAAGGGCACTCATTTTATCGCCTCCTCAAAGTCTTTAACCTTTACAGCAACTTCACTTATGTATCGATCATACTATCGTTGATCTTCGCGTTAATTTCGTCGTAGTGCTTTTCCGTCAGCTTTGTTTTTTCTAAGCTTCGTTTTTGGAGTTCATTCAAAGAGATTATGGCATTGCATAATTCTTCATTTCTTATTTTTCCATTAAATCCTAATTGTTTTAGGTACGTTGTTGGCAAAATAAGGTCGTATTTGTTCTGATAGATTTCATTCAAGTTTTGAGTGACTAACGGTTTTCTACGAAGTCCATAAGTATTTGCCAAATAAGAGGCCTCTTCACACGAATATCCTTTAAAGTTATAATAAGCCTGGGCGGTAATTATGTAAGTACGTAATAAAAAACCCATCAATAGACTCGTATTTGTTAACCATTTATGCCTTATTTTTCCCAAGATAAATTTTTTGAGATCATTTCTGAAATCATCTTCAAAGTAAGTGCCAGCTGATTGCGGTTCACAATATATTTTCACAGCTTTAAGCAATAGTTCCTTATTCACAGGATTAAAATACTTTAGGGCATAACTTACAAAAAACTCCTCACCACGAGGGTATCTGTTGCCTCCCATAAAACTAAAATCTCTACTCATTTTATCGCCTCCTCAAAATCTTTGGTTTCTTCTCAAGGCACATCACAGTCATTCCGCTTTTTAATATCTAAAATTTCAAATCTACAGGAAGTTGTAATAAGATCTCCAACTGAAACTTTTGTATTTTCGGGGATAGCGGCAAAAAAAACCAAGTCCTGGCAACCGATCAGGACATCTATAATCTCTTTATTCATTCTCTTTTCCACTTTCAAGATTTTTCCAGATATGTGAGGGCCAAATTTAGCGCCGAATGCCGTACATAATCTGTATTCCATATTTCCAATTTTTCTATTTTTAAGAAATTGGCCAGATGGTGTTGTTATTTCTAGGTTTTCCAGATTAATTATTGCAATCTTGGCACAAACAATATCAGTTTCTTTGAAGTTCGATAGGTCTAGTAGGTTTAAACCCATATTAGCCTCTATGGGAATGATCCACCATTTGCCATAAGAAAAAGGCGTTGCTGAAATGAAACCTTTTTTTCCTT